>CADCTQ010000641.1 GCA_902805615.1 uncultured Cytophagales bacterium
AAGAAAAAGAGGGACTGCTCAAGGAGATTCACCACCGGGTGAAAAACAACCTGCAAATCGTCATGAGCCTCTTGAACTCCCAGGCCGCCTCGCTGGCCGACAAGGCCGCCCTCTCGGCCATCCGCGAGAGCCAGCACCGGGTGCAGGCCATGGCCCTCATCCACCAGAAACTCTACCAATCCGAAGGGCTGGCCCGCATCCCCATGCCCGAATACATCCGGGAACTGGTCTGCTACCTGTGCGACTCCTACCAACCCGCCCAGCCCCTGCGCTTCCAGCTGGAAGTGGAAAACATCGAGATTGACGTCACCCAAGCCGTGCCCCTGGGCCTGATCCTCAACGAAGCCGTCACCAACGCCTTCAAGTACGCCTTCCCCGACGGCCGCGCCGGTACGGTCACCGTCAGCCTGCACCAACTGCCCGGTACTGTGCCGGCGACCTACGAGTTGCGCATCGAGGACGACGGGGCAGGACTCCCTGAAGGCTTTACCCCTTCGCGCAGCCGTTCGTTGGGCATGACGCTCCTGCACGGCTTCTCCCGCCAGCTCAAGGGCAAGCTCACGCTGGGCGGACCGCCGGGCCTCTCCATCCGCCTCACCTTTGCCGAAGAAAAACCAACCTTCACCCCTGACCGCCCGGTCTACGCGTACCAGTCCGTTGGGTACTGAGAAAAAAGGAGCGAGGAGCGAGATAAACTTAACCGCAAGGGGCGCAAAGAAAAACGCGTTTCCCTTGCGGTTAAGTTTATCTCTCCGTGCCCTCCGTGTCTCCGTGGTTAAGTTCTTTCAGCCTCCCCGGGTTGGTGCCCGGCTTCCAGCTCCCGTAATTTCCGGCGGCCGTAGGCCAGCCGCGTGATGGCGAGAAACAGCACCGGCACCGCGAAGATCGCCAGGAACGTGGCCCCCAGCATCCCGCCGATCACCGTCCAGCCGATGGTGGTGCGGGCTACGGCCCCCGCCCCCGACGAGAAGGCCAGCGGCAGCACGCCCAGCAGGAAGGCCAGCGACGTCATGATGATCGGCCGGAGGCGCAACTGCACGGCCTGGATCGTGGCTTCCAGCGCATTCACCCCGGCGTCCACGCGTTCCTTGGCGAACTCCACGATCAGGATGGCGTTTTTCGCCGCCAGGCCGATCAGCGTCACCAGCCCGATCTGGGCGTACACGTTGTTGGTCAGCTCGGGCAGCAGGGTGAGGGCCACAATCGCCCCGAACGCCCCCAGCGGCACGGCCAGCAGCACCGAGAAGGGCACCGACCAGCTTTCGTAGAGGGCCGCCAGCAGCAGGAACACCATCAGGATGGACAGCGAGAAGATGATGATCGTGCTGTTGCCCGACGACAACTCTTCGCGGCTCAAGCCCGAAAACTCGTAGCCGTAGCCGGCCGGCAGGGTCTGCGCCGCCACTTCCTGGAGGGCTTCCAGGGCCTGGCCGCTGCTGAAGCCGGGGGCCGGGCCGCCGTTGATCTCCGTGGACCGGAACAGGTTGTAGTGCGAGACCACCGGCGCGCTTTCTTCGACCTGCGAGGTGACCAGGGCGCTCAGCGGCACGGGCTCCCGCCGCCCGTTGAGCACGTAGTACTGGCTCAGGTCGCGGATGTCGTTGCGGTAGGACGTATCGGCCTGGGCCACCACCCGGAAGTTGCGGCCGTACAGGGTAAAGTCGTTGACGTACTGGCTGCCCATGTAGGTAGACATGGTGGCAAACACGTCGGCCAGCGACACGCCCAGCTTTTTGGCTTTTTCCCGGTCCACTTCCAGGTGGTAGCCCGGCGTGCGGGCCGTGAAGAACGTGAATGCCCCGGCGATCTCGGGCCTTTTCCGCACTTCGGCCATGAACGCGTTCACCACCCGCTCGAAGCCCTTGATGTCGTCGTTGCTTTCGCGCTGTTGCAGGATGAAACTAAAGCCGCCCGTCTGGCCCAGCCCCGGGATGGCCGGCGGCGGCACCACCACGATGTTGGCTTCCTTGACGGCCACGAACTGCTGCCGGAGCCGCGCGATGACGCCCGAAAGCATCTGGGAAGCCTCCTGCCGGTCGTCCCAGTGTTTGAGCTGCACGAAAAAGGTGCCGCTGTTGGACTTGATGGAGAAGTTGATGAAGTTGAGCCCGGCGATGGCCGCGTAGTTCTGCACGCCGGGCGTGGTCCGGAGCGTCCCGGCGATTTGCCGGAGCACCTCCTGCGTGCGGGCCGAGGAGGCCGCCTCGGGCAACTCGAACGAAACGAACAGCCGCCCTTCGTCTTCGGTGGGAATAAATGCGGTGGGCTTGGTGCTGAACAGCCCGAACGTACCGGCGTAGATGCACGCGAGCAACACCAGCACGAGCGGCGTGGCCCGGATCGCCTGCCGCACCCCGTTCGAGTACGACCGCGTCACCCGGGCAAACCATTCGTTGAAGCGGTAGAAGAAGCGGTTCAGGCCCCGCGACTCGGCATTGAGTTTAACCGGCCGGAGCAGCAGCGCGCAGAGGGCCGGCGTGAGCGACAGGGCCACGAAGGCCGACAGCAGCACCGAAATGGCAATGGTGATGGCGAATTGCTGGTACAGACGGCCCACGATGCCGGGTATGAAGCCCACCGGGATGAACACGGCCGCCAGGATGAGGGCAATGGCGATGACCGGCCCGGTAATGTCTTTCATGGCCTTGCGCGTGGCTTCCCGGGCTGAAAGTCCTTCCTCGTCAATGTAGTGCTGCACGGCTTCCACCACCACGATGGCGTCGTCCACCACGATGCCGATGGCCAGCACGAAGCCAAAGAGCGTGAGCGTATTGATCGTAAAGCCCAGGGGAATGAACAGGATGAAAGTGCCCACGATGGACACCGGGATGGCCAGCACCGTAATGAGGGTGGCCCGCCAGTTCTGCAAAAACAGGAACACCACCACGATCACCAGCAGCAGGGCTTCGCCCAGGGTGTGGAGCACCTCGCGGATGGAAACCTTCACCACCGAAAACGACTCGAAGGCGACCGTGTACGTAAAGTCGGGCGGGAAGGACCGCTTCATCGTGGTGAGGGCTTTCTGCACGCCGTCGGCGGTGGAAAGGGCGTTGCTGCCCGGCGTCTGGTACACGAGCAGGAAGGAGGCCGGCTTGTCGCCCTGGAAAGACTGGCGGCTATAGTTGAACCGCCCCAGCTCCAGCCGGGCCACGTCGCGCAGGTACACCACCGACCCGTTTTCCGGCCGGGTGCGCACGATCATGTTCTCAAACCCCTCCGGGGTGTTGACCCGGCCGTTGACGGTGATCGGGTATTCGAAGGACTGGGAGGAAAACTGCGGGGCGCCGCCCACCGAACCGGCCGCCACCTGCACGTTCTGTTCCCGCAGGGCGGCCACCACTTCGGCCGTGCTGATGCCGAGCTGCGAGAGTTTGTCGGGCTTGAGCCACACGCGCATGCTGAACTCCTCCCCCACCGACACGATGTCGCCCACGCCGGGCACCCGCAGCAGGGCGTCGCGGATGTAGAGGTTGGTGTAGTTGTCGAGGAACGTCACGCTGTGGCTGGCCTTGGGGGCGTAGAAGATGATCACCATCAGCACCGTCGGGTTCCGCTTGCGGATCGTCAGGCCCAGCCGCCGCACCTCTTCGGGCAGGCGGGGCTCGGCAATGCTCACCCGGTTCTGCACGTCGAGGGTGGCAATGTCAATGTTGGTGCCCACGTCGAAGTTGACGTCCATGGACAACTGCCCGGTGTTGGTGCTGGTAGATTTGAGGTAGCTCATGCCGGGCGTACCGTTCACCTGGGTCTCCACGAGGGTCGCCACGGTTTGCTCCACCGTCTGCGCGTCGGCCCCGGTGTAGTTGCCGGCAATGTTGACCACCGGGGGGCTGATGTTGGGGTACTGGCTCACGGGCAGCGTGCCGATGGCGAGGCCCCCCACCAGCACGATGATGAGCGAAATGACAATGGCCGTAACGGGCCGGCGGATGAAAACGTCGGAGATCATGACTGTTCGGATGTGGATGAGAAGATTACTTTGCCGCCGTTTGCCCCGCCCCGGCCGCCCCGGTGCTGTCGAGGGTGATTTTGGCCCCCTGCCGGAGCCGCTGGATGCCCTGCACCACCACCCGTTCGCCGGCGTCGAGGCCGCCCCGCACCACGATCTTGTCGGCAAAGGCGGTTCCCAGCGTCAGCTTGCGCTGCTCCACCGAGTCGCCCCGGACCACGAACGCGTAGTACTCCCCGACCTGCTCGGTGACGGCCTTGTGGGGAATGACCACCTGCTCGCCCGCGTCGCGGTTGAGCACCCGCACCACCACGCTCATGCCGGCCACCAGCTCGCGGGCCGGGTTGGGAAAACGCACGCGGACGGTGATGGTGCCCGTCTGCCGGTCCACGGCCCGGTCAATGGCCGCGAGCCGGCCGGGGAATTCGTAGGCCGTGCCGTCGGCAAACCCGAGGGTGAAGAGCGAATCGGCCGGTGCCTTGCCGCCCCGCAGGCGGGTAAAGCGCGGAATCTCATCCTGGCTGATCACGAAGTCCACGGCAATCGGGTCGTCGGACGACACCGTGTTGAGCAGGGTTTGCCCGGGCGACACCTGCGCCCCCACCCGGACCCGGGAGATGCCGATCACCCCGTCCACGGGGGCGGTCATGAGCGAGTAGCGCAGGTCGGTGGCGGCGCCCGACAGGGAGGCTTCGGCCGCGGCGACCTGCGTGCGGGCCGTTTTGAGGTCGGTGCGGGCGTAATCCACCCGTTGCCGGGCCACGGCGTTCTGCCGGCCCAGGTTTTCGTACCGCCCGGCGTCCTGCTCGGCCCTTTCCAGGCCCGCCTGGGCGCTTTCCACGGCGGCCCGGGCCTGGTCGTAGGCGGCCCGGTACTTGGTGCGGTCAATCTCGTAGAGGGACTGGCCCTTCCGCACCGGCTGGCCGTCCTGCACGAAAATGCGGGTAATGTAGCCGCTCACCTGCGGACGCAGTTCTACTTCTTGCAGCGGCACCACCGTGCCGGGGTAGGTATCAATCCCCACCACTTTTTCCCGGGTCACCGCCGAGGCGTTTACCGGCACGGCGGGGGTGGCCGGCGGGCCCGAAGTGCCGGGCGCCGGGTTGCAGGAAAGGAGCATCCCCGCGGCCAGGAGCGCGGCGGCCAGGAGGGATGAATGCGGCTGTATCATGGTTGTAAGGGGTTGTAAGGGGTTTATTGCACGGATACCGTTCCCTGGGCCCGCTGGAGGTCGAGCTTGCCGGACAGCACCTGGTACAGGGCGTTGTAGTAGTTGAGTTGGGTGGTGCGCAGGTCGGTTTCGGCCACAATCAGTTCGAGGTAGGTTTTGATGCCTTCGTCGTATTGCAGCTTGGTGGTCCGGTACACCTTTTCGGCCAGGGCCGCGTTGGTCTGCACCGTGTTCCATTCGGTGAGGGCACTTTTGTAATTTCCCAGGGCCTGCTCGTACTCCGTGCGGATGCGCTGCCGGGCGTTGTCGAGTTCCACGTCCAGGCGCCGGTCCAGCAGTTGGGCTTTGCGCAGGTTGTGCACGCGGCGTCCGCCCTGGAAGAGGGGCACCGTGGCGCTCAGGCCCACCACCGAGGTGGGAAACGACTGGTCGTACAGTTGCCGGAAGGACTGGCTCTGGTACACGAGGTTGTAGTTGACGAACGCCGATAGGGTGGGCAGGAAGTTCCACTGGTGGTAGTTCACGGTCAGTTGCTGGAGGGCCTTTTGGGTTTGCAAAAGCTGGTACTCGATGCGGTTGGCGTAGGAGGCCCGTTGCAGCGTATCCACCCACCGGTCCTCGGCCATCCGCCGGGCGTCGAAGGCCAGCCGCATTTCGCCCTCCGAGGCGTCGCCCATCAGTTCCTTGAGCAGCGTCTTTTTGGGGCCCACCGCTTCGGCCACCCGGCGCCGGTCGCTGCGGGCGTTGCCCAGCGCAATGGTGGCCCGCTGGTAATCCGTTTCGTCCACGGTGCCGCTTTCGAACTGGCTGTAGGCGTCTTTGAGTTGTTTTTCCAGCCGGAGAATGGCTTCGTCGAGGATCTGCAACTGCGCCTGCGTGACCAGCACGTCGTAGTAGGCTTTGCTCACCGTCACGACCGTATTGATCCGGGTGGCCTGCACGTTCTGCCGGCTTTGCAGGCGCACGAACCGCGAGGCCCGGGAGGCCTGCCACACCTCGTTGCTGTAGAGCACCTGGTCGGCCTGGAAGAGGGCGTTGGAGTTGTTGGTCACCCCGAAGGTGACGGGAATCCTCCGCTCGGAAGACAGGTCCGAGAAGTCGGGCACGAACGAGACGGGCAACTGCAGGTTGCGCTGCACGTTGTAGCGGGCCGAAATCTGGGGGTACCACCCGGCGAGGGATGCTTTCACGTCCCGGCCGGCGATTTCTTCGTCGAGCCGCGACTGGGCCAGGGCCGGTGCGTGCTTCAGGGCAAAGGCGATGCACTGCTCCAGCGTGAGGCCGTTGGCGGTATCGGCGGGGGACACCTGCCCCGCCGATGGCAGGGGCAGCAGCATCCATCCCGTACAAAGCAGGATTAGCGTGATTGGGCGCATGGGTGAAACGGGTTAGGCCGTGCCGGACCGGATGCCATTCACATGCCAACCCGCCGGACCGGCCCGCGAAACGAAGCGAAAACGGGCTTATCCGGCCGGATGAGCCCGTTTTCGCAAGAAGCAGGGATTGGGGCGGCCGGCTGTTCCCTCCAGTATTTGAGAGTGCCCCGGAGAAACTCCGGGGGAAACTACGCAGTTTCGGAGTCGGGACCGCTTTTGAGGGAAAGGCCATCCCGAGCCGTCTGTGGGGTATGTGATTAGCGCTTTCCGCTGACCGATATGGCACGAGCCGTCGCGCGTTGCAGTGACTTGCCGGCGCGCAGCAGCACGGGCTGTCGCGGTATAGCGTGCTGGCGCGAAGTAAAACAGGCAGGCGCGAAGCTGTGCTTCGTGCCTGCTATGGTTTGCGCCTCTGGCGGAACGAGGTTGTTGCTTGCCTGGCAGGTGCATTACTGTCCTTGCCTCTACAGCAGCGGCCTTGTATCGGCACGCTGGCGCAGGCGTCCGCCTGTGCCTTCCCCTCCCAAGCGTCCGCTTGCCTTTTGGCGTAACCACCGTCTCAGTGCTTCCAAAGCGGCTACCCCTTTCGCCTAGTGAGGCTTTAATCAGTATCAGTACGAGAAAACGCCTGGAACTGGATGAGAACCCGAGGGTAAGGCAAGTAAGCCGGCCGGCTGAAAAACAGGACGTTTCCCAAGGCAAACAAACAACAAACAAGCGGACGCTTGGGAGGGGAAGGCACAGGCGGACGCCTGCGCCAGCGTGCCGATACAAGGCCGCTGCTGTAGAGGCAAGGGCCAGCCGTCTCGAGGCAAGGGCCAGCCGCGGGTGGCGGGGATACGTGGAAGCATCAGCCACCAGATGCCTTTTGGGGGAACATTCAGAGGACCGCACCGGGCGGGACCGCTCCAACCAGCCGGGGCTGGCAGCGTGATTGGGATTGGCAGGGGGATGACTGCTGCCATTTGCCACGCAAACTTTCGCAGCCTCTCCGGTGCGAAGTGCTACACGCCGGGCCACCCTTTTCCGCGGCGTCCGCCTCCGGTTTCCTGGAGGCGGGGTTACGCAACCTCCAGTCAGCCGTACCGCCGGAACCGGCCGGGAAGCCGTCCGCCGGCCCCGGCCGGGGCAAAAAAGCCGGTTATTCGCGCAGCAGCCCCTTTTTGGCCCACCCGCCAGGACCCGTGGGGCGGTTTGGCATTCTTTTTCCAATGCCCTGGACCGTACCCTAATTTGGAAACTTGTATGAATACTCCGTATTGGTTCTTTGAAACGCACCTGCGCGTGCTCCACGACGCGCAGGAAACCGGCGGCGGCTACGACCTCATCGAAGGACGCTTCCCGCCGGGCATCGAAACGCCCCTGCACCTGCACACCCGGTACGATGAACTGCTCTACGTGCTGGAAGGCGCCTTCACCGTGTACACCAACACCGGCACCGTCACGCTGGCTCCCGGTGAGTCGCTTTTCGTGCCGCGCAACACGTCCCACGTCGTGGCTGGTACCGGACCGGGCGTCAACCGGGCCCTCACCATTGCCTCGCCGGGCGGCCTGGCCCGGCTGGTGCGTACCGTCGGCATCCCCGACGTCACCGAAGGCATTCCGCCGGGACACCCCAACGACATGGTACTGTTCCTGCGGGCGGCCCAGGAAACCGGGGACATCCTGCTGGGCTCCCCCGGCGCCCGGCCCGTGCTGACGCCGGCCGCCGCCACGCACCCGTAAAGGGGAAGCGGCAGACGGAAAGCGACGGCGGCCGGCTCCTTCAGGAGGCGTAGGAGCCGGCCGCCGCCACCGGGCTCAGTTGCGCTTCGGCAAAGACCAGGCAGATCGTCAGCCCCGGCGGGCCGGAGAGCGTGAGTTCCCCGCCCAACTGGGCGCTGAAGCCGTGCAGGAGCGTCATGCCCAGCGAGCGGCTGCGGGCCGGGTCGTAGCCGGCCGGCAAGCCCACCCCGTCGTCGGCAATGGTGAGCTGGCAGGTGTCCCCGGCCAGCCGGCGCAGCGACAAACCCACCGCGCCGGCGCGGCCGTTGGGGAAGGCGTACTTGAAAGCGTTGGTGATGGCTTCGTTGATGATGAGCCCCAAGGGCACGGCCTGGGTGACGTCCAGGTCAATGTCTTCCACGTCGAGGTTGAAGCGGACGGACCCCGAGAGGCAATACGAGTTGCTCAGGTACGCCACCACTTCCCGGATGTAGGAGTCCATCGGGATGCGGGCCACGCCTTCGGCCTGGTAGAGCTTCTGGTGGATGAGGGCCATGGCCTGCACCCGGTGCTGGCTCTCCTGGATGGCCGACAGGGCGGCTTTGTCCTGCAACGATTCGGCCTGCGAATTGAGCAGGCTCATCACGATTTGCAGGTTGTTTTTGACCCGGTGGTGGATCTCCCGGAGCAGCCGTTCTTTTTCGGCCAGGAGCCGTTCCTGGCCGGTGAGCAGAAACAACTGCTGCGAGAGCAGGCAATCTTTGTCCTGCAACAGGTCTTCCTTCTCCCCGATGAGCGTGTCCTTCTGCGCCAGCAGGCAGTCCTTCTCGGCGAGCAGTTCCGACAGGTGCTCATTCTTCTCGTGGATCTCCTTCTGCTGGGCCTGCAAGGCTTCCTGCTGCGATTGCAGTTCTTCGTGCTGCGCCTTCAGTTCGTGCTGGTGGGCTTCCAGCAGCCGGTTGCTGCGCTGCTTGAGGCGGTAGCGGTTGTAGCCCAAGCCCAGGATGGTCAGCAGCAGGGCCGTGCCGCCGATGAGGGCGTTGCGTTCGGTCTGCCGTTGCCCGATGGTAGCCAGTTGCGAACGGCTCTGGGCGACGAGCAGGGCGATGCTTTTCTCCTTGAGGGTGAGGTCGTGTTCCTGCTGGCGGGTGTTGTAATGCACCTGGTAGGCGATGAGCTGGTTGCTCTTCCGCTCGTTGAACATCGAGTCGGTGAGGGTTTTGTACCGCTGGTAGTGCGCAATGGCCGTAGCGAGGTTTCCCTGGAGGGAATCGAGCTTGAAGGCTTGCAGTTGCAGGTCCCGCCGTTGCAGCAGCGTCGGGTTGGACCCGGCCAGGCTGAAGGCCCGTTCCAGGCAATGGCGGGCATGCCCGTACTGTCCCCGCTCGGCGTACAACTGGCTCAGGTCCAGGTTGCCGCTGACGATGTAGTCCGTCTCGTTGGTGTGGTTGACAAAATTGTGCGCGTGGCTCAGGCGCAGGGCTTCCAGCAGGTGGGCTTCCGCCAGGGCGTACGACTTGCGTTTGAGGTACACATCGCCCAGGAAGGCGGCGGCGTAAAACCGGTCGCGGGGCTGCCGGGGGGGATGCCGCCGGAGCGTCTGCCGGAGAAAAGCGAGGGCCTGGTCGGGCTGGCCCAGCGCCAGGAGCTGCCCGCTGATGTGCCCCGCGCCGTGAATGATGTACTCGGTGCTGGCCCCCTCCCGTTGCCGCTTGGCGAGCAGCCGCCGGTACACGCCGAGAGCTTGCCGGTGCTGGCCCAGGTCTTTGTAGATGGTAGCCACCCGCAGGTAGAACAGATCGAGGCGGAAGGTATCGCGGGTGTCCCGGGCGGACTCCACGGCGTCGAGGGCGTGGGGCAGCGCCTGCTCGTAACAGCCCATCGTGGTGTACACGTACCCCAGCAGGTCGTGGGTGTAGTGGAGGTTGCGGTCCCCAATGGATTTCTGGATGCGCAGCACTTCGAGCAATTCGGCCAGCGACTGGGCGTACTTGCCCTGCACCTGGTGCATGTCGGCAATGTCCTTGAGGGTGTAGGCTTCCCCTGCCCGGTTGCCCGCCTGCCGGTACAGGGCCAGTGCCCGCTCATAGGCTTCCAGTTTGGCCGGCATCTCTTCGGGCGTGCGGCGGTAACAGTCGCCGGCCATCACCCACAGGCGGGGCAACTGCGCCGCGTTCTTCACCTGGCCCAGCGCCGAAAGGGCCCGTTGCCGGTACCAGCGGACCTGTTCGAAATTTCTGCCCTCCAGGTAAATGTTACTCAGCAGGGCCAGGCTTTCGACCTGCCCCGCCGGGTTGTTTTCCCGTACGTAGAGGTCCAGGGCCTGCCCGGCGTACCCGGCCGCGGCCGCCAGGTCAGTTGGCAGTTCTTCCGGCTTGTAGAGATGGTAGCGCCCCAGTTGCAGGAGCAGCCCGGCCCGGTCCGCGCCGGGCTTCGTCAGGGGGAGCACCCGCCGCAGACTGTCGGCCTCCGCCCGCGTGACGGGTTGGGCGGCAACGGTGGGCACCAGCAGCGCCAGCACGAGCAGCCCCGGCAAGAAATGAATGGGTAGCAGGTGTTGCATAGCAGGCAAGGGACAACGCAGAAATGCCTTACAGCAATCCAAAGACCAACCTGCCCCGCCGGATGGCGCCACCCGGCGGTCTTTGCGCGCGGCGGCGGGGTCCCGGCCGCCCGGGCGGCCCAACGGACGCCTTCCGGCAGTACGGCCCCGGCCGGAAAGCATTGGATTATGCCAATAAAAATATGAATGCCAACCCCTTACGGCCCCCGGAAGCGCCGCCCGGCGAGAACCGTCCGACCCGTACGCGCGGAGGCTGCCCGGTTGCGCCGGCCGGCCGGGACCGGTTCCGGGGTTACGCGTACCGGTGCCGCCCGCCCGGGCGTGGCGCCGTCCGTTGGCGGCGTTCCCCGGGTCTTCCTCCAATCTTACGGAGGTTCGGAGGCACGTCCTCCGAACCCGTGGAGGCGGGCTCCGGGCGGCGCGTGTCATTCCGTCCCGCATGGCCCTTGCGCATGGGGTTGCCAGCCCTGAGCCGTGCGGGGAGCGGACAAAATCAGGACGCGTGCAGCGGGTACCACAAACGTGCTCTAAAGCCTCAGATAAGCGCATTGCTCACCCAGAGCCGTCATCCAGACGCTGACGGCGGCCTGGGACACTGCTCAGGTTGATTCCGAGCTGTGGTCAGGCCGGCGCCTCGTGCTGCGGCACGGCCCTTCGTAAAAAAAAGCCCGGCCGGAAAGGTTCCGGCCGGGCCATCAGTCACCAAGATTACTTCTGGATCTGGACTTTTTTGGTTACCGTCTTGCCGTCGAGGGTCACTTGCAAGAGGTACACGCCGGTGGTCAGCTTGCCGGGAGCCAGTTTGCTCTTTTGCTGGCCTACGGCCGTGCGGAACACGGTCCGTCCTTGCAGGGTTTTGAGGGCTACCTGGGCCTGGCTTTTAAAGGACGGTAACGTCAGGGTAAATTCACTGCTGCTCGGGTTGGGATACACGCTTACCTGGCGGCTCAGGTCCTCGGTACCAGCCTGGCTGGTGGCCATCCTGGCTGAAGTTGCCGACGCGTATGCCGAAGTTTTTTCTATCCGGGTTTTGCAGCCGTTCAGGTTTACTTCTACCCGCACCGTACCCGGGGTGTTGCCGTACACGTACACCACGTTGCCATTAGGGCCTCCTGTGCTTACGCTTGCAGTAGCAGTCGTGACGAGGCTGCCATTGACAAACCATTGGTAGGTAGCTCCGGCTATGCTGGTTGCCGAAAAACTCTCTCCGTACTGGTACGGTTCACCATTCGCATCCTCAGTCATCATCTGGCTGGGCGTCATTGTGATTACTCCGGCACCCAGCAACCGTACGGCAGGTGAACTTACGTATCCAGACGTCCCGCAATTGTTCAAAGCCCGGGCTTCTACACTGTAGTTGTACGGGCTGCTGCTGGGCCCACTCACCCCGTTGGTCAGGTAGGTAACGGAAGCGGCGTTGGCAGGCGTGCCGGGTTTTATCGTCCAGGCCGGGAGTTGGGCGGCACTGCTCGGGTATACCGGCCGCCATTCGTACGTTTGTCCGGCTACCGGGTTGGAAACGCTGAAGGTCACTTCGTCGGGCATGCCACGGTTGATGCAGGTTTTGGAAATGCTGATGCTGGCCGGCTCCACCGGCGCCAGGTTCACCGTTTTGGTTTGCGACAGCCCGGCGCAGTTGCCATTGTTGGCAGTCACGCTGAGCGTGCCTCCCGCAGCGCCGATGCTGACCGTAATGGAATTTCCCCCGTTTACCAGGGTACTGGGGCTGGTGAGGCTGCCGCTCAGGGACCAGCTGTAACCCGTCGCTCCGGCCACCGGTTCAACCGAGTATACGTTTCCGGTGGTATTGGGCGTCAGGCAGTCAGCTCCCGCAATGGTCGCTGGCCGGCCGGGTTTTTGTTGTACGGTCAGTGTTTTGACGTTGGGGCCGCAGTTGGTTCCCCGTACGGATGCCCCGATCACCCCGCCTCCCGTGCCGGGTAGTACCTGCACGGTTTGGGCCGTCGTGTCGGCGTTGGCAAAGGTCCAGCCGGCGGGCAGCGTCCAGTGAAAAGCGCTGTTGAGGGGCGCATTTACCAGCGTATAGGTTCTTACCCCCCGGTTTTGCGCGTCCACGCAGGCTTCGCCGCCAATGTAGCAGTCGGCCCCCAGGGAGCGGGTAAGGGTAAAGCTGGCCGTGTCGGAAGGACATTTACCCGAGCCCGGTACGCCGGCCTCCACAATGATCTGCCCCGGGTTGCCGTCAATGTTGAGGGTAATGAAGTTTTCGTTGTTAACGACCCCGCTTTTGGCAATGGTCCAGTTGGAAGGTTTGCTCCACCGGTAGCTTACGCCGGCGACATGACGGACACTCACCGTCACCGTTCGCACGTCGGTGGCCAGGCACTGCGGCTTCTGCACGAACTGGGGCTTGGCGGCTTTCTGGAACAGGCCGAGGCTGATGCGCTTGTCGGCGTTGCCGAAATTACACTTTCCTACCTCTGCGCTTACGCCATTTACCGTGCTGCTGCCGGCGATCAGGGTTACCGAAGTGCTGTCGCCGGAGTAGTAGTAGGGCTGCCAGTCCGTGGGAAAGGACCACTTGTAATGGTCCAACCCGATCTCGTCGTCCAGGTTGCGGCTCAGTACGGGGTCAATTGAATAGGCTGCCGTATCGCCAGGGGCTACGCAGGCCGGGCCGATAATGGTCACGCCGCCTGCCCTGGCCCGGAGGTTGAACTCCTTGTAAATATCAAGCTGGGCCAGAAAAGGACCGCAGGGATCACTGTCTACATTGCGGTGGGAGACAAAGAGGCGGCCTTTGGCGTAGCCGGGCTGCCCGCCGGTCCGCTTGTTGACCGAGCGGATGGTTACTTTATTCCCATTGGTACTCACAATCTCAATGTCGCCCTTGGTGTACCAGCGGTACCCATAGGTAGTAGAATTGCTGTTGGTAATCAGGGTGTAGGTCACGTTGCCTGCACTCGCATCAATGCAGGCTGGCCCCGAGATGACGGAAGGGGACTGCGCCAGCAAGGGGTGCAGGGAGAAATACAGCAGGCAGCACGTAAAACAGGCATTCAGCAGGGTAAACTTTTTCATTGGGGCATTACTCAGGATTAGAGGTTGAAACAAAAGGTAATTAACGGGTTAAGGTGTTGTCATTCAAGACGGTTGACGGCTTACTGCAGCAGCACTTTGCGCTGCTGCAGTAAGCCGGCCGCGTGCACTTGCAGAATGTAGAGCCCCCGGGGCAGGGTGCCTACCGGCAGGGCTTGCGCTACTTTTCCGGCCACTACGGGCAGTTGGTAAAGGGCTACTACCTGCCCAATGCTGTTGAAAAGCTGCGCCTCGACCATCTCTCCCGGCTGCTCACCGAGCCGGACGGTGAGCGTACTGCGGGCAGGATTGGGGGCCACTACCAGGTCGGCCGTGGCGGGCACCGTCACCGGAGCGGCCTGGTAGAAAATGGCTTGCTGACTGAGCGCACCGGCCGTTACAGCAATGCGGCAGTTTCTGGGCTCCGGCGTTTCGTTGGGTGCGGCCGTAAAAGCGAGCGTTGCGTTGCCTTTCCCGGCCGTTGCATCAGCCGTTAGCCAGCCGGCCGGCACTTCTACCCGCCACGACTGGTTGGAGGCAACCTCGATTGTTTGCACTGATCCTTCGGCCACTACCGCCAGGCTGTCGCGGGAAACCCGCAGGTAAGGGACAACTGCCTCCTGGTCCAGGGATACCGTAGCGGTGAGCCCGCCGCCGGTAAGGGTGAGGCTACCCGTGCGGGTCGCTGGCTCGGAGTTCGCAGTGGCCGTAACCTGGAAGGTGATTTTGTCGGCCGATGGAGTTACCACTACCCAGGTCGGGTGAGCGTCCACCTGCCAGTCAACATTGGCCCGCACGGCAAGGGTCCTGGTCGCTCCCGCGGCGGGGAACGCAAGGGCTTCGGGGGTTACCGACAGCAGCGGCCGGGCCGCTGCCTGCCTTACCCGTATCTCCTGCACGAGCCCTCCGGCGGTAATCGCAAAGACGTCGCTGCGTGCTTGCGTTGCTGCATTGGCACCCGCCGTGAGGGCAACTTCCTGGTTGCCGCTGCCGCTGCTGCTGCCGGCCTCCAACCACCCGGGCAACGGCCCCAGTTGCCAGTCGGTATTGCTGGTAATGCGCAGCGTGATGGTCTCCCGGTCGGCCGAAAACGCGACGTCCGTGGGGCGCACGCTCAAATGTACGGGGGCGGCGGCCTGCCTGACTTCCACGGTCAGGGTAATCTCCCCGCTGCTGACGCGCACCGTGCCCGTCCGGGGGGTGACGCCGGCATTGGGCGCAATGGTGAGGGCAAGCGGGCCGTTGCCCGTTCCCCCGGCAGTGCCCGCTCGAATCCAGTCCTGGTCGCTGCCGGCACTCCAGGCCGTGTTGCTGTGTACCTGCACGGTGGCTTCTGCGCCCGCCGCGGGTGCTTCTACCACCGGGGACGATACGGCGAGCCGGGCGGGGGCGGCGGGCTGGTTGAGGGCAACCGTACGGGTAATGTTGCCGGCCGTAAAGGCAAGCGTAGCCGTCCTGGCGCTGGTTGCGTCGTTGGCGGCGGCCGTCAGGGTAACGGTAGCGTTCCCGGTGGTAACGGGGCTGTTTACCGTCAGCCATTCGGCACCGCCGCTCAGGAGCCAGTCGCGGTTGCTGCTTACGGCAAGCGTGCCGGTTTCCCCGGCGACGGCAAAGTCAAGCCCGGCGGGAGTAACCGCCAGGGCGGCGGCC
Organism: uncultured Cytophagales bacterium; assembly: GCA_902805615.1. Lineage (GTDB taxonomy): Bacteria > Bacteroidota > Bacteroidia > Cytophagales > 172606-1 > CADCTQ01. The sequence goes on from CADCTQ010000641.1 coordinate 15,453, forward strand.
TCCTGGGTGACGAAGACCGTCTGGGTGCGGGTGCCGAAGGTAATCATTACTTTGCCCGACCGGGGGGCTCCGGCCGGGTTGGCGCTTGCCGTTACGCTTACCATAGCGTCAGCATTCCCACCCGCCGGGCTCATCTGGAGCCAGTTGTCGGTGGTGGAAAGGCTCCAGGTGCCGGTACCGGTGTAGGTGAGGGCGAAGGGTTGGCTCCCGCCCTTTGCCGCAAAGGCCAGGCTGCTGGGCGAGGCACTCGAGCGTAACTGGGACACGAACAGGGACGTTTCGATTTCCGAGCCGTCGGAGGACAGGACGCGGATGCTGGCCGAGCGGCCGGTAGACAGGGCATTGGCCGCCACCGTAACGGAGAGGGTAACGTTGCCCGTGCCGCTGGTGGGGCTTACGGTTATCCACGCGGGAAGCGGGCCCACGGACCAGTTTACGTTGGCCGTAAGCGCTGCGGTTTTGCTTTCGCTGTCGGTGCCGAAGGACAAACTGTTGGGCGAAAAGGCCATCTGCGGCGGCACGCCGTCCTGCACCACAACGGCCTCCCGGCGCACGCTGCCGGCGGTAAATACCAGGGTGGCCCGCCGGAGCCGGGCGGTAGGATTGGCCGTTGCCGCAAGCGTAAGGGATGCGTCGCGGTAGCCGCCCGCCGCGGACAGCGAGAGCCAGTCGGGCACCTGGGACACGGTCCAGTCGGCGTTGGAAGTAAGGGCCAGCGACTGCTCACCGCCGGGCTGGGCGAACACCGTGTAGTCGGGTTGCACCCCAAGCAGCGGGGCGGCGCCGTCCTGGGTAACGGCAACCGTGCGGGTGAGGCCGCCCCCGCTCACGGTGATCGTGCCGCTCCGGGGGCGGGCGTCGGGGTTTGCGGCTGCCTGGAAGTCAACCGTGCGGCTGCCCCAGTGGGGGCGGGCCGCGGTATAGAGCCAGGGTTGGTCAACGGCGACGGTGTGGATGGCGTTGGTGGTGATGGAAAGTTGCTGGTTCTGCAAGGCGGGGCCGTACGTGAGGCTGCCGGGCGATACCGAAAGCGTCGCCGGGGCGCCGGCCTGGGTGACGCTCACCGTGCGGCTGGCGCCGTTGCCGGTAACGGTAACTGTGCCGGTGCGGCTTTCGGCGGCCGGGTTGGGGGCCGCCGTCACCGTGAGCGTACCGCTGCCGGTGCTGCCCGCCGGGCTCACCGTGAGCCAGTCCTGGCCGGTGGCCGTCCAGGCGCCGGTGTAGGCCACGGCCACCGGTTTGCTGCCGCCCGGGTGATCGAACGAGAGGCCCACGGGGGAAAGGCCGGGCTGGCTGCCCCCGTTGAGCAGCACGGAAAGGTTGTTGGTGCCGACATTGCCCGACACGATGTCCAGGTCCTGGTCTCCGTCCAGGTCGGCGATGCTCAGGCACAGCGGTATGGCATCGGTTCCGGGCTTGGGGTTACCCACCAGAATTTCGGGGGTGGAAGTGTATTTGGTTCCGTCGGTGCCGTCGTTGCGCTTTACCGACACGATGCTGCCATACAGGGCGTACACGATGTCCAGGTCGTTGTCCCCGTCCAGGTCGCCCAGTTGCGTGTGCGTAGGCTGAGGGCCTACTTCCAGTATATCAGTGGGCCAGCGGGTTACTCTCAGGTTAAGGTAAAACACTGCCTGAGCACTGCTAAAACCTGCATGGGTCACCAGGTCCGTGCTCCCATCCCCGTCCAGGTCGCCGGTTGCCATGTTGTAGCCGCCCGCGGCCACGGTTGTGGTGGCTGAAAACCGGCCCGTGCCGTCATTTAAATTCAACCCGGTCTGATCGGGGGCATTTGAGGCAATATCCACGTCGCCGTCGCCGTCAAAATCGGCGAGGGTCAGGTACTGGGTGCCAAAAATGGCGGAATATTGCAAGGGGGGTAAAAAGGTACCGCTGCCGTCGTTAATGGAGACTGTTATAGTCCCTGGCTGGTCATGCACAATCGTTACATCCACTGCCCCGTCCCCATTCAGGTCCTCAGCCTGGATATCATTGGCTCCGCGTAGTGCCGGTATCACGGAACTGGTCGTAAAGTTGCCTTGCCCGTCGTTGCGGAAGATGTGCGCGTCACCGCCCTCAGTGGACGAGGCTAAAATGCCGATATCCATTGCCCCGTCCCCGTCGAAATCGGCCACGCACATACCGGTTTTGGTAGAATATATTGGCGGCAGGGTTTTGGTAAGGTTGAAAAGGCCCGCCCCGTTGTTGAGGTGCAGGGTACCGGCCGCTGCGTACTGGGCTACCGAAACGATGTCCACGTCCCCGTCCCCGTCGAAATCGGCGGTTTCCACCGCAACCGGCCCGGGCGCACTCAGGTGCTGCAACGGCCCGAAGGTGACCGGGGCGGGAGCGGCCCTGGCCGTGAAACTGTACGTGAAGGGCCGGGCCAGGGCGAGGCCGGCCGCGCTGCGGGCGGCGGTGGTGAGGGTCACGGTGACCTGCTCGCCGGGCTTGAGGCTTTTGTCGGGCTGGAAGCGCAGCGTGGTCGTGCCGCCGCCGCTCAGGCTGCCGCCCAGGCGCCCCGACTGGGAGCCGTGTACGCGCAGGGCATCCCCGGCGGGCGCCGCCATCGGCTCCGAAAAGGTGATGGCAATGTCGCCGGTGAGGGAAGCGTCGTGGGCATGGGCCTTCGGAACGAGGCCCGTTACCACGGGTTGGGCGTACAGGGACAGGGTCAGAAACAAAGCGCCGAGCAGGAGGTAAACGTGTTTGGACATAATGGTTGGGGAAAAATGACCGGGACAGCGGGGGCAAAAATACGGGTTGGCTTCCCCTGCCTCCCCGCCGGGTGGTTTCCCCGCCCCGGCCCCTTTGTAATATTCTGCGCGATGGATGCACAATGCGGTTCCTTTTGCGGCAGTCCGGCCCCGTTCGGTGGGTAGCCGGTAAAAATAAGTCCGGCCGGCGTACGGGTCGTACGTCCGGCCGGACCGGTACTTTGCTTACTTCTGAATCTGAATCTTCTTCACCACCGTTCTACCCCCTGCGGTCACATGCAGGAAGTACATGCCGTTGGGAAGCGTGCCCACGTTGACTTTCGCCTTCTTTTCGCGCTGCTTGGTCTTGTAGACGGCCTTGCCCTGCACGTTGCGCAGCACCACGGTGGCCTCCTGGTCGGTTTTCAACGCCAGCGTGAACTCGCCGCTGCTGGGGTTGGGGTACACGGTAGCCAGGCTGCTGAACGCCAGGTTCTCGGGGCTGACCTGCCGGGCAGTGCTGGTAGTGCCCGTATAGGTAGAGGTTGTTTCCCGGGCTGTTCTGCAACTGTTGCGGGTTATTACTACCCTGATCCTGGTGGAAGACGTAGCCGTCGTCCCGTACACGTTCAGCGTGGCGCCATCTCCGGTTATGTCCGCCTTGGGAAAGCTGGTCGTCGTTACCCTCGTGCCGTTGATGAACCACTCGTAAGTCCCCCCGGACAATGGTTGATTGGCGGCGTCTTTAAGCTCGGCCTTAAAGCTTTCACCGTATTTGACCAATACCTCTTGTTCCTCCCCATTCTCATCAATTACCAATTCCGTCTTGTTCAAGTCACTGCGCGTGAGCGTCGCATTGCCCGCCCCCTCCAGTTTGATGTTGTCTAAAGAGGTGGGAGCCGAGGTACCGCAGGCGTTCGAAGCCGTTACGTTGACCTGGAAATTGTTGGTATAGCCGCCGCCCGCGCCGTTGGTTACGTAGGTAATGGCAGAACCGTTGGTGGGCGTATTAGGTGCTATCGTCCAATTGGGGGCGGGGGTGCCCGTGACGGTAGGATATACCACGCTCCAGTTGTACGTCTGGCCGTCTACCGGGTTGGCTACCCTGAACGTCACCTCGTCCGGCATGACGGCGCCGGCATAGGCCCGGTTGATGCAGGTTTTGGACATGATAATGCTCGTGGCGGCTACCGGCGCCAGGGCAACGGATCTGGTGGCGGCCGCGCTGGCGCAAGTGCCGTTGAGGGCTTTCACGCTGACGGTGCCTCCGGTGGCCCCGATGTTGACCGTAATGGAATTGGTGCCATTCCTGAGGACGCTCGTGCTGGAAAGGCCGCCCGAAAGTGCCCAGTCATAGCCGGTGGCTCCCGGCACCGCGGCAACCTGGTACACGTGCCCGGTGGTGTTGGGGGTTAAACAGGCCAGGCCGGTGATTGCGCCCGTTTGGCCGGGCGTAACGTTGATCTTCAAGGTTTTGGGCGTGCCGGGGCATTCCGCACTGGTTACGCTGAGCGTTCCCCCGTTGGAGCCCGCAGTCACGCTGACCATTTGCCCCTTGGTAGCACCATTGATCTGCCCGCCCATGTTGCCGGCATTCGGCGTGAACGTCCAATTGAATACGGTGCTGTTGGGTGCTCCTACCAGTTCGTACGTCGTGGCCGTGCTTCCGTTGACGCAGGCCTCGCCTCCGGTAACGTCGGAAGTGGGTACGGTTGCGATGTAGCTGGAAACGGGTACAGCCCGGGTAATCTTAAATTCCGCCTCTACTTTCTCGCAGCCGGCTCCTTTCCGGGAGACCAGTAATCGAACGTCATCCGTCAGGTTGTCAATTTCGATGTTAGCCGTCGGCACCGCGTTATCGCTATTAAGCACCGTCCAGTTGGAGGGCACGATCCATTCGTAGTCGAGTGTCGCGTCGTAATTGGCAATGGTCAACGAGATGGTCTGCTTGAAAGGGGAGGTGGCAACCGTGGGAACGCAGCTAGGTACGCTCGTCAGGGTAGGCACAGCCGGCTTTTCGAAAATTTGTTTGAAATACATGTGGCCGTTGTCGTCGGCACCCCCGTACTCCTGAGGGGTATTGCACTTGCCCAGGTATACTTTCACGGTGTAGGGCCCGGTAAAGGATGTAGGTGCTTTAGCGGTGATGGAACTATTGTCTTTTGAATAATACTGCAATATCCAGCCGGCAGGCAATATCCAGTGGTACTTGTCAATGCCGATTTCCTCGCTAGGGTCTCCCGTCAGGACGGAATTGATGGAATAGGTTACTATTTCACCCGGTCGTACGCAGGCTGGCCCCACTACATCATTGTTCTCCGCGGGTAAGTTGATCTTGCTAAACTTTTTGTACACGTCCACGGACTCGCGCTGCGGACCGCATATCCCACCGGGACTGTGGGTTACGTACAACCGGCCCTTGGCGAAACCGGTAGATCTAATGTTCACGCTGGGGCCGGTATTGGAACCCACAATGGCAATTTCTCCCCGGGTGGACCACACCGGGCTGGCGCCGCCTCCCGTGTAGGTGTAGGTGTACACCGTGCTTACGCCGTCGGCATTGAACGGCATACAGCCATCGGCGGCGGGCCGGGTAATGTTGGAGGAGTTCTGGGCGGCAGCGCCCAGCACGTTCAGTACGCAGAGGAGCAGCAGAAACAGGCCGCTCACCGCCTTAGTGGGGTAAAACGTTGAACTTTGCATAAATGGAGGTTGATCGTTAATAAATGAATAAAAGAGTATTAAATGGGCAACACAGTGCTTCCCCGCCGGCGGCAGCAGGGTTGGGCCGGGAATGAGTCATGCCCTTTACGGTTGAGCCGGTCGCTGGGCCCCGCGGGCTCCTCCTGGCATGGGCAGTCTTCTTCCGGCACGCGCCCGCAAGGCGCATTCGGGCAAAGCAAAGATTTTGGGGGACGGTCCGCAGGAGGACGGCATGGCCGGGAGATTGCAAAGCAATGCCCGGGTGCCGTTAAAAGCACGGGTGTTCCTGCGCGTCGCGTTAAGTGGAAGTGGTTGGGTAAACGGGGTCGTGGAAATGTTGCTCCGGGTCGGAGCTGGTGGAGATAGCCACCTGGGTGCGAAAAATGGGCGCCGTTGCCGGGCACAGTAAAAATAAAAAGAGCAGTAGCTTTTTACGCCATAAATGATTGAGAAGAAGTAGATCGTTTATTTATGTGACGGCAACTTACTTAAACTCGCCAACCTTTGCGTGAAGTTATTGTTAATTCTTTAAAGAATACAGTGTATGGTTTGCCAGAAAATGCAAAGTTTTTTGAAAACAACTTATTCGCCATCAGCGTACTATCTTTTATGCCCCTTTCGGCAGCCTCCTTTTTCCACGTTGGGTTTTGCAGCTGTTGTCATTAAAAAAGTGCGTTTTTGACAATAATTCTCACCAAAGCCATAAAATGCGGGTATACATTACGCTGTACACCGCTGCCGGGTGCGCACCGATGTCCGGCATTCCCTTAATAGCCGGCATTGGTTTTGGCCAACGGCCACGTGCGAACGGCAGCCCCTTAACGACTCTTTCCCCGCTTCGGATTGTCTGCCTTACCGTTTGGCGAAAAGGATTGCCTGAGTTTGCCCCGGGCCGCTTTACCTGGTCCTACCCATTACACCTGCCGGGCCATGCCCTTACCAGTTTTCGCTCTATTCTACTCCGTTCGGTACCAGTGTAATGTATGGATGCCCTTCCCATCATCTGCCCGTTAAGGACAATGAATTACAGCATAATGGTTATTAGTCGTAAAAGGTATATTGTTAACGGCTGCCCTGCGGGCAGCCGGTGGGTGGACCGTTCCCTCCAAAAAGTGGGTTGCCGGACGGAACGGCTGCCGGGTGCCGCCCGCTGACCGGCCGCGGCGGTATCGCTGAAATGCACCGGGAGGCGGCGGCCCGGCGCCCCTTACGCAAACATTCCCCGGGCGGCGCCGATAGGGCAACCAGCCGGGGAATGCGGTGTCTTCTGCAATTCGGGCGCTGATCCAAAGATGCAGCCCCCGCATTAAACCGGCGTTAAAACGAGGTTAGAAATCCATTAGAAATGCGGGACGGCGGCGCCGACCGCGTACACCGGCGTTTCGGCGGAGCGGGAAGCAACGACGATCTCCGTGCTCCCGGCGTGCGGCATGAACAGTTCCCGGGTGAGGCTCGGGCAGTTGTTTTCGGCCGACAGGTGGGAGAGCAGCAGGTGGCTCATGTAGTCCGGCTTGCAGGCCCGGAACAGGTCCAGCGCCTGCCCGTTGGACAAGTGGCCGCTCCCCCCGCGGATGCGGCGTTTGAGAAAAGCGGGATACCGGCCGCCCTCCAGCAGCGCCTCCTCGTAGTTGGCTTCCAGGAAGGCCGCGTGGCACTGGCTGAAGTACTCGATCACGTTTTCGCAGGCGACGCCGATGTCGGTGAATACGCCCACCCGCACGTCCCCGCCGGTCACCACGAAGCTGTGGGGGTCGGCGGCGTCGTGCCTTTTGGGAAAAGCCGTCACCGACAGCGAACCGACTTGCAGGGGCTCGTACGCCCGGAAGGGCAGGATGGGAAACCAGCCGGGCGGCAACCCGGCCCGGTTCAGGGTCCGCGGGGTGATGTAGACGGGCAGTTGGTACTTTTTCGCCAGCCGGACCAGGCCCCGGATGTGGTCGGAGTGTTCGTGCGACACGAAAATGGCCTTCACCGCTTCCAGCGACAAGCCCAGCCGCCCCATGCGCTTTTCAGTTTCCCGGCAACTGATGCCCGCGTCAATGAGTACGGCCTCCCGTTCGTTGCCCACGTAGTAACAGTTGCCATTGCTGCCGGAGTTGAGAGAGGAAATGAATAAAGCCATAGGGTTGCAAAGAAACGGGATTCCCGGCAATTTCACGCAAAGGCGCAAAGGAGGAGCGCAAAGACCGCAAAGGGGTAAATTGAGACGCAAA
>CADCTQ010000642.1 GCA_902805615.1 uncultured Cytophagales bacterium
GTCTGCCCCTTTTTGAGGTGCCAGTCGGCCTTGCGGGTGCGGGCCGGGCCTACGCCCAGCTGCGAATCCACCCGCCAGGTCGTGGGGTAGCCCTTGTTGTCGGGGTGGTCGAAAATGGCCACGTGCACGGGGTCGTTGCGGCCCTCCACCTGCATGTTCACGTCCACCCACATGGCCGGCTGGCCTTCGGCTTTTTCGTCCCGTTGCCGGGCGGCGTTCACCACGCCCCCTTTGATGCCTTCGCGCCAGGGCATGCGCAGGAACAACCCGCCGTAGTCGTACTTGCCGATGGTGACGTCGGTACGGGCCTCGCCGCGCCATTCGAGTTCGAGCACCAGTTGCCCCTCGCGTTCCCGCGCCGACCAGTTCTGCGTTTCGGTGAGCACGGCTTTGCCCGTGGAGTCGAGCAGGTCGTACACCGTCTGCCACCGCACTTCCGGTCCGGCCGCCTGCACCACGCGGGCCGCGACGCGCCGCCAGTAGTCGCCCTGCGGGTGGTGGAAGTAGTCGCGGCCGTTCACGCGGGTGAAACCCCAGTAGAGCCCGGTCTGGTGCTTGTGGTGACCGGGGCTGTACTCAGTGAGGACGCCCTTGCCGTCGGGCGCGGCAACCGGGTGAAGGTAGGGACGGAAGTCCGGCCGGGCGTGCTGGGTCAGGATCGCCTCCCCTTTGCCGGCGCGGAAGACGGACAGGGTACCGGCCTGCTCGTCGTGCCGGATGGTCAGGTCGGATGCCGCGGCCGGGCGGGCGGCCGGTGCGGGGCCGGGTTGCCGGAAACCCCACCAGGAACCGAGGGTGACGGCGAAGAAGAGGGTAATGAGTCGGATCATGCGCTACGGGTTGGGCGTTGAAGGTAGCAAAGAATGTCCACTCTTTCAATGTAAGATTTCGCCCCGGCGCAATCCGGTGGTACGGCCGCAAGGGGCAGGGCCTCCGCAGGTGAGTGCATTCTAATGACCTGTTAGCCTGGTAAGTGAATACTTAGCGTTAGCCGCCCCTCGCTGTCATTCCCTTGTATTTGATTAGCGTTTGAGACTGGACGCTTGGCGCAAAGATCACCACTGGTTCAAGCGTCCACGCTTGAACCCCTCCACCGTAATTGGATCAAGTGCAGCCGATGGGTACGAGAGCAAGCGTCCACGCTTGCCGGCTACAGTTGTAGCTGCCCTAATGGATGAACCAGCCAAGCGTGGACGCTTGGGCAAGGGGCCTGGCGTATGCAAGGATACGCGTATAAGCACAAGGAGAAGTTCAAGCGTGGACGCTTGAACCAGTCGAGTTCGGGTGTCTAACGCTAATCACATGCATTCCCTTCGGGAATGACAGCGAGAGGGGGATGTGCCGGAAACTCCATTTATAACTTCAGGAATTTCTCAAAAACGCTCCTGAAGCCGTCAGTGAGACACTGACGGCGGCGACACTGACGGCGGCGACACTGACGGCGGCGACACTGACGGCGGCGACACTGACGGCGGCGTGAGTATGTTTAAAAGCGTCTTTCCGGGCCGTGGTCAGTGTCGCTGCTGCTGTGGTCAGTGTCTGGATGACCACTTCTGAGAATGTCCTGAACTTATCGTGCTTAATCCACCAGAATCTACAATTTGCTCCCGAACGACTACCTGCGTACCGGCAGGGAGCCAGCCGGATTCCGGAATCCTTTTCTTGGCGGTTGGCTGCTGCAAGAAGAATCATTCCTGGCACACTAGAACTCCACGATGAAGCCCAGGGTGGGCAGTACGGAAGGTTCTCCCTCTTCGAGCAGCAGCGGAATGGCGTTAGCGCCGTCAAACTGCACGGGCCGGCCGTCGGTGGAGGCAAAGGCCGCGTTGTCTTCCGTACGCCCGAAGGTGTACTGCGGCAGCGTCGGGCTGCGGAACAGGAAGGCGTTCTGCACGTCGAGGTACAGGTCCAGCGTGAGCCGCCGCCAGTTCCACTTTTTATCCAGCCGGAAGTCGAACTGGTTGAAAGAGGACAATCGCTGCGAATTGAGCCGGTCGTAATCGAGCACGCCGGTGCCCAGCGAGAGGTAGTTGCGCCGCGAGGCTTCCAGGTCCAGAGGCGTGTAGGGCACGCCCCCGGCGAAGCGGTACTTGAGGCCCATCTCCCAGCCGCGTTTGAACTTGCGGCCCAGCAGCGCCGACACCAGGTGGCGGTTGTCCCAGGCCGACGGAATGTACGTCCGCCCGTCGAGGCCGGTGAATTCGCTGCGCACGTAGGTGTAGGAAAACACCGCGAACAGGTTTTTGGTGAGCTTCTGCTGGAAGAAAAACTCCGCGCCGTAGGCCCGGCCCCGGCCCGAGCCGGCCACGTCTTCGTTGCCGATGGCCCCGAACTCGCCGCCCTGGTTGGCCAGCGAAATGCCGTCGCGCACCGACACGGGGTAGTCGGCGTACTGCTTGTAAAAGCCTTCTACCGTAAAGCGGGTGGACGGCGTGGGCAGGTACTCGACGCCGGCCACGTAATGGTCGGAGCGGATGTACTCGCTGTCGCGGTTGGCGTAGTTGCCCTCCCGGTCGCGGTAGCCGAGCACGGTGTAAATGGGCGTTTTGTAGTAGCGGCCCACCGAAGCGTTCACCTTCCACTGCCCGCCCAGGGCGTACGAGGCCGACGCCCGCGGCGAGAGCGTCCGGAGGAGGTTGGCGCCGCCGTTGGTGAACGAGTTGCCGTCCGCCCGCAGGCCGAAGGAGAGGTTGAGCCGGTCGCCCAGCAGGCTGCGCGACACCTGCCCGAAGGCGCCGAAGCGGAAGAAGTCCAGCCCGGTGTCGAAGTCCAGGAGGGTTTCCGGCTGCACGAGGGTGCCGTTTTCGTCGCGGACTTCGCGGCGCAGGCGGCTGAAGAAGGCGTTGGAGAACTGCACGTACTGGCCCACCGCCCCGAAGGCGTACTTCCAGCCGCCCGCGAACTTATTCACGTCCACGCGCAGCTTGTTTTCCGTCTCGCGGGAACGGGCCCTCAGGGCGCGGCGGCTTTCGTCGCCGGTCTGCCCGTCCTCGAAGCGGTCCAGGGCGTTGTCGAAGGCGTTGCGGCTGAGGGCCACGTTCACGTAGCCGTCTTTGATGAGTTGCCGCAGGGAGGCGCCCACCGTGTAATTCCACTGGTTGATGGCCGGATTGGCCCGGATGGCGTACTCTTTTTCGGGCGTGGTTTCGCGGGGCACCGAGAAGGTGAATTCGTCAATGGCGCCCACGCCCAGGGTGGTCAGGGTGGTTTTGGGCCCCAGCTTGTGGGTGAGCTTGTACTGGAAGTCCCAGTAGTTGGGCCGGATCGGCAGGTCAATGGCCTGGAAGAGGAACTGGAGGTACGAACGGCGGGCGGAGGCCAGGAAGGTCGTTTTGGGGGAAAGGGGTCCTTCCACGGTGGCGGCCAGTTCGGTTGCCGACAGGCGGAGGTTGCCCTGGAAGCGGTCGGGGTTGCCTTCGCGCTGGCGGAACTGGAACACGGAGGCCAGGGCGTTGTCGTAGCGGGCGTCGAAGGCGCTGGAACTGAGCGTGACGTCTTCGATGAACGACACGTTGAGGATGCCCTGCGGGCCGCCGGCGCTGCCCTGGGTGGAAAAGTGGTTGATGGTCGGGATTTCGATGCCGTCGAGGTAGTACACGTTTTCGTTGGGTCCCCCGCCCCGGATCACGATGTCGTTGCGGAAGCCGGTGCCCGTGCCGCCGGTGCCGGCCACGCCGGGCAGGGTTTGCACCACCCGCGAAATGTCGAAGTTGCCGCCCGGGTTGCTCTTGATCTCCTCGCTGGAAAGGTTCTGGATGGAGAGCGGCGTTTCGGGCGTGGCGACCCGGACCGAACGGTTGAAGGTGACGGTGACCTCGTCGAGCCGCTGGTCGGCGGGCAGCAGTTCGAAGTTGAGCGTGCCCGCGTTGCCGGAGTTGACCACGATGTTGTACTTGGTGAGCGGCTCGTAGCCCACGAAGCTGGCCCGCACGTTGTAGCTGCCCGTGGGGATGTTGTCAATGCGGTAGCGGCCCTCGGCATCGGTAGCCGCGCCGACCGGCGGCGCCGTGCCTTCGAGCAGCACCGACACGCCGGTGAGCAGTTCCTGCGTGTTGCCGTCGCGGATGATGCCGGTAAGCTGGCCTTTGTTCTGACCGCGCAACGACTGGGCCGGCAACAGGCTGAGGAGAGGGAATAACACCCATAGAATCCGTTTCATGTATATTGTTTTAGAACTATTTATAAACTATAAGTTCAATAACATACCAATTAAGGGATTGTTTCGGATTAAGGCAACCGGGCGCGGTTTATTTTTTTGGATGCTCCCTTTTGAGATGGGTATGGAATGTGGGGAGGCCATGCCGAACATACGTGCCATAGCGTAGGAACCCTTGGCCGGGCTTAGGGATAAAAATCAAAAAAGCCCCAAACTTTGAAGGCTTGAGGCTTTTTGCATCAAAAGGGTGAACTCAATCAATCACTTTCGCCACGCGGTGCCGGTAAAAAGACTAGCGGCTTAACCGGTAATAGGAGTGAACGGCTTCCTGGCCCGTATAATTTTTCCCCGCCCCGTCGTCGGCTCCTTCGTAGGTCAGTCCCGGGGAGAGGACTTTTTTTCCTTTGGCCGTGACCAGGCGGTTGCGGGCATGGTAGTGAACCGAAGCCTCCCTGAGCATTTTGGCGACGTGCCGGTCCCAGGAACCCCCATCCGGCTTTTTGAGGCTTTTCAGGTCCAGGTTCCCGACGAATGTACCGTCTTCGGTCAGGTTGGCGAGGCACTTGACAACCAACCCGAGTTTGTCACCGATGTAGTGCAGCCCGTGCACGCAGGTGATCAGGTCGTAGGCGTGCGGCGGCTGCCATTGCCCGATGGGCCTGGCGATCAATTGCAAGTCAGGCAACGCGGAGTCAGGCGTAACGAACAGGCCGGCCAGGTCCCAGCCTTCTATTTTGACGCGGTCCCCCACCCCTTTTTCCCGCAGCAGCATGGCCGCTTGCAGGAGTGCCTTGCCGCTGCCGCAGCAGATGTCCAGCCAGTGAACGGTGGTTCCTTGACGGGCCTTTTCGGTCAGAAAGTCCACAATGTCGAGCTTGAGTTCTTTGGCGTAACTGTTGACGCCGGCAATGCCCCGCTCCCGGTTCATGCGGCAATTGGCCACCACCGGTGACCCTAGCAATTCCTGTTCGGCTTGTAGTTTCATGGTCCCGTAAAAATAGGCGCGATTTCACTTCCAGGTTCCTTTGTCATCCCTTTTCGAACCGTTTAAATCAAGATTATAATTTATCTGCTGCTGGAAATCCGACCTTTCGAATGGCACGCTACCGGGTACACCCAGATCACGCGTCGTCTGACTTTACTCAACAAAGTAGCCCTTGATAGGATTTGCACGTGAAAATTGCATACCTATTTCTAGGTATTTTTCAGCTATGGAAGGTGATTTATTGATCTTTTTGCTATGTTTTATTGCCCGGTATCAATTGGTTTCATTACATTAGAGATGGTAACCAGCCGCATCATCAACAGCGCATTTGACCTAGCCATACACTTCTGCAGCATCTTATATCAGGTATTAGGAGACATCACCGTTGGAGACGCTTTTCCTACCGTTGAGCGTTCTCAATTTTTTATTGTATCAGGAAGATATTGTTAATTACAATAAGGAACAGTATGACCTATTCACGACTTTGTAAACCGTAAAGCCAAATCATATTTCAAATGGTTCTCAACCTGCATCATTCTGTAGAGAGTGGGGAGCCGGCTACCTGACCCTGGCGACGAGGTTCACCACTAGGGTCAAACGGAGCCGGGCGTGCCCCCCTGGTTCGTCCAGAGCAGCAGCCAGATTGCTTCTGCGCTTCGCGAGAAGACGCAGAATTACAGCCGACACCGGGGCTGCGGGCAGGGCTACGGGCTCATTGATGTATCTGCCCTGCCGGCCGCGTTCGACTGACGATCCGTTTGTCACGCCAAAAGCGGAAGGGCCGGGAAGGGTCTGATCGCTGATGAAACCGGACGAATATCCTTTTTGATTCAAGAGTCCGAACCGCTCCCCGGCCGGTGGGATATAAGTACGTGATGCGCCACGGCCCATGCCGGTCCTGCAAACTGATGTGGCTATATTGTTCTTGAAGTATAATGAAACAGTATACTGGCACCGCGCTGGAAAATTCAATTATTGTAAGCAGTACAAGTGTGACTATTAATCTTTTATATGTCGATCAATTGGGATAGAATAGTGGAGAATATTTCAGAAGGGAACATTATTCCCATCGTTGGAAATGAGGTGTATCAATTCAATAAGGGATCGTTGAATGCGAATCAACAGGACATAGAACCTGCGCAGTCAAACAATGGGAAAGCAACTGCTGAGCCGTCGCCGCGCGCCTCTGAAGACAAAGATGAAGACAAAGGTACTGAAGCTGCATCCATTTCGAATAAGCCGGTTAAAGTTGATGAACATCTGGCTCAAAGTTTAATCAGCAAATATGCGATTCAACAAGATGATTCTTTGACTACTTTGGCAGAAGTTGTTTTCAAATTGAGTA
>CADCTQ010000643.1 GCA_902805615.1 uncultured Cytophagales bacterium
GGATATCCCATTGCTGGATTCTCCAATGCGATGATCCCCATAGTATTCGTAGCCTGTAAGTAAACCCACCCCCGGCCCCTCCGAGGAGGGGAGCCGCGATGCGGCCCTGCGTACCAGGCTATAACCACTTTTCCCGCCACCACAACCTCATTTATCAGTTCAACTAATGATGAATGAGGGGGCAATGGAAACAAACAATTGAGCCGCGAACGGCGCAAAGAAAAACGCAAAAGCGCAAGGGAAAAGGACTTCCTCTTTGCGCCCTTTGCGGTTGGGTTCTTCTCTTTTTTCTTTCGTGAAAGATTCGCCTGAACAAAATTGTTAGATTTCGCCCCGCCAATCCTACTCCTCGAAACCAATCGTGGACAACGCGATGATGTCGTCGTTGGGCTTGTCGCGTTTGACCACCACGAAATACACGTCGTGCCGGCCGGTCAGGGGCTGGCTCAGTTCGCCGGTTACCTGGCCCTTGGTTTTCCAGTCGCCGGTGGCTTTGTAGGCCGTGCGGCTCACCACGGGGCCGGCCTGCGAATGGAGGCGCACCTCGATCTCGCCGTCCTTGTCCTTCGAAGCGTATTCGTAGGTAAACCGCCGGATGCCCGTCAGGTCCACGTTTTTGAGCATCACGAACGACTTGTGGTCGCCCTGGCCGAGGCTGTTGCCCCAGCGCTGGAAGCCGCCCATCCCGTCGTTGTACACGGTGCGAACCTTCGCGTTGCGCAGCGTCACCACGTCGGTGCCCGTGAGCGGACCCACGCCCTGGCCGCCGTTGTCGGTGTAAGACGCCACCAGCGTGTACTGGCCCGCCGGTTCCTCGTCGGTGTGTTCTTTCAGCGCCACGCTGCCCTCCGCCGGCAGGGTTTGCGGACCCTTCTGCGCGTCGGTGAGGGAGAAAATGTACTTCACCATTTCGGCCGCGTCGGCCTTCGAAAGCTGCGGGTGGGCACTCATCACGTGTTCGGTGCCCCAGTTGCCGCCCCCGCCGGCGATGATCTTCCCGGCCAGCAGGTCCACTGAGCCGTCCTGCTTTTTGTACCGCTGCGCCACGGCCACGAACGACGGGCCCACGGCCCGCTTGTCTACCGTATGGCACGCCTTGCAGTCGCTGCTTGCCACCAGCGTTTTGCCCAGGCTGGCCGTTTCGGCCGCGGCCACCGTCCCGCTGCCCGGCCTGGTCGCCCCGCCGCCGGGCTGGGCGTGGTAGGCAAAAGATACCTTTACCTTCCGGGGATCCACCTTTTTGTCCTCCGCGTCGTTCACCCGCACGGCGTACGGGAACGGCTTGCCCGGCCAGTAGAACGACCGGTTGCCCGGCGTGGTCACTACTACTTCGGGCCGGGCGTTGCCCACCCGCACCGTCAGCGTGTCGAGGCCCACGGCCCCTGACCCGTCCGTTACTTTCAAAACCGCCGCGTACGTGCCGGGCTCGGTGTAGGTGTGTTTGGCACTTGCCGTGGTGGCGCCCACGGTTTTGCCGTCGAAGAGCCACTGGTGCGTGACCTGGTCGTCGTCGTCGAGGTCGCGGGTGCCCTGGCTGCTGAACGTAACGCGCAGGGGCGCCGGGCCGGCGATTTCGCGCAGCTCGGGCCGTCCGCGCCGGTCGGAGGTGAGGAACATCCGCCCGTTGAGCCGGGCGTCGGCGGCCGAGTCGGTGATGCTGGCGCGGGCAATGGGGGGTCGGTTGCCGGTGTTGTATTCGATCCGGACGAGCCGGGCGTCTTCGTTGTCGGCGCCGTACACCGAGCCGTATTCGAGCATGTACATGGTGCCGTCCTGGCCGAACGCCAGGTCAATGGGCCGCCGGAAGTCGCCGTTGGCCGTCATGAACGGTTCGTTGCGCAGGTAGTTTTCGTTTTGGTCAAAGCGCAGGGCCAGCACCCAGTTGCGCATCCAGTCGAACACGAACAGCGCCCCGTCGTAGTACTGCGGGAACTTGTTTTTGGAGGAGGCATTTGGATTATAGGTGTAGAATTCGCCCGCCATGGCGCTGCGGCCGCCCTGGCCCAGTTCGGGAAACTCCCTGGAGGCCGCGTACGGGTACCAGATCATGGCCGGGGTGGCCGGCGGCAAGTCCCGCAGGCCGGTGTTGTTGGGCGAATTGTTGACCGGCGCCTGCGGGTTGAAGTTAGGGCCGGCCGTGCGGGTGGCAAAGTCCCATTCGGCGTAGGCGTAGTTGTTGCCCACGAAGTAGGGCCAGCCGAAGAAACCCGGCTTTTTGGCCTGGTTGAATTCGTCGTAGCCCCGCGGGCCGCGGAGGCTGTCCTGGCCGGCGTCCGGACCGATCTCGCCCCAGTACAGCGTCGAGGTTTTCGGGTTGACGGCAATGCGGTAGGGGTTGCGGCAGCCCATCGCGTAGATTTCGGGCAGCGTCCCGGCCGTGCCCTTCGGGAACAGGTTGCCCGCCGGGACCGTGTACGTGCCGTCGGGTTCGGGGTGGATGCGCAGGACCTTGCCCTTGAGGTCATTGGTGTTGGCCGAGGCCCGCTGCGCGTCGAGGGAGACGAATTCCTTGCCGGGCCGTTCGTCAATGGGGGCGTAGCCGTTGGACGGGAACGGGCTCGAACTGTCGCCGGTGGAGAGGTAGAGGTTGCCGTCTTTGTCCCAGGCCAGCGAGCCGCCGTGGTGCGCCCCGCTGTTTTCCTGCACGGGCACCCGCAAGAGCACTTTCCCGGAAGCCAGGTCCAGCGTGTTGTCGGGCTTCACCCGGAAGCGGGAGAGGTGGAAGTAGATCGGCTCGCCTTCCACGGGCGGCGAGTAGTAGAGGTAGATGAACCCGTTGGCCGTAAAGTTGGGATCCACCGTAATGCCGATCAGGCCGGCGCCGCCCTTGGTGGTGACTTTGAACTGGTGCGCCAGGGACGTTTCGCCCGTGGCGGTGTTGTACACGCCCACTTTGCCGCTCCGCAGTTCGGTGTAGAACACGCGGCCGTCGGGGGCCACGGCCAGCTCCATCGGCGTGTCGAGGTCGTTGACCAGGATCGTCTTCACGAAGCGGTTTTCTTCGGGCGTGGGCACGGCGTAGGCTTTGGCGTAGTCGAGCGGTTTGTTGTCGCCCATTGCGTATTGGAGGCCGCCCCAGAGGTGCCCCAGGAAAAGCGGTTCGCGGTAGCTTTCGGGCGTGTGGCCCAGGCCCGTGTAGAAGGCCCGGCCGCCGTCGAATTCGTGGTACCAGGCAATGGGGTGGTCGGCGCCGTTGGTGCCGTTGTCGTAGGTGTTTTCGTCGAGGTGCATCAGCACCTTGATGCCCGGGTAGAACGACCGGTAGCTGTACCACTCGTCGAAGCGTTCCCAGCGGCCGGGCAGGCCGGCGGTGGCGGGGTGGTTCTTGTCGAGCACGTCAACCGAGGCCGTCCGGTCGCTGGGGTTGGCGGGGTGGTTGGCAAAGTAGGCGCCCATCAGTTTGCCGTACCAGGGCCACTCGTACTCCGTGTCGGCCGCCGAGTGGATGCCCACGTAGCCGCCGCCCGCCTGGATGTACCGCTCGAAGGCCGCCTGCTGGGCCGCGTTGAGCACGTTGCCGGTGGTGCAGTTGAAGACCACGGCCGCGTACCGGCGCAGGCTGTCGTCGGTGAAATACGCCGCGTCGCGGGTGGTGTCCACGGCAAAGTTGTGTTCCCGGCCCAGTTGCCGGATCGCCGCCATGCCGTGGGGAATGGCGGTGTGCTTCCAGCCCTTGGTGCGGGAAAAGACCAGCACGCGGGGCGGGGTGGCAGGCGTGGCCGCGGACGCAGCCCCGGCCTGGGCGGCGTTGGTGGTTGGTTTGGCCGGCGAACAGGAATGAAGGCCGGCGGTAGCGCCGGCGCACAGGGCGCCCAGTACGAAAAAGGCAGTGGTGAGTCGGGAGCGGAACATGGTGAAGTGCGGGATGAGGCTTGCAGTGGTAAACGGGTAAGGAACCAAACGGGACGCTTAAATATAAGATTTTATCCGAAAAGTGCTATTGGCCGGGGAGGACAGTGCCCGTTTTGGGTAAAAGCAATGCGCCGTGGCGTTCTACTCAAACGGGGAGAAGGATAGGGTTTAGTATGTGATTAGCGTATGCGGGGATTAGAGGGGAATGGGATTGGTGGTGAGGGGTTGGGTTGAGAGGGGTTGGTTATTCGTGTATCATCCGTAAGTGGAGATTGTTCTTTTTGGCATTGCCCCAAAAAGAACCAAAAAGGTCTAGGCCCAATGATGCTTCCCCCCGCCAGTCAACCCGCCCCTCGCCATTGGGCCGGGCCCACGCGCCGCGATACCACCGGTTCCGGGGAAACGATACGGGCTCGTAACGAACCGTGCCCGCTTACTGAATAAGTGTCCGCTCAATGCGTAGCTACTCACTGCGTATTTGCCGGGGAGGGCGCTATTCACATACTGGGATACTTCCACTGGTAAGGAAAAGTACCGGCACGCGGTAGGCGTCGCATCGCGGCTCCCCTCCTCGGAGGGGCCGGGGGTGGGTTTACCTCCAGGAGACAAGTGATAAGGGGATCACTGCATTAGAATAGTTCCGTGAGGGAAATCGTTTTGAAGGAGTATCTGCGTGAAGAGATAGGATTGAAGTGAAGTGATGCAATGCGATGATCCCCTTATCACTTGTCTCCTGGGGGTAAACCCACCCCCGCCCCCTCCGAGGAGGGGAGCCGCGATGCGACGCCTTCCCGCCCAAATCCTGGTCATCCTTTCATCAAGTCCATCAAGGTTCAGACACCTGATCCTGGTCCCCGTCCATCACACCGTATTGCCATTCGCCGATTTTTTTTGCCCGCCGCTTGCAAATCCCGAAACCATGTGTACATTTGTAGTGTATTAGTTAAGTAGTACACTAAAGCAATACACATGATTGATCTAACAAACGTCCGGTTCGGGTATAAAAAGCACAAACCCCTTTTTTCGGACCTGAACCTGCACCTGGCGAGCGGCTACATCTACGGCTTGCTGGGAAAAAACGGGGCCGGCAAAACTTCGCTGCTCAAGCACATTGCCGGTTTGCTCTACCCCGACGCGGGGGAATGCCGGGTGCTCGGCTACCGGGCGGAAGACCGCCTGCCGGCCATGCTGGAAGACATCTACGTGATTCCCGAGGAGTTTGAATTGCCGCCGGTGAGCATTGCCACCTACGCCCGGATGAACGCGGTATTCTACTCGAAATTCAACCACGAACAGTTTGCCCGCTACCTCCGGGAGTTCGAGCTGCCGGTCGAAAACAAGCTGTCGGCCATCTCCTACGGGCAGAAGAAGAAGTTCCTGATCGCGTTCGGGCTGGCCACCAACGCCCGGGTGCTCATCCTCGACGAGCCCACCAACGGCCTCGACATTCCGTCCAAGAGCCAGTTCCGCAAGATCATGGCCTCGGCCCTCGACGAAAGCCGGCTGCTGATCATCTCCACGCACCAGGTCCGTGACCTTGAAAACCTGATTGACGTGGTGATCGTGCTCGAAAACGGCCAGATCGTGTTCAACCACAACACGGCCGACATTGCCAGCAACCTGGCGTTCGAGCAGAACCTGGCGGGCATCCCGGCCGGGGAAATCCTGTACGCCGAAGACGTGCCGGGCCGCCGGGCGGGCATCGTCCGCAATACGTCGGGCGTCGAAACCCGGGTAGACCTGGAATTGCTCTTCAACGGCATCATCCAAAACCACCGCTCCATCAATGAACAATTCATCAAACAATCCAACTATGCGCAGTAACGTTTTCGACGGCGGACGGCTGGTGCAGTTCATGCGCCGGCAGGCGGCCATGCACCAGCAGCCGGCCCTCATCGCCGCGGGGGCCGTGCTCGGCGCCCTGCTGGTCATCTCCGTGCTGGTGGCCGTTTTCAACCCGCAGGGCGTGCCGGACCTGCTCGGCCTGTACCACACGGTGTTTTTCCTGGGCGGCTACGTGTTTGCCAGCCAGGTGTTCGGGGAACTGCATTCGCCGCAGCGGAGCTACACCTACCTGACATTGCCCGTCTCGACGGCCGAAAAGCTGGTCGGCTCGTGGCTGCTCGTGTCGCTGGGGTACGTGGTCGTGTACTGGGTGGCGGCCTTCCTGCTCTACGTGGTGGCCAACCTGGCGTCCAACTGGCCCCACGATCCGCAGCAGATGTTCAACCAGGACTTCTGGCACTCGGTGGTGGCGTTCCTGGTCACGCAGACGATCTTCTTTCTGGGCGCCTGCTACTTCCGCAAGAACAACTTCCTCAAGACCCTCTTCGCCCTGTTCGTGGTGGTGTTGGTGGTAGGCCTGTACTCCGGCCTGCTGGCCTGGGCCGTGCTCAACAAGGATGGCAACATCGACTTCGGGCAGGGGGAAGGCTACGAGGCGGGCCGGGTCATCGAGCAGATCGCCAAGGTGTTCTTCCGGTACGTGCTGGGGCCGTTTATGTTAATCGTTTCTTATTTCAGACTTAAAGAAAGGCAGGTATAATGGAATTCAAAGATCACCAGGCGATTTACCTACAGATTGCCGACCACTTCTTCGAGAACATTCTCCAGCGGAAGTGGAACGGCGGGG
>CADCTQ010000644.1 GCA_902805615.1 uncultured Cytophagales bacterium
ATCGCGGCGCGTGGGCCCGGCCCAATGGCGAGGGGCGGGTTGACTGGCGGGGGGAAGCATCATTGGGCCTAGACCTTTTTGGTTCTTTTTGGGGCAATGCCAAAAAGAACAAACCCCACTTACGCAGCATCAACCATTCACCATCCCCTCACAACCCATCCCATTACCACCCATCACATTACCACCCAGCACTCACCCCATCCCCCTCTAATCCCCACATACGCTAATCAGATACACAGTTTTAACTATGGGAGCACTGCCCATTGCTCCCTTTTTCTCGGTGGTCCTCCGTGTCTCCGTGGTGAACCTTTTTTCAATCATACCCCTGCTTGTCAGTACAGGAGGGAACGTTTGATTTTACGCTTCTGACAAGTTCGGCAGAAACGGGAAGCACTGGCTTTCCAACTCAAAAAAGTCTGTAAAATGGATAAGCCCAAGTCCGGTCGAAGCGAAAAGTAAGTTAAGAGAAATCCAATGCCAACCACACCTTGCCATTGTCCGGTTGTCTCTTTTCAGAAAATTGTCTCTAACTGTTTCTGACGGCTCGTTCACTTTTAGTTCTTTGTCCCCTGCAAAAGTGTGCACCACAAATGCTGAAAGGGTCAAGACAGTTGCCGTCAAAAGGACTACGTCCATGTTTGTTTTATAGTGAAGGTTTCTATATTTACCACCCACTTTTTTAACGCTTGACTTATGCCGGCAAAGAAAAAAAATAAAGCCGTTAAGTTAGGCTACTCGCCAATGCAAATACTTACCTTTACTTCCTTGTTCATTCCCTCTTGTTCATTCCTTCTTGCCTATGTCAAGTGTGCTCTCCGGTATTTCTTCGCTTCACCTAAGCCGCGCCGTATTCTTCGAACCAACCCTGGATGCGGTGGTCGTAGAGTGGCAGCCCGAAGACCCGGAGGCTTTTTCGCGCTCATTGGAGTACGTGCTGCAACTGATGCGGCAGCACCGGACCGGTAAGATACTGGCCAAGGTGGCCAGCCTGGCATCATCGCAAAGCCAAGCGTTGGATTGGTTCGAGCAGGACTGGCTTCCCAGGGCTTTGGCGGCGGGCTATAAAGCTTTTGCTGCCGTAGGTCCCGTCCCCCTGCTGTCCGAACTGATCATCAGTCCGGCGGCTACCCAGGTACAGGGGCAAGGGGTGAAGGTGAGTTTCTTCAAAACGCTGCCCGACGCCCAGGAATGGCTCGGCCAGATCACTTAGCGCCTCAGCCTTGGAACGTCAAAAGTGCCGGTTGTGCCGTACCGGAATCCGCTGTATGCTCGCCTCCTGTTTTCATCATGGTCGCTAAGCCGGGTACGGGATGAATGCTCTCTTGATGAAGCGATGCCGAAAAGCTTTCGGTCAATTGCCGTACCCCTGGAAAATCCTGGTTTGCCTGACTTTTCCTTTTTTAGTACTGCACGAATACGCCCATATTTTTGCCCTGCAAAAGCTTTTCAATAAACCCTACGACCTGAACCGCATCAGAATAGTTTCCCGGGGTTGGTTGATCGGGGTAGCCTTGCCCGTGGAGGAATACATAAAAGCAGAAAACGCAAAAGAACTGCCGGCGATTGGCGTAAAAATCGTCGTGGCCTCCCTGGCCCCGCTCGTGCCGTGCGTTCTGTTGCTTGCCCTGTACCTGGCAACGCAACCCCTCCTGGAGGCGCACTACAAACAAGCCCTGGTGGGTTTACTGCCCCCGGCCTCGGGAATGCTCAAGGCCGCTTACTACACCGGTACATACTTATCCATGTTGTGGATTGCGTGCTTGTTTCCCAGCAGGGCCGACTGGAGCACTGCCTGCAAGGCAAGCAAACTGATCCTGCAACCGGAAAAAGAGTTTGCAGAATGGGTTGACGAGTAAATTCCTCCCACCCGCACCGGCCCTTGTTTGCCCGGACAAGCCTGGGAAATCACTCCTTCTTTGGTAACTTGTACACACTGCCGGTAAAATCACCCCGCTGCTCACAAAACCATTTCCTTGTCATCCCACAAGCGCTGCGTTAACAATTACCCTTATGGAAACAGCCTCTTTTTCCCGCCGGGATTTCCTTTCTACCCTGGCTTGCTCCGGGGCAGGCATTGGTTTGTCACAAGGGTCTTCTCCGGAAACCGGCGCCCGGCCCGCCCCCGGGGCAGGTGCGCCGCCGGCGGGGAATCAACCCGTCACCATGGTTTGTACCGAAAAACTGTCGGCGGCCGAAGCCCAGCAAATCCGGCAAGTAAACCCCCGCATCACCTTGCACCTGCCGGGCGAAAAAGCCTCCCGGGAGCACCTTGCCGATGCCCAGGTAATCCTGGGGAGGGTGGACGCTCAGATGGTACAGGCGGCCAGGCAGTTGCAGTGGGTACAAGCCTGGGGAGCGGGCGTGGAAAACCTGCCCCGGGAGGTGTTTGCGCATGGCTGCACGCTGACCAATATGCAACGCATTTTCGCCCCCGTGATTGCCGAAACCGCCATTGGCCTATTGCTCGCCTTGACGAGAGGGTTGGCGCAGGTGTCCATCCCCGCGTTTGCCAACCGGCAATGGCGCCCGGCCCCGGAAGAAGTGTTTCTGGATGATCTCTACGGAAAAACCGTTGGCATGGTCGGCATGGGCGGCATTGGTTCGGAAACGGCGCGTCGGCTGCATTACGGTTTTGGGATGCGGGTACTCGCTACGGACGCCAAGCCCTTGCCTAAGCCCGAGTACGTAGACCAACTGCGTGAGCCGGGCTGGCTGATGGAAATGGTGCCGCAGGTGGACGTGCTGATGAGTGCCGCCCCGCTCACCAGCGAAACGCGGCTGCTGTTCAATGAATCCGTCTTCCGCAAGATGAAGCCAAGTGCGTATTTTATCAACGTAACCCGGGGTGGGCTCGTGGACCAGGACGCGCTGGTAAAGGCGCTGCGGGAAAAACGGATTCGGGGCGCGGGATTGGACGTGGCTACCCCCGAACCCCTGCCCGGCGACAGCCCGCTGTGGAGTTGTCCCAACCTGGTGATCACCCCCCATAATTCGGGCAGTGCCCCTGTCCGCCAGGTAAGGCTGATGGCATTGGTCACCGAGAATGTACGCCGGTATTGCCTGGGCTTGCCGCTGCTGAACGTAGTGGATAAACAGAAAGGCTACTGAACGTAACGTTCTTCGTGCACAGGACCGCAGGGGGGCGAACCCGCGCGGGCTTGGCCGACTTTTCCCCGCGTGATCGCTAAGGAGTCACTATCTTTAGGCAACTTGCCACCGGTCATTCCTGCGATCCTGTTTTGACGATTCTTTCCAAACCTTCGACGCTGCTGCGCGGCATCAGCCGGCTGGACTTCATTGCGCTCATCATCAACATCACCATTGGGGCGGGTATCCTGGGGCTGCCAGCCAAGCTCTACGCGTTGACGGGTACCTGGAGCCTGGTGGCCTACGGCGTCAGTGCGGCCGTGGTGACGCTCATCATTCTCTGCTTTGCCGAGGTAAGCAGCCGGTTCAGTGGCACGGGCGGGCCGTACCTGTACGCCCGCGTGGCCTTCGGACCGCTGGTGGGGTTCGAGGTCGGCTGGTTGTTCTGGTTGTCCCGCCTGGCGGCTTTTGCCTCCATTTGCAACCTGTTCGTCAGCTATGCGGCCCTTTTCCGGCCCCAGTTAGCGGGTGGCTGGGAGCGCGGGGCGCTCATCACGGGACTGGTCCTGGGGCTGACGATGCTCAACTACGCGGGCGTGCAGCGGTCGGCCCGGGTCAACACTGCCTTTACGGTCAGTAAATTGCTGGCCATTGGGCTGTTTGCCGCCGGGGGGTTGTTTTTCGTGGACCCGGCGGCCTTCGCATTTCCCCCGCTGCCCGCCTACGCACCTTTCTCGCAAGCCGTGCTGCTGCTGATTTTCACCTTTTCGGGCTTCGACGTAGCCGCCATCCCGGCGGGTGAAGTGCAACGGCCGCAGCGAACCGTGCCGGCGGCGCTGCTGGTGGCCATCGGCACGGTGGCGGTCCTGTTCATGGCCGTGCAGATCGTCTGCGTGGGTACGCTGCCCCAACTGGCCCGGTCCGAACGCCCCCTGGCCGATGCCGCCCGGCAATTCGTCGGTCCGGCCGGGGCGGGGCTGATCACCGTGGTGGCCTTGGTAACGGCCCTCGGTACGCTCCAGGCGCTGATGCTGACCGGTCCCCGGCTGCTGTTTGCCATGGCCGAGCAGGAGCAACTGCCGGGTTGGCTGGCTGCCACCCACCCCCGGTTCCGGACGCCCTACCGGGCCATTCTGCTCACTGCCGCGCTGCAATGGGTGCTGGCCCTGACGGGTACGTTTCTCTACGCCCTCACGCTCAGCACCCTCATCCGGCTGGCGTACTTTGCCCTGACCTGCGCGGCCTTGCCCGTGCTGCGCCGGCGCACTGACGTGCCGGCGGCGCAGTTCCGGGTGGCCGGCGGCCGGCTGGTGGCCGGGCTGGCCGTGTTGCTTTGCCTGTGGTTGCTCAGCAACGGGTCGAGCCGCGAAGTCCGGGATGTGCTGCTGGCGGCCGGACTGGGGTTGCTCATTTTCCTGGGCATGCAACGGCGCCGTCCGCCCCGGTAATTGCGTCCGTTTGTTATTTTAGTCACCAACCATCCATCCGTACCCGTTTATGTTTCGTCAGTCCATTCCATCGGTTCCCGTCCGAACATCCGCCCGCGTGTGCGAGGTAGCCTGGTTTTCCGACCTTTGCGGAGAGGATACCGAGTTTCTGAGCGTGCGCGATCCGGAACGGGGTACCTTTGCCCACTGCCGGAACGTAGCCCTGGCCGCGGAGCGACTGGGCTTCGGCAACCTGCTCCTGCCCACTTCCTACATGGCCGGCCAGGAAGTGATTCCCTTTGCGGCCGGCGTCGCGCCGGACCTGCGCCGGATGAGTTTGCTCACGGCCATTCGCTGCGGCGAGATGCACCCGCCCATGCTGGCGCGCACCCTGGCGACGCTCGACCACCTGCTGGAAGGGCGGCTGACCATCAACATCATCAATTCGGATTTGCCCGGCTACCGGGAAGACGCGGCCCTGCGTTACCAGCGTTGCGCCGAAACCATCCAGATCCTCAAGCAGGCGTGGACGGCCGACCGCATCGAACACGAGGGACCGGTGTACGGCAAAATCAGCCTGCCCACCGGGCCGGTCAGGCCCTATCAGCAGAACGGCGGTCCCCTGCTGTATTTTGGCGGTACGTCGGATGGGGCGCGGGACGTTTGTGCCCGTTACTGCGACGTGTTTCTGAGCTGGCCCGATACCGAAGAGCGGCTCTACGCGACCATGCAGGACGTATCCGAACGGGCGGCCCGTTACGGGCGGCAACTCGACTTTGGGCTGCGGATTCACGTGATCGTGCGCGAAACGGAGGCGGAGGCCCGCGCCTGGGCCAAACGACTCATGTCCAAATTCGACCCGGTGCGCGGCGCGGCACTGAAAAACGCCTCGCAAAGTTCGTGGTCGCTGGGCGTAAAGCGGCAAAACGAACTGCGGGAAGGGGCCCAGGCCGATGGATTCGCCGAGCCGCTGCTGTGGACCGACATCAACAAGGCCCGTTCGGGGGCGGGGGCGGCGCTGGTGGGCAGTGCCGACCAGGTCGTCGAAAAGATCAACCGTTACCTGGACATGGGGCTGCGTTCGTTCATTTTCTCGGGCTATCCCCTGCTGGAAGAGGCGGAGTGGTTTGCCCGGCTGGTATTGCCCCGGCTGCCCACCGGATCAATGCCGCAATTGCAGGGGCGCCGGCCCGTCCAACCGGTGTGATTGTACAGGCAGGCAAAAAATACCGGTTACCCGCCATTTTCTTGCCGGACGGGATGTTCCCCCCCGGTCTTCTTCGTGGTCAGGTTGGTCCATTCCACTTGGTCAGCTCAGCAGGGCCCCGGTACGCAGACGCGTACGGCTTTACCAGTAAAGTGTGCTCCTTTTCAGAAGTTCACTTTACCGGTAAAGCCCAAGTATACGGGAGATGTACTCACTACACTGCAAAGAAAATAAATGGGGATTGCGGACAAGTATCCCCTCGCCGTCATTCCCGAGTGTGTGCTTAGCGCCCTGCCTAGTAGATACGCAGTGAGAGCCAGGCAGTGAGCAGGCGCCGTTGGTTACGAGCCCGTATCCTTCCTTGCGTGTTTGTATCGTCCTTTCGGCACCGGTTGTATCGCGGCGCGTGGGCCCGGCCCAATGGCGAGGGGCGGGTTGACTGGCGGGGAGGAGCATCATTGGGCCTAGCCTTTTTTGGTTCTTTTTGGGGCAATGCCAAAAAGAACAAACTCCACTTCCCGCAAAGATCAACCATTCACCACTGACCCCCTTAACCCTAACCTCCTCAAATACCCAAATACGCTAATTACATACTCGGGAATGTACGTGATTAGCGGATATGCGTATTTGAGGGGCTAAGGGTTAGTGCTGGGGCGGTTGTGATGGGTTGGTTGTGAAGGGTGGTAATGGGATGGTGAATGGTTGATGCTGCGTAAGTGGAGTTTGTTCTTTTTGGCATTGCCCCAAAAAGAA
>CADCTQ010000645.1 GCA_902805615.1 uncultured Cytophagales bacterium
GGGGCATCTCCAGGTAAATAAACGTTAATTTATCGAAAAACACTTCATGGGTGTGCTTGTCGAGTAACTGCACTTCCCGCAGGTAGCGTTCCTGCCCGCTCGGGTCGGGAAAAGAAAAGTTGAGGATACAAATCGTGTAGACGGCTTTGAGCTGGTAATCCCACTGGCCTTTCTGGGCCTGTTCTTGCAGGGGAAACGTGGCGTAGTAGACGCTGCGATCTTTGAAATACAGATGGTTCGCATTCTGCACCTCGATGATGAACTTCTCATCCTTCCCGTTCTCGCAGTACAAGTCGTAGACGGCCTTGCGGTCGGTTTCGGTGCGGCCCTGCTGCTCGGTGTTCAGGTAGGTCAAGTCCCTAATGTGTTCCCTTTCGCCCAGCACCTGGTTGAGAAAGTCAATGAGCAGGTCCTTGTTGAACTCCGTGCCGAAGAGCCGCTTGAAGCCAAAGTCGGTGAACGGATTGATGTATCTTTCTTTGCGCATGGGGCAAAAATAATCATTGGCAACCGTTGACGCTTCCTTTTCAATTTCTCATTGTCAATTTTCAATTAACTTTTTACCCCTTCCCGGATGAGCAGTTTGAGCGCCGTCTGCCGGGTGGCCGTGTGCCGCTTGCCCACCGCCAGGCTGAGGGCTACCCGGGTGCCCGCGAACACCACCAGTTTCCTGGCCCGCGTAATGGCCGTGTACACCAGGTTGCGGAAGTCGTCAACAATGTGTTGCATTGCCCCAAACAGACCGCCATCAGGGCCAAATGCTTCTGTTTGTATTTTACAGCCTTGTTCTACCTGCGTACTTGTGCTCCGGAATCAGTTCCTGAAATGATCCGGGATTAAATACCCGTTGGCTCCAAGGGAAGAATTACCGTGACCACAGTGCCCTGTTCTTCACTGGTAGTGAATGAAATGTTTCCCTGATGGTTGGTAGCTATCATTTTGGCAATATACGTTCCCAGCCCGGTTCCCCTGGTTTTTCCTTGGGTGACGTACTTATCAAAAAACCTGGCCCGTATCTTATCCGGAACGGTTCCGAAATTATGGACATTGATCACTGCATTCCTGCTCTCCCGGCGCAACTCCACCGTGATCTTTTCCTTTAACGGCGAAGCCTGAATGGCATTGGTGAGGAGGTTTTCAAGCATAAATTCGATGTAGAGGGCATCAGCATGCAGCACGATCTGATCCGTCTCGGTTTTTACCGCAAACGCAATGCTTTTCCGCCTGGCCTCCGGTGTCAGGTATTTTATGAGTTTATGCGTGAGGCCTACCATATCCAGTGGTTTCAAATCGGGTGAATAACAGCCTTTTTCCATCCGGTGAATTCCATTGTAGGCTTCAATCAGATGAAGGGCCTTGGTAGCGAGTTCCGGAATCATGCGATACAATTCGAGCATTTCCTCATCAAAGGGAGGGTCTTGTATAATGTCGATAATATTGATGATGGAGCCGATCGGTTTGCGCATATCATGAATCAGAATTGCTTCGGCAAGCTCCCGGGTCTGCAGGTTTTCTTCCAACTGGCCGATGGTTTTCTCCAGCAGCTCTTTTTCTTTTTTGTTTTCAGTTACATCAATCAAAAAAGTGATCTTGTGTGCGTTCAGGGCAGTATCCACCACATACGCCGCATTCGCGAAAATGTGCTTCTCCTTCCCATATTTATCGACTACCACCCATTCTGCCTGTAATTCATACTTTTGGCCCATGAACAAATCATGCAGTTCGGCGAGGTACGCCCTTTTCTCTTCCGGAACCACCATGGTAAAGTGCTTTCCCAGCATCTCCTCCTGGGTGTATCCGTAAAAGTTGCAGTAAGCCTCATTGATTTCCGTAAAAATGCCCTTGTCATCGGTAACACAGGCAGGTATTGGAAGCTTTTTGACGAAGCTGACCGCGTTTCTTCCTTTCTTCTCTAAAAGTTCTTTTACCGAGTCAAGTCTCGCACTAATCAGGCTCTTGTATGAATAGTCCATTATGGTTCTTGTAGTCCTAACAGCCTACATTTTAAGTTGATCAAAAATAAGGTAGTGCTAAAACAGGGGCACTCCCTTGAAAACCACCCCTGATACGGCATTGAACGGAGGTTTTGAGATTCAGGTAGTCTCCTGAGTGGTGCGCCGCCGGGTAGGTCAGATCTTAGATAAGCTTGATGTACCGGTCTCTCATTGCCCTGCACTGAAGATACGTATTCAAAACCTTTTTGGCCATAATTTTCAATTTCCCATTGTCCGTTTTCAATCAGTTTTTTACCCCCTCCCGGATCAGCAGTTTGAGCGCCGTCTGCCGGGTGGCCGTGTTCTGCTTGCCCACCGCAAGGCTGAGGGCCGCCCGGGTGCCCACGAACACCACCAGCTTCTTGGCCCGCGTAATGGCCGTGTACACGAGGTTGCGGAAGAGCATCGAAAAGTGCTGCGTGGTGAGGGGAATGATCACCACCGGGAACTCGCTGCCCTGCGACTTGTGAATGGTGATGGCGTAGGCCAGTTCGAGTTCGGCCAGGCTCTCCCGCTGGTACACTACGGACTTGCTCTCCTTGCCGCTCTGGTAGCTCACCGTGCAGGTCATTTCCTCGTTGTCAATGTCGAGGATGCGGCCGATGTCGCCGTTGAACACGCCCAGGTCGTAGTTGTTGCGCTTCTGGATCACCCGGTCGCCGACGCGGAAGAGCCGGCTGCCCAGCGTGAGCTGCGCCTTGCCCGGCCGGGGCGGGTTGGTGGCTTCCTGCAAGAGTTGATTGAGGCTGGCCGTGCCCAGGCTGCCCTTCGTCATCGGCGTGAGCACCTGGATTTCGGCGTCGCGGCCGGCGTACTTGGGCACGGTGGCCGTGTAGAGGCGGCGGATCATGTCGGTGGCCGACAGGCCGTAGTGCAGCGACGACCACGGGTGTACCCGCTTGAGCACCTCTTTCAGTTCCTCGGGACGGGTGTGGGCCTCCTGGAGCCGTTCGAGGTCCACGTGCCGGAACTTGTCGGGAATGGTAAAGGCCGACGCCTGGGCGTAGGCGACTTCTTCTTCGGCCGCCAGGGCCTGGGGCGTGGCTTCGGGTTGTTCGTAGGCCTTGGCTTCGGCCGCCGCCAGCCGCTTCACGCGGGCAATGAACCGGATCTGGTCCTGGGTGGCCTCCTCGGAGTCAATGAACAGGCAATCAATCTTCTCGCCCCACAGGGCCGGCTTGTGGAAGGGCGAATCAATCTTGGGCATCTGGCCCTGGTTGATCTGGTGGGCGTAGCGGATGATGAGCGACTCCTGGGCCTGCCGGAAAATTCTGGTGAGCCGGAAGCACGTCACCTGCCCCGAGTCAATGATGTCTTTGAGCACGTTGCCCGCCCCCACCGAGGGCAGTTGGTCGGAGTCGCCGATGAGCACCACCTGGGCCCGCTTGGGCACGGCCCGCAGCAGCGACGCCGACAGGTGCACGTCGAGCATCGAACATTCGTCCACGATGAGAAAATCGCAGTCCAGCGGGTCTTCTTCCTTGCGCTTGAAACCGCCCGTCGCGGGGTCGAATTCGAGCAGGCGGTGGATCGTTTTGGCCTCCCAGCCGATCACCTCGCTCATGCGCTGGGCGGCGCGGCCGGTGGGGGCGGCCAGCAGCACCTTGCGGCTCATCATCTGCAGGAGCCCCACCAGGGCCCGGGTGGTGGTGGTTTTGCCGCAGCCCGGCCCGCCGGTGAGCACCGACAGCCGCCGCGTGACGATGCCCAGCACGGCGCCCTCCTGCTCGTCGCTCAGGTTGATGGTATGCACGCCGCAGAAGGCGTCCAGCGTCTCTTTGAGGAGCTTCCGGTCCAGCCGGTTCTCGACGGCGGCCAGGGCCCGGACGGTGTTGGCGAGGTAGTTTTCGTCGTAAAACAGCGAATGGGCGTAATAGCAGGTGCGCACGTGGCCCTCGGCGTCGGGCAGTTGCCGGGTCTTGAGGGCGTCTTCCTTGGCCAGCAGGTCCAGCAGCCCCGCCGTCGGGTTGTCGGGCGGCAGCGAGAGGAGTTCGCCCACGGCTTCGAGGATTTGCTCGCGGGTGAGGTAGCAGTGGCCTTCCTCGCGGGCTCCTTGCAGCACGTGGTCAATGGCCGCCCGGATGCGCTGGGGGGCGTCGGGGGCGATGCCCAGGCTGAGGGCCACCTTGTCGGCGCTCAGGAAGCCGATGCCGTAGATGTCGGCGGCCAGCCGGTAGGGGTTTTCCTGGATGAGTTCGACGGCGGCGTTGCCGTAGGTCTTGTAAATCTTGACGGCAAACAGGGTGCTGATGTTGTGCGATTGCAGGAACATCATCACGTGCCGGATTTCCTGGTGCTCCTGCCAGGCTTTGGCGATCATTTGCAGTTTGAGCCGGGCAATGCCTTCCACCTCGGTCAGCCGTTCCATGTGGTTCTCGAACACGTCGAGGGTATCCTTGCCGAAGTGCTTGACGATGCGCGACGCCGTGACCGGTCCGACGCCCTTGATGAGGCCCGAGCCCAGGTACTTTTCGAGGGCGTGGGCGGTGGCGGGCTTGCGTTCCACGACTTTAGTCGCCTTGAACTGTTCGCCGTGCTGGGGGTGGCGGCCCCACTCGCCGTAAAAATCCATGGTGGCTCCCGCAAACACTTTCGACTGGTGCACCACCACGGCCACCTCGTCGGCGGGCCGGGCGAAGGGCGACACTTTGAGCACGGTAAAGCCCGACTCGGGACTGTGAAACGTGATGCGCTTCACAATGCCCGACAGCTTTTCGAGGGGGGTGTCAACGACGGGTCTGGCTTGCATGTAACGGGTAAAAGGAGGGTTGCCTGGTACTAATTTACGGGAAAAATAGTCGTAAGTCGTAAGTCGACAGTCGTAAGTGGACCGGCAAGGGACGTTCTCACTTTCGGTTGTCACACCTTTCGTTGAAAAAGGAGTCACAAATCATAAGCCGAAACGATTCCTTCCCGATCCACTTACGGCTGGCGACTTACGACTTACGACTTAAAAGCGACTTACGGCTATTTTCCCCGTACAAGGGTTTGTATGGATTCCTATAACCTATTGCTCGTCGTGCTGGGCATCTCCATTTTGGGGGCGGCCTGGGTGCCGTCGCTGGTGCAGAAGTACGCCCTCTCCTACCCCATCCTGTTCGTGGCCTTCGGGATGCTGCTCTACGCCCTGCCGCTGCAAATGCCCGAGTCGAACCCGCTGGTGTACAAGACCTTCTCGGCGCACCTGACCGAAATCTGCGTGATCGTGGCCCTCACGGGTACGGGCCTCAAGATTGACCGGCGGTTTTCGTTCCCGGGCTGGGCCGCCCCCCTGCGGCTGGCTACGGTTACGCTGGTGCTCACCATCGCCGTATTTGCCTTTACGGGTTGGCTGGTGGCCGGCCTGCTGCCGGCGTCGGCGGTGCTGCTGGCGGCGGCCCTGGCCCCCACTGACCCCGTGCTGGCCGGCGACGTGCAGGTGGGCGACCCCACGGAGGGCGGCGAAGACAATGTGCGCTTTGCCCTCACCGGCGAGGCGGGCCTCAACGACGGGCTGGCCTTCCCGTTCGTGCACCTGTCGCTGGCCCTGCTGCCGGCCACGGCGTCGCTGGGCGAACGGATGCGCGACTGGCTGCTGATGGACCTGGGCTACCGGCTGGTGGTGGGCCTGGTATTCGGGTACCTGTCGGGGCGGCTGCTGGCCTTCCTGATCTTCGGCCTGCCCAAGAAAGTGGAGATCAAGGCGTCGGCGTACGGCTTCGTGGCCCTGGCCGTCACGCTGGTCACGTACGGCCTCACCGAACTGGCGCACGGCTACGGCTTCCTGGCCGTGTTCATCGCCTCCATCACCCTGCGCAACAACGAACGCAACCACGAGTACCACCGCACGATGCACGATTTTTCGGACCAGATCGAACGGATCCTGGTGGTTACGCTGCTCATCCTGTTCGGGGGGTCGGTGGTGACGGGCCTGCTCGACGAACTCACCTGGCGGGGCGCCCTGCTGGGCTGCGCACTGGTGTTCGTGATCCGGCCGCTGGTGGCCTACGTTTCGCTGGCCGGCACCAAAACCAACGCTTTCGAGCGGGGCATCATCTCATTTTTCGGCATCCGGGGCATCGGCTCGTTTTTCTACCTGGCCTACGCGGTCAAGGAGGGCGGCTACGCCGAACGGGAGGAACTCTGGTCCATTGCCGGCTTTACGGTGCTGCTGTCGGTGGTGCTGCACGGGGTGCTGGCTACGCCCGTCATGCGCGAACTCGACCGCCGCAACCCGCACCATCCTTCCCACCACGACGGGGTTGAACACGGGGCCGCCGTGGGGCGGGGAGAATGAAAGTGAGTATTGGGTATTGGGTATTGGGTATTGAGTATTGGGTATTGAGTACGCGGCTCCGATGGCGACGTGGCTTCACCGGCGATGCGGCTCGGGACTCCGTAGGAGCGTTCTGTTCCTAGCCGGCGTTCCTTATCGTACAAAAGCCCCGTTAGGGGCGTGCTGTTGACG
>CADCTQ010000646.1 GCA_902805615.1 uncultured Cytophagales bacterium
ATTGAGGCCGCCCAGGTTGATGGTGGCACCCG
This sequence comes from uncultured Cytophagales bacterium, assembly GCA_902805615.1. GTDB lineage: Bacteria > Bacteroidota > Bacteroidia > Cytophagales > 172606-1 > CADCTQ01. Next base: position 33 of record CADCTQ010000646.1, read on the forward strand.
GCTCGATGGCCCGGATGTCCTGGCCGGTCTGAGCGTTGACCAGCGTAAAGCGGGTCACCTTGCCGGTGGGCAGGAGCACTTTGTCGAGCACGTGGATGACCCCGTTGGTGGCCGCCACGTCGGTAGCCGACACGTTGACGCCGTCAACCCGCACGCGGTTGCCGTTGATGGAGACGCTCACCCGGTTGCCTTCCAGCAGGGTAGGGGCGGAGAGGCCGTCGGAGAGGTCGGTTGACAGGACGGCTCCGCTCAGCACGTGGTAGAGCAGGATGGGGGTGAGTTGCTCCTTGGTCAGGGCACCGATGCCGCTGATGCCCAGTTGGATGAAGAGGCTGTTGAAGGCCGCGTTGGTGGGGGCAAACACGGTGAAGGGACCCGCCCCGCGCAGGGCGTCCACCAGTTCGGCCTTGGCAACGGCTTCTACCAGCGTGCTGAAGCGGGGGTTCGAAGAGGCCACCGCCACCAGGTCGTTGGGCAGCAGCACGCGGTCAATGGCGTGGATCACCCCGTTGCTGGCTTCCACGTCGGGGATCACTACGCTGATGCCGTTGACGGTGACTTTTCCGTCCATCTTGAGGATGGTCACCAGGCCCTGCTGGAGGGTAGCGGCCGTCTGACCGGCTTTGAGGGCCGAAGAGGGCACTTCCTGGCCCAGCACGTGGTAGAGCAGGATGGGGGTGAGTTGCTCTTTGGTCAGGTCGGCTACCCCGCTTACGCCCAGTTGGGCAAACAGGGCCTTGAAGGCATCGTTGGTGGGGGCAAACACGGTGAAAGGACCCGCGCCGCGCAGGGCGTCCACCAGTTCGGCTTTGGTGACGGCTTCTACCAGCGTGCTGAAGTTGGGGTTCCCAACTGCCACGTCTACGATGGTGTTGGTTGGTTGGGCTCGTCCCTCAGTAAGGACTGTGGGCGAAAGGAACAGCAGGAACAATAGTCTCCAAAGACCAGCTCCCGCGGGAGTGAGTAATTTTGTCATGGCAGTAGGGCGTAAATGGTGATATAATCAACTAGAAAAAGTTGCTATTGGAAATCCCCCGTGCCATCAACCGGCTTGCCCTGCCAGAACACCTGCGCTGCACTACCGCATCCTTTGTTCTCTTCTGCTATAAATTGGGGGGGGGAGCTTATTTGAATCACTTAACATGGGCTCTTTGCAACTTGTTTGCATAATGGCTGAATTAATTTTGATTCTAATCCCAAATTAATGTTGCAGCACGCGCTTAAAGGAGATAAACTCTTCATGGCCTGGCTGTTATGTAATTTAGTCCGGTAGGCGTCCCTTGCTTTCCGAATGGGTATTCGGGTACCACCGCCCCTCACCATCCTTGCCGGGGGCTTGCCTTTTACCAACTGGCTATCCCGGGGCGGGCGGCCGTCTTCCCAAGCGCTGGAATATTTACCGATAGAGAAGCCAGGTGGGTGCGGCGAAAAGCATTTAGAAGGCCGGCTTTCTTCCGGGCGTCCGGCAGTGGCACCCGGATGGATAATGATCCAGGACTTACTCCACTGCCCTCATCACGCCTCATCTCATATTGTTGCCCCCAGCGGCCGCGTAAGTCCTGTGGTCGTTATAATTCTTGTATTGACAAACCGGGTTGGTCTACCGCGTCAAACCTATTGCCGGGATGAAAAAGATTGAACTGATGCATGGGCGGATACTACGGGGTTTTCACTAAGCGGCGAAACGGGCAACCCTGCCGGGCCGGCTCCGTTACTACTGAACTGAATCTTTAACGCTACCACTTATGGCTACCGGACAAAACCGCTCCCACAACGATACCTCTTCCTACACGAAAGTAGGCCCCGCCAACCGCATTCCCGCCAATGCCTCCGCCGAACAGGCCGCGCAAGTCCTGGGCTACGGCATCGGCGACACGGTGATGCTGGGCGACACGGTCACCTCTAACCTGACCAGCGGCGGCACCTCGGCGGACAATACGCCCAACTCCACCAACGGCCCGGCCATGCTCACGGGTGACACCCCGATGGCCAACATCAACGCCGACTACGATTCGGGCAACTCGGCCCGCAATCCCGACGATTCGCACCAGGCCAGCATGGCGAACGCGGCCGCCGACCAGCGCTTCCTGGTCAGCCGGTTCGACGACGTAAAGGGGCTGTTTTTCGCCTATAAGCTCAACGACGACGGCACCCACGACAACTCGGAAGTGCCCCTCGCCCCCGATGAGAATTACCAGCCCGTCACCGGCTCGCAAAGCGACGCGGGCGGGGCGGAGTAACTCCGCGACGACGCCCGTACTTGGACGTGGCAAAGGCTGACCCACCGGTCAGCCTTTTGCGTACCCGGTCCCCTGGGCGTACCCCCCAACCGATCCAACCGACGCCGCACAATGCCAAAGGCTGCCGGGGCTGCCCTTGCCGGTTCTGTCCAGGATGGCAGGACTTGCGCACCAGTGGTCAGTGTCCCTGGTAAAGGCCCGCCCCACTTGCCGCCATCAGTGTCTCACTGACGGCATCCCCATGCGTTTTGAGAAAAATACCCGATACAATCACTGGTTTGCCGGGCAGTTGCCCGGGGAGCCGCTGCCGGCAGATCACCCGGATGAGGTGCGTCAGCGATTCCCGGTTTGGCATTGCAGGTGATGACCGGTGATGACCGGTGGGTAAATTGTCGTTGGGGAAAGTCCCGGAGGGACGCCCTGTTCCTGGCACCCGGCATTACCCCCTCGCGCAAGAGTTCCGGAGGAGCGACCTGTAGCTCACAACATTTGGACAGGACGACTCCTCCGGAGCTTGTGTATATTTTGGTGGTCCTTTCTAGGAACAGCACGCCCCTCCGGGGCTTTCGACACCGCTTCTGCCATTTGTCTGACCGTCTGCATTGGCGCTAATCGTATGCATTGGCTAGGAACAGGACGCTCCTCCGGAGTTTTGCCCGCTACTCCCATCAATGGCGTTGCTCCAACCAAAGTCGTCACTTCTACCAAGGGTATCCATTCTTTTCTCTAAACGTCTTTTCACTAAACGCACTCCCTGTTCACTCGCCCAAATGCCAAACCGGGAATTGCTGGAGGTGCGTAAGGGTTAAAGCTAACCCGCTCGGCGTGAATGAAATGCTTGCCAGTGTACCCCTGCTCACTCATACCGCCTCCCTGCTCATTTAATACGGCCGCCGGCTCATTAATCCCATTTGACGCCTCCCCCCTGTGTACATTGATGTGAACCTTCAATTTTTTTATTTTTATGCGACACACTTACTTCACCAAGGGCCGGGGGCAGGGTGCCTTCTGCTGCTTATTCGGATGGATGTTGCTGGCGGCGATTTCACTGCGGGCCCAGCCTTCGCTGGTCAAAGACGTTTTCCCGGTACGGAATGAACCCGTTTCTTCAGTAGCCCTCAACGGCAAGCTGTATTTTGCCGCCGCTGCCGCCGGCACCGGCGTAGAACTGTGGCAAAGCGACCTGAACGGGGCCAACATGGCGCTGGTCAAGGACATTGTGACCGGTACGGGCAGCGCGAACCCCAGCCAGTTCACCCTGGTCGGCAGCACGCTGTACTTCGTGGCCGACGGCGGCCTCCATAAAAGTGACGGCACCGGCCCGGGGACAATCCTGGTGAAGCGCTTTTCCGTAGCCCCCGCGGACATCACCCCGGTGAACGGCACCCTGTACTTTGCCGCCAGTGCGGGGGGCGCCGGCGTGGAGCTGTGGAAGAGCAACGGCACGGCCGCCGGTACGGTCCTGGTCAAAGACATCAACCCGGGGGCCGGCAGTGCGGACCCGGGCAGCCTGGTGAACCTGAACGGCACGCTGCTGTTTGCGGCGACCGACAATACCCGCGGCCGGGAACTGTGGAAGAGCAACGGTACGGCGGCCGGCACCACGCCCGTAGCTGACATTTTTCCCGGCACTTCCACCGACCCGGATTCCCCCGAACCCAACAGTTCGAGCCCGGGCGATTTGACCGCCTTCGACGGCCAGGTGTATTTTGCCGCCTTCACCCCCGATTATGGCCGCGAACTCTGGGCCTCCGACGGCACGACGGGGGGGACCCGGCTGGTGGCAGACCTCCTGTACGTTTCCGAACCTGACCACATCATTTCTTCGATCCCGCGCCGGTTCGTGGTGATAAACGATGCCTTGTACTTCGTCGCCTGGGCCGAGCAGACCGAGGTCGAGAAGATCTTCCGGATTGACGACAACTCCTCCGAGCCCCTGCAAGTGGGGGGCGCCACGCCCATCCGGTATTACGCCGGCGCCGAAGTAACCGACATGGAGGTGATCAACGGCATCCTCTACTACGGTTCGTACTCCTACACGCCGTCGGCCGGGGCCGCCATCGGGTTGCGCAGCCTGTCGGGCAGCACCGACCAGTTCATCCGCAGCTTCGGGCAGAACGAGACGGCCATCGGGGAGTTCACCAACGTGAATGGGACGCTTTATTTTGCCGCCGACAACGGCAAGACGGGCGTGGAGGTCTGGCGGAGCGACGGCACGCCCGAGGGCACTGCCGCCTTGCCGGAAGTGAACCCGGGTCCGGGCGATGCCAATCCGGCGGGCCTTTTCGGCATCGGCAAGACCCTCTATTTTACGACCGCCTACGGGACGGGCACCCCGGCCCTGTGGAAGTACGACCTGACCATTCCCCCCACCACGGCGATCCGGATCAACGCGGGCGGACCGGCCCACACGGTGATCGAGTACGTCGAGGCGCCCTTTGATGAATACGCGGGGGATTATTTTGGCGACGATGCCTACTTTTCGGGCGGCAATACGGGCAGCAGCACCAGCTACACCGACGTGTACGATCCGACCCTGTACCAATCCTACCGCTGGGGCGTGTTTTCCTACAACATACCCGTGCAGCCCGGCAGCTACTCGGTCGTGCTGCATTTTGCCGAACCCCACTGGGGCGACCGGGCACCGGGCGGCGCCGGCTCCCGGAAGTTCAACGTAAACGCGGAAGGGACCCGCCGGCTGACCGAATACGACATTTTCGCCCGGGCGGGCGGAGCAATGCAGGTGGTGAAGGAAACCCTCACCGTGAACGTCACCGACGGCACCCTGAACCTCAACTTCCTGAAGGGCACGGCCGACAACCCGGTCGTATCGGCGCTGGAGGTCATCCCGGCAGGGGTTGCCAACCACGCCCCGGTGCTGGCCGAAATTCCCAACCAGGGGCTTTCGGCGGGGCAGACGCTCTCCTTCACTGCCTCCGCCACGGATGAAGACGGCGACGCCCTGACCTACAGCCTGGTGAACCCGCCCCCCGGCGCCGGCATCAACCCCACCACCGGGGCGTTCACCTGGCCGCATACCCGGGCGGGCAGCTTTGAAGTCACGGTAAAAGTCACCGACAACGGCACCCCCGCCTTTGCCGACACGGAGACGTTCCTGGTGTGCTCGGGTCCCCGCGTGGACCTGGCCGTGCTGGGCAGCACCGAATGCAACGTAGCCCCCGGCACCACCAGCTTCATGGGGACGGTGACGGTGAAAAACGCCGAGCGGGGCGTGCAGTACGAGGTCTGGGGCGGCCGGGGCACCTACCAGCGCTACTCCGAGCCGCAGTTCGGGAACGGCGGGGACCTGGTGATCACCTTCCCGTTCACCGCCCAGGTGAATGCGCCCGAGACGTACACTTTCTACGTGGAAGCCACTTTCTGTTCAACGGCTGCTACCCTGAGCCAGGCCGCCCGGGCGGTGCTGGTGCCGCCACTGGCCGCGCCCACGGCCGCGGGTAAACACATCCGCAGCGGCCAGACGGCCACCCTCACGGCCAGCAGCACCCAAACCGGCGTAACCACGTACCGCTGGTATTCGGCCGCCACGGGGCGCCTGCTCTTTACCGGCGCCACCTTTACGACGCCCGTGCTCACGGCCACCACCACCTACCACGTGGCGGCCGCGGCGGACCGCTGCGAAAGTCCCGGCACGGTCGTTACGGTCACGGTAAGCGCGACGGGTGGCCCGACCGCCTTCCGGGTGAATGCGGGCGGCAATGCCTTCTCCACGCTGGATGCGCGGGGTTTCAGCGCCGATGCTTACTTCGCGGGCGGCACGGTGTCGGCGGCGACCACGCTGGGCATTGCCGGCACGGCCGACGATTACCTCTACCAGACCGGCCGGCACGGGGCTTCCTTCGCGTATAACTTCCCCACCGGCAACGGCGCGTACGACGTGGTGCTGCACTTTGCCGAAACGTACTTTGGCAACGTCGCCCCCGGTGGCGTGGGCTCCCGCAAGTTTCACGTGAACCTGGAAGGCGCCCGCAAGCTGACCGACTACGACATCTTCGCCCGGGCGGGCGGCGCCCTGCGCGTGGCCCAGGAAACCTTCCGGGTGAACGTGACCGATGGTACGCTGAACGTGGCCTTCCTCAAGGGAACGGCCGACAACCCGGCGGTTAAAGCCATTGAAGTGCTGCCGG
>CADCTQ010000647.1 GCA_902805615.1 uncultured Cytophagales bacterium
GCATGTTCATTGTTTAGGATATGTCTTTAATATTTTTGTGCAAATTGAAATAAAAATATTAAATAAGTAAAATATTTAATGAACGTATTCTTGCCCTCTGCGTACTAAAGTACTCGCAAAGCAATTCTTCAGTGCTGCAAAAATGGAGGGTTGGCGGGTAGTTTGGAGCCAGGTTACGTTGTGTGATCCATCGGATTACCCGGGAGACAGGGGCTTGCTAAAGTGCCTTACCGGCCGGGCAGGTGGCATCCGTGCGTTGCCGTGAGCCGTACGTATCGGTATGGGGGAGGTGCAGTTCACGAGCTAAAGCTCCTCAAACTCCTTCAGTTTGGCTTCGAGTACGGCGATCCTGTCGCGTTGTGCTTCGTTCTCCTTGGCCAGTGCAATGCTGAGTTCAACCAGTTGTTGGGCATTTTCCAATTCGCCGTTCTCGTAGTTGTCCAACTCCAGGTAGTACCTGTCATTTATCTTTACCAAGCCTGCAACCAGGGGCTTAGGCTGCGAATTCCCTTCCGTATGTAGTAGCATTGTTGCGATTGGTTTTGCTGTGAATAACTGTTCAACTTCTTTTTTGTTTTCGAAAGTTCCGGTTGGGCAGATTGTCGTGGTTTCTTAATAAAGAACCCCACGGTACAGCGGAAGATAGCGGTCCGATGGCTTGGAAAGTTACTTAAAATGGTCGCTTAAAAAAAGCAAATTTAAATATTCGCTGATTGGTAAACTTTTAACAACTCTTTGTAATTCAATTATTTATGCTTTAACAGTAGGTGCCGCTCGTGCGTTTGCCCGTTTAGAATAAACAATAAAGTGCCGGGCCGGACCGGTACCCGCCGCCGCGTGGTAAAGTTGCCGTTAAGAAAGGCTGTAATGTTGCTGCTGTCGGCACCCGGCCGGCGGTGGCGGCTGGTGCAGGAAGGGAAAGCCCCGGCATTTCCGGTTGCCATTCAACTGTTCGTTTCCGGACGTTCGCGTGCATCCGCGAACAGCGGCGGGAAAGCAAAGGGCCGCCGTTGCCCCGGGAAAGCGTTTTTGGGAAGTGGCACATTTGTTGGCGCTTTAACGGTTATCTTTTTCAACCCTTATGCTCACCATCCATTCCCTGTTTCTCCTGCTGGCGCTGCTGTTCGCCCAACCACCCACCAGCCGCCCCGCCACCCCGTTGCACGACCCGGCTTACGGTACTTCCTACGTATGCACGCCCTGCGGCAATGATTGCGACGCGGAGGTGTACGATAAGCCGGGCAACTGCCGCCACTGCGGCATGGCCCTGGTCGAAAAAGGCAAGGGGGCCTTCACCAACGTTACCCCGGGCGAACTGTGCGGCCTCGTTAAAAGCAACAAAGACCTCGTGCTCCTCGACGTGCGCACCCCCGAAGAATACCAGGGGCAGGACCGCGGCCGGTATGGCCACTTCCGCAACGCCATCAACATTCCCATTGACGAACTCGAGCGGCGCATCGGAGAGCTGAGCGCCTACAAGGACCGCGAAATTGTGGTGTACTGCTCGCACAGCCAGCGCAGCCCCCAGGCCAGCCAACTACTCGCCGCAAAGGGCTTCAAACGCGTTAAAAATATGTCCGGCGGCCTCTCCACCTGGCACGACTCCGTTGCGGACGCCGACTGCCGCAACAACCTGCTGGTCAAAAAATAACGGAGACCGCAGACCGGAGGCAGGGAGACCGGAGGAGCCGTACCCAGCCAGTGCGGAAAATGGGGCGCAGTACGAACGGATACGCCAATCCCCCAGCAGTATGATCCTTTCCCCGCACTGCCTGGGCACGCCTCCTCCGGTCTCCCTGCCTCCGGTCTGCGGTCTCCTCATATGTCCTGTCTCCCTTTACACAAACCCCTATGCTCCACAACTACCTGATCATCGCCCTGCGGGGCCTGCGGAAAAGCAAGGCTTTTTCCCTCATCAACCTGTTGGGCCTCGCCGTGGGCATGGGCGCCAGCATCCTGATCCTGCTCTGGGTGCAGGACGAACTGAGCGTTGACAACTTTCACCCGGACGGCGACCATGTATACCGGGTGGTATCGCAGTGGACAATGAGCAACGAAACGCAGGACTACGCCACCACGCCCGCGCCGCTGGCCGCCACCCTCAAGGGCGAAATCCCCGACGTCCGGGAGACGGTTCGCTTCACCACCGGCGGGCAGATGCTGCTCACGTACCGAGACAAGAACTTCGACGAAACCGGGGTCGCCTACGCCGATCCGTCCCTGTTCGGGCTCTTCGGCTTCCCGCTGGTGGCGGGAAACCCCCGGACGGCCCTCCAAGACCCGCATTCGGTGGTGCTTACCGAAACGCTGGCCCGCAAGTACTTTCCGGGCGAAGACCCGCTGGGCAAACGCATCCGCATCAACAACACGCAGGACTTTACCGTGACGGGCATCCTGCGCGACGTGCCGGCCAACTCGCACCTGCGGTTCAGCTTCGTGGTTCCGTTCGTGCTCATGAAGGAGAAAGGGGCCGACCTGGAAAACAACTGGCAGGACTACAACTACGTCACCTACGTGCAACTGCACCCGGGCACGTCGGCCGCCGGCGTGGAGGCCAAGATTGCCGCCGTGTTCAAGCGGCGCGACCCCGGGATGCAGGGCCGCTTCTACCTCGAACCCCTGCGGCGCATCTACCTGTACTCGAAGGTGCAGGGCGACGATGCGGCCCGCCACGGCGACGCCCAGTCGGTGTACATTTTTTCGGCCGTGGCCGTGTTCATCCTGCTCATTGCCTCCATCAACTACATGAACCTGGCCACGGCCCGGTCGGCGCGGCGGGCCAAGGAGGTGGGCCTGCGCAAGGTGGCCGGCGCCCACCGGGGCCAGCTCATCGGCCAGTTCCTGGGCGAGTCGGTACTGCTGGCCTGCCTGGCCCTGTTGCTGGCGCTGGTGCTCGTGTGGGCACTGCTGCCGGTCTACAACGACATTACCGAAAAAGAGCTTTCCCTCTCGATGCTGCTGGGCAGGACAGCCCTGGGGTTGTTTGCCATTGCCGTGTGCACGGGGCTGGTGGCCGGCAGCTACCCGGCGCTGATGCTCTCGGCGTTCCAGCCGGTGCGGGTGCTCAAAGGCACGCTCACCCCGGGCGGCCGGGGCGGGGCGGCGTTTCGCCGGGGCCTGGTGGTGGTGCAGTTCACGCTGTCCATCCTGCTCATCTTCAGCACCATCGTGATCTACCGGCAGATGCAGTACGTGCAGGGCAAGAACCTGGGCTTCCAGAAGGAGAACATCCTTACGTTTGCCCTCCGCGGCGACCTGGCCCGCAAGTACGAAACCCTGCGCGGCGAACTGCTGCAAGCCCCCGGCGTGGCGGCCGTTACCTCCGCCAGCCAGGACCTGACCAACGTAGGCAGCTCCACCGGGGGCGGCGACTGGGAAGGCAAGGCCCCCGAAGCCCGGATCATCCTCAACCAAATCTGCGTGGACCGCGACTTCACCGATGCTTTTAATTTACACATGGTGGCGGGCCGGGGCTTCTCGCGGCAGTACGCCACCGACTCGGCGGCATTCATCCTCAACGAGGAAGCCGTGAAGCAGATGGGGCTCCAGGCGCCGGTGGGCAAGCGGTTTTCGGCGCACAACGTGACGGGCACCATCGTGGGCGTGGTCCGGGATTTTCACTTTAAATCGCTGCACGAACCCATTGCGCCGGTGATGCTGTTCGTTTCGCCCGACTGGCGCAGCCGGGTGTACGTAAAGGCCAGGGCGGGGCAGGAGGCGGCGGCAGTGGCGGCCTGCGAAAAGGCGTGGAAAGCCTTTAACCCGTCGTATCCCTTCTCCTACCGCTTCCTCGACGAAAGCTTCGACCACATGTACCGCGCCGAGCAGCGCACCGGCCGGCTGTTCCGCTACTTTGCCGGCATTGCCATTTTCATTGCCTGCCTGGGCTTGTTCGGGCTGGCTGCCTACACGGCCGAGCAGCGCGTCCGGGAGATCGGCATCCGCAAGGTGCTGGGGGCTCCCGTGGGCAGCCTGGTGATGATGCTCTCCCGGGAGTTCGTGGTCCTGGTGGCCGTATCCTTCGTGCTGGCCGTGCCGCTGGGCTGGTACCTGATGAGTGGCTGGCTCTCCGACTTCGCCTACCGCATTGCGCTGAGCTGGTGGATCTTCGCCCTGGCCGGCGGCCTGGCCGGGACCATTGCCCTGCTCACCGTCAGCTTCCAATCCGTCAAAGCCGCCCTGGCTGACCCGGTGAAGTCGTTGCGGTCGGAATGAGTCCGAACCTTGATGGGCTTGATGACCTTGATGGTCTGAACCTTGATGGGCTTGATGGTCTGAACCATGATGAACCTGATGAAAGGATGACCGGGATTTCCGGTACGATGGGGCCGCTTTGGCAGAACATTCCTGAGAGACCATCCCGAGCCGTCGGTGAGACACTGACGGCGGCAGGACGCTGACGGCGCCAGGCGTACCCTTCTTCCCGGGGGAATGGATGATCGTTGCCGGGGTATCGTGATGCTGCAATTGATGTCGCTGCTGCCGTGGTAAGTGTCCCACTGACCATTTTTGAACCATCCCGATGGTGTGTCCGGATCGTAGCCCGGTAGGGGAGGGCCGGGGAACGGAAGACAGGTGCTTTTTTCGGTGCAGATGGCCAGGTCTGCACCTTTTTTTGGCGTATCGCCGGCTTTCCCCAATGCGGGGCCGGTAATTTTGCTTTTCGCAAATCTGCGAGAGGGCTTTTTTGCTTTTCAGGGCGGGTGTTCATAAAAAAATAATGTACACAAACGCCTGGTAAGCGTGTTACTTGGCCGGTTCCTTCGCTACCTTAGCGATTGTTCCCACCTAACCCCTTACGCCTGGCCACAACCCTACCACCCCTCCCGCCCGGCCCGTAATCACCGGCCGCGCCCCGTTCAACCCCCGTTTGCTCCCCGGTACGGACGAATCGCCGGCCGCTCAGCCCGGCGCGTTCCGTTCTTGCGCATTGGACCACTTTTCTTTAACCCTTACAACCTTTTATGAAACACGTAGACATTCGCCGGTGGATTGCCGGCGCAGGGCTGGCCGTCGCCGCCCTGGCCGCCCCCGTCGCCCACGCCCAGCCGGGGACACAACCGAAACTGGGTGCGTCCGCCGCCAGGAGCCCGCACACCAAGCTGGTGGACGACCTGGTGCAACTCGAAAAGGAATACCAGGACTACGCCGGCCGGAAAAGCGCCCGGCAGGGACCATTTGCCCCCACCAACCGGCTGTTTCAGATTGAGCAGGGCGGGTACGTGGCCGTGGACGCCGTGGCCGAAACCAGCGCCCAGGCCCTCCGCAGCGAACTGACCGCCCTCGGCGCGAAGGGAGCCGTCGCCTTCGGGCGGGTCGTATCCAGCTTCGTGCCCCTCGACCGCATCAGCCGCCTGCAGGGGCTCGCCAGCCTGCGCTTTGCCCGCCCGGCCTACCGGCTCGTCAAGGAAGTGGGCCTGGTGACCAGCCAGGGCGACAGTGCGCAGCGTTCCGGGCTGGCCCGCAGCAAATACAAGCTCGACGGCAAGGGTGCCAAGGTGGGCGTGCTCTCCGACAGCTACAACCAGCTCATCGGGGCGCGGGGCACCATCATCACCGGTGACCTGCCCGGCCCCGAAAACCCGAACGGCTACAAAAAGCCCGTGCAGGTGCTGGCCGAGTCTCAAAACTTTGCCACCGACGAGGGACGGGCCATGCTCGAAATCATCCACGACGTGGCGCCGGCGGCCGAACTGGCCTTCCACACCGCCAATGGGGGCGAAGCAGTCTTTGCCAGCGGCATCGTAGCCCTCAAAGACTCCGGCTGCAACGTGATCGTGGACGACGTGATCTACCTGGGCGAACCGTTCTTCCAGGACGGCATCGTGTCGCAGGCCGTCAACCAGGTGGCCAAAGCCGGGGTGTCGTACTTCTCGGCGGCCGGCAACCGGGCCCGCGACTCCTACGAAAAGGCTTTCCAGCCGAGCGGCAAAAGTTACGTGAGCGGCCAGGCGCACAGCTTCGCCCCGAACGACGAACTGCTGCGCGTCTTCATCCCGCAGGGCGAAGAAGTGATCTTTATCCTCCAGTGGTCCGACCCCTTCTTTTCGGTGAGCGGCAAGGGCGCCTCCACCGACCTGGATATGTACCTGCTCAATGACGCCGGGGACAAGTTGCTCGACGTGTCGGCCTTCCCCAGCCTGGGCAACGACCCCATCGAAGCCGTGATCTATACCAACAACGGTCCCGACGGCTACTTCAACCTGCTCATCGAGAAGGAGAGCGGCCCCGACCCCGAACGGCTGAAGGTGATCGGCTACGGGGTGTTTGGGCAGGCCGAACACCTGACCAACAGCAGTACCCTGGTGGGGCACAAAAACGCGGCCGGCGCCATTGCCGTAGGGGCCGTGCGTTACAACCGGACCCCCGCCTACGGGGTAGCCGCCCCCCGGCCCGAAAGCTTCTCCTCGGCCGGCGGCACGCCCCTGCTCTTTGACGAGAACGGCAACAAGATTGCGCCCATCGTGTACCGCAAGCCCGAAATCACGGCGCCCAACGGCGGCAACACCACCTTTTTCATCCCCGGCCTCGACCTGGAGGGCGACGGGTTCCCCAACTTCTTCGGCACGTCGGCCTCGGCGCCGCACGCCGCCGCGGTGGCCGCCCTGCTGCTGGATGCCAACAACGCCCTGCAACCCGAACAGGTGCGGGAAGTGCTCCAGGAAACGGCGCTGGACATGGACGACCCCTTTACCCCAGGCACTTTTGACGAAGGTTTTGACTTCGGCACGGGCTACGGCCTGATCCGGACCGACCAGGCCGTGGAACGCGTACTGGGCACGCCGCTGGTGCAACGCTTCGTGCTGGTGAACGCCGATACCGGCGAAGACCTCGATGATATCCGGGAAGGCGACGTGATCAACCTGGCGGCGCTGCCCACGCGCAACCTCAACGTCCGGGCCGTCACGGCACCGGCAAGGGTGGGCAGTGTGGTGCTCGGCCTGAATGGCAAGGAGGCGACTGAAAACGCGGCCCCGTACGCCCTGGCCGGCGACTTCAATACCAACCCGGCCCGGTACCGCATCCTCACGCCGGCCCTCAAACCGGGCGATTACCGGCTTTCGGCGGCGCCTTATTCCCGCGCCAACGGCGAAGGCACGCCCGGGTTTGTCCTCTCGGTCAACTTCAAAGTGGTGGAAAGCGCCGTAACGAGCTTCGTGCTGGTGGACGCCGGCACGGGCAAAGACCTCTTGCAGATCGAAGACCAGTCGGTGATCAACCTCATCGGCCTGCCCCGGCGGCTGAACATCCGCGCCAACACGGTGCCGGCGGAGGTGGGCAGCGTGGTGTTTGAGCACAATGAGTACCTGAGCCCGCCGCCCGGCCTGCGGGTGGTCGAAAACCTGCCGCCCTACGCCCTCGGCGGCGACTTCTACGCCCAGCCGGCCAAGTACCGCATCCTGGCCGACTCGCTGGTGGATGAAGGCTTCTACTCCCTGCTGGCTACGCCCTACGCGGAAGCCGACGGCAAGGGCGTCGCCGGCCAGTCGCTGCGGGTGTTGTTCGTGCTCACGGCCGACACCACCACCGCCGCCGTGCCGCCCGCCGCGGACGTGCTGGCCGGTACGCCCAAGACCGCCACTGCCCAACCCGTAACGGTGGCGGACGCGGCAACGGCCCGGCGCCTGGGCGCGTACCCCAACCCGACCACCGGCAAGCTGCGGGTGCAAACCGTCCAGGGCGGCACCCTGAGCCTCTACAACGCCAAGGGTGAACGGGTGTACCGCCACTACGCCCCCAATGCTTCGGCCCAGGTTGACCTGTCAACCCTGCCCGACGGCCTGTACCTGCTGCGCGTGGAAGAAGAAACCGCCACCCGCACGATCCGCGTCGTGAAACGGGGAGAATAGATCAGGATTCACCGGATGAAAGGATGACCAGGATTTTATGGGGTCGGGTTTTTAAACCCGGCCCCTTTTCCGTGTCCATCCTCCATTGAAGCAGAACGAGGCCGTACCGGGCGGCACCCATATCCGTAGGATCGGGTTTCAACCCGATCCCCACCATCCTGCCCCACCGAAAGCCCCCCAAATCCCGGTCATCCTTTCATCCTGCGAATCCTGATCCCGTTTTTATTTACAGCTATGAAAATATGCGTGCCGGGACCTTGCTCCGTGCCGGGATAATATTTACGTTTATGCAGAATACTTGCAAAAGGAGTATTCATCCGCCAATGAAGGGTACGTACCTGGGTGAATTCGAAGAAGTGGTGTTGCTGGCCGTGGGCATCCTGCACGAGGGCGCCTACGCCGTGAGCATCACCAAGGAAATTGAGAAGCAGGGCCGGCGGACGGTGCACATCAGCGCCGTGCACACGGCCCTCTACCGGCTGGAGGAAAAGGGGTTCCTCAAGTCTCACCTCGGCGAGGCCACCAGGGAGCGGGGCGGCAAACGCAAACGGCTGTACGCGATCACGCCGTTCGGAGCCCGGGCCTTGCAGGAGACCATGGAACTGCGCCAGCAGATGTGGGCCCAGGTGCCCAAGATCATTTTCCAGGGCAACTGACGCGGAGGAGACCGGAGACCGCAGGCAGGGCGACCGAATACCCAATCCCCTTACGACTTACCAAGACGCGATAAATCGCGTCTCTACTGACCACTAACCACTCCCTTCCCATGCAACCCCAACCGCCGAAATGGGCCCGTCGTCTGCTGGCCTGGTACTGCAAGCCGCCGCTGCTGGAGGAGATTGAAGGCGACCTCAACGAGTTGTTCGGGGAACGGGTGGCGGCCGAAGGGGAGCGGGCGGCGCGGCGGCAGTACGCGTGGGACGTGGTGCGCTACCTGCGGCCCCACGTCGTCGGAAGGAGGGCCCAGGCATCCACTACCCCATTTTATACCGATATGCTGAGAAACTACTTCACCGTGGCGCTGCGCCACCTGGGCCGCAACAAGGTATACAGCTTTCTGAACGTAACCGGCCTGGCCTCGGGCATTGCCGTCAGCCTGCTGATCCTGCTCTTCGTGCAGCACGAACTGAGCTACGATTCTTTTCACCAGCAGGCCGGCCGGATTTTCCAGGCGGGCGGCGAAATTGAATACGGCGGGCAAACGGTGTACATGGATGGCCTTACGGCTCCCGTAGCCCGGGCCTTGCAGCAAGCCTACCCGGACGTAGTGGATTTCGTGCGCACCACCTCCCACTACAACCACGTACTGACCAGCCGGCCGGGGCAGGCCGGCAGCCGGTTTTACGAGGACCAGTGGCTGTTTGCCGACAGTTCCTTCCTTTCGGTTTTCTCATTCAAACTACGTTCGGGTGACCCCCGGACGGCGCTTTCGCAGCCAAACACGGTATTGCTTACCCCTCAACTGGCGGAAAAGTACTTCGGGAAGGAAAACCCGGTGGGTAAAACGCTGATTTTTAGCCGCAAGCCCAATGGGTACCACGATTCTACCCTGGTTGCCCGGGAAATTCCCTTCACCATCACCGGCGTGATCGAACCTGCACCGTCGAATTCCTCGCTCCAGTATCATTTCGTTGCCTCTTTCGCAAGTCTTGCTTCCATAGAAAAAAGATATTTTGAGGAAACCCGGCTCGCCATCGGCGGGTATCCGACTTACTTCCTGCTGCGTTCGGCGGGGGCCGCCGGCAAAGTAAAGCAGCGCTTAAACAAGCTGTTGCCGCCGATGATACCGGGGGTGAAGCAGCAACTGATCTTGACGGCGCTGCCCGACGTGCACCTGCACGGCCGTACTTCGGTCTCCAACCTGAAATACATCTACATTTTCTCGGCAGTAGCCCTGCTGATCCTGCTGCTGGCGCTGATCAATTACATGAGCCTGACCACGGCCCGGGCCACCCAGCGGGCCAAGGAAGTAGGCATCCGGAAAGTAGTGGGGGCCGGCCGCGGGCAACTGATCCGGCAATTCTTCGGGGAATCCCTTTTGGTAACGCTGCTGGCTTTTGGCGTGGCCGTCGTGCTGGTGGCCCTGCTGCTGCCTCCTTTCTACCGCATCGTGGGCGTCACCATTCCCATCCGTTTCATCGGGCAACCGCAGTTTTTGCTGGTGGGCGGGAGCATGCTGCTGCTCAGTGGCCTGGTGGCGGGCAGTTACCCGGCGCTGCTGCTGTCGAAGTTCCTGCCGGTGTCCGTACTCAAGGGAAAATCAGACGCCGGCCGGGGCGGGATTACGGTCCGGCGGGCTTTTACCGTATTTCAGTTCACCGCTTCCATCGCCCTGGTCATTTGCAGCCTGGTGGCCCGGGAGCAGTTGAACCTACTCCGCCACAAAGACTTGGGCCTTGACAAAGAGCAGTTGGTAATCATCCCGGTGGATGCCGTCGCGGGCGGGAAATCGCTGGCCTTGAAAACCGAGTTGAGCCGGCAGCCGGGCACGGTGCGGGTAACGGCTTCCACCAGCGTACCCTTTGCTTCGGACGGCCCCAGCATGATGTTCGGCGGGCGGCCCGACCAGCGCCAGATCAACCTTTACTTTATGAACGTGGATGCGGATTTCGTCGCTGCGTTCGGAATCAGGTGGAAGGAAAAAACAACGGCGGCCGAGGCTTTTTTGCCGGGGCGCAACCAGGTGATCCTCAACGAAACGGCCGTGCAGCAACTGGGATTGGGTAAAAAACCGGTTGGACAACGGATTCCGTTCGGCGGGGAACAGGTGGAGGTCGTGGGGGTGGTGAAGGATTTTCATTTTCAGTCCCTGCAACATGCCATTGAGCCGCTGGCCATGTTCCCGGTTTCGGAGAAGGAGACCGGCGGGCTGTTTGCGTCAGGGGGGTACGTGAGCGTCCGGTTGTCGCCGCGGGACGACCTGCCGCAGCGCATTGCGCGGCTGGAAGCGATCTACCGGAAATACAATCCCGGCAAGCCCTTCGAGTACCACTTCCTGGATGACAACTTCGACCGGCTCTACAAGAACCACGACCGGCTGGCCAACCTGTCGGGGATTTTTACCGCCTTTGCCATCCTGATTTCGTGCCTGGGCCTCTTTGGGCTGGCTGCTTTCACGGCCGAACGACGCACCAAAGAGATCGGCATCCGCAAGGTGCTGGGGGCTTCGGTGAGCGGTATCGTCGCGTTGCTTTCGGGCGATTTTCTGAAGCTGGTCGCCGTCGCTTTTGTCGCCGCCGTACCGGTTGCCTGGTACGCAGTCCACCAGTGGTTGCAGGACTTCGCCTACAAGACCAGCCTGAACTGGTGGCTCTTCGCCGCGGCCGGCGGACTGGCCGGGGTCATTGCCCTCTGTACGGTCATCTTCCAGGCGACCAAGGCGGCCCTGGCAAACCCGGTGGACTCGCTCAGGAGCGAATAGGCGTCTGAACCTTGATGTACTTGATGAAATGATGAACATGATTTTGGTCGTCGAAACAAAGGGCATCATTTCATCAAGCGCATCAAGGTTCAGACATCAGGTAAATCGTAGTGTATTGAATGGCCGAGCCGTGCAGCAATTGGACATTTTGCCCATATTGCCGGTTCATCAATCTACCGACAACATGCCTTACCTGGTACTTGACCTGGAAATGACCGGCCCGGACCCGGGTTGGAACGAGATCATTCAGATTGGCGCCGTGCTGTTTGACGACAACTGGCAGCAACTGGGCACCTACCTGCAAAACGTCTACCCGGAAGACGAGGAAAGCTTCACGGCGGCCTCCGAAAAGGTGCACGGCCTTTCCCTCGACGACCTCGACGACGCCCCGATGATCTACGACGTGCTGCCGGAGTTTGAAGGCTGGATTCTCAAAAAGCTCAACCGCGGCGCCCACCCGGGGCAGGCCGGCATCGGCAAGCTGCTCATGGACGTGGTGGTGTGCGGGCAAAGCGTCATCCACGACATCAACTTCCTGCAATTCGCCTACCGCCACGAGAAGCTGGAGTGGCCGTTTTCGCGCAAGCTGGTGGACCTGCACACGCTGTCGTTCCTGATGTTCCGCATCCTGGCCGCCAACGGCAAAAAGACGCCCAAGTCGCTTAGCCTCAAAGCCATCGCGCAGTACTTCGGTTTCGAACGCGAAGACCAGACCCACAACGCCCTCGAAGACGCCGAACTGACGGCCAAGTGCTTCGTCGAGTTCTTCAAGATCAGCTCCCGGCTGAAGCTGTCGGAGGAATAATTACGAATGGAGATTGGGGTGCGAAAGGATCAGGACTTTTTCAGAAGTTCAGTGAGGTACGTGATTAGCGTTAGATTCGAGGGCAGTGTGGTCCGGTATACTATTGGGGCAGCGACACAGTACCCTTACGGCTGGGGGTAGTCTCCCGACTACCCCCTTTTTACGCGCAAAACTTTGTTTTGCCTTTGTTGGCCTTGACTGCAAGCTTACAAGGGCGTTATTTGGGCAGGAGCGTTCTCAGCAGATAAATAGTGATGACCGAAGCTTAACGAGAAGAGAAAGGCAAAACTAAGTTTTGCGCATAAAAGGGGGTGGTCAGGAGACTACCCCCAGCCGTAAGGGTACTGTGTCGCTGCCCCAATAGAGCCCTTAGCCGCAGCGCTAATTCATTATCCGTGGCGCTAATCCAATACGCAGCAGCGACATTGACCACGGCCCGGAACCGGGCTTACGCATGGGCAATGATTGGAGATCCAATGACCTCGTTTGGTTGGGGCACCGGCTGGCGAAACATATGCCATATCTGTCAGGCGGCGGGCAACTCACGCGTCAAAAGATATGGCATATGTTTCGCCAAACCGGTGCCCCTGGGCAGGTCCTCTCCTGGAAGCCTACCAGTACGCGCGGGGCACTTGCGTAAGTCCTGGCTTATAAAGACCCTCACGCCGTCGTCAGTGTCTCACTGACGGCTTCATGAGCGTTTTTGGAAAGTCCTGAGAATGAAAAGAAAGTCATCCCCCTGCCCCCTTCGGCCGTCGCACGGATCAGCCCGCAAGGGGGACCGGTAGTTGGCGGCTCCCGGGCAGGGAAACGGGCCGTACCCATCAATCACGGGCAGTCCCCTTTTGACCAAGCGTTGACTTGCTACCGGGAGTTGCCTTGTGGCCGCACCGGCAAGTACGCAGCACTACGTTCGGTACGTTCGGCTCTCGCCTCAGCACTACGTTCGGTACGTTCGGCTCTCGCCTCAGCACTACGTTCGGTACGTTCGGCTCTCGCCTCAGAACTACGTTCGGTACGTTCGGCTCTCGCCTCAGAACTACGTTCGGTACGTTCGGCTCTCGCCTCAGAACTACGTTCGGTACGTTCGGCTCTCGCCTCCGTACCCTTGTGGGTGTGCCCGCGGGCAAGGGAACCCCAATGGGGGCGACGCAGTCAAGGGGGCAGGGGGATGGCCTGCTGCCGCCAACTTTTATGAACCCCGTACGGGTGTTCCGTTTTCTTGTCCTAAAGCGTACAAAATGTGTTCGCTTTAGGACAGTTTTTTTAGGGGAAAAATGCCCGGTTCCCACCTCCGCCTGCCTCATTCCTGAGAAAGACAGCTTCTTGTTTGTGCTGAAAACCGCTGCAAGTCAGTGCGTTGACTCCTGTGCCCCGTTCTGTGTCTCCCGTCTTGACTACCGTGTCCGGGCACGTTGGCAGAACATTTGTTCTACAGAAGTTGAGATAATGCGCAGATGAAGCGAACCTACCTGGGCGAGTTTGAGGAACTGGTGTTGTTGACGGCCGCCGTGTTGAACGGGCAGGCGTACGGCGTATCCATTGCCGAAGAGCTGGAGAAGGAGACCGGCCGCAGCGTCAGCCTGAGCGCCGTGCACGCGGCCCTGCAACGCCTCGGGGAAAAGGGCATGGTGACTTCGTACCTGGGCGGCGCTACGGCCGAACGGGGCGGACGGCGCAAACGCTTTTTTTCGGTAACGGCCGCCGGCCGCCGGGCCCTGGGCGAAATCCGGCAGACCCGCAACCACCTCTGGAACCTGATTCCCGGCGCGGCCCTGCCCGAACCGGAATTCACCCGCTGAACGCCGGATTCGCACGAAAAGGAAAACCTGATGCCTACCCAACTCCCTTTGCTACCGCTATGCTGAGCAATTACCTGATCGTCGCATTTCGCAACCTGGCCCGCAAAAGGGCGTTCTCCTGCATCAACATCATGGGCCTGGCCCTGGGCATGGCGGCGTGCCTGCTCATCATGCACTACGTGGTGTACGAGTTGAGCTTCGACAACTTTCACCAGCGGGGGGAGCACGTGTACGGCCTCGTGCAGCGGAGCCGGGAGGAGGGCAAAGAGAAAATTGACTCCCACAACGGGCACCCGGCCGGCCCGCTCATGCAGGAGGCGTACGGCGAAGTGCAACATTACGCCCGCACCGTGTGGGCCCGGGGCGTGGTCACCTACCTGCGCGGCGCCGACGTGCAGCCGCAGCCCATCACCTTCCGCCTGGCCGGCCACCCCGACGCCGATACCGTAAAGGTGGGCGGCACGTTCAACGGCTGGCAGGAACACCTCCTGCAAAAAACGGCTTCGGGCTGGACGGGGACCGTCCACCTGCCGCCCGGCGAATACGCGTACAAGTTCCTGGTGGACGGCCAGGTCGTGCTCGACCCCGCCAACCCGCTGGTGGAGCAGGACCGCGAGCACGTCCATTCCCTGCGCAAAGTGTCGCCCCGCCGCGACCCGTCCCGGGCGGTCAGTGAGGTGTCGTCGGGCGACAACAAGACGCTCTACGCCGACGCTTCATTCCTCACGCTGTTTTCCTTCCCGCTGGTAAAAGGCGACGCCCGGACGGCCCTGGCCGAGATCAACACGGCCGTGGTCACCGAGTCGGCGGCCCGCCGGTACTTCGGCAACGAGGAGCCGCTGGGCAAGCGGATCATCTTCAACGGGGTGGAGTATTACGTGATCACGGGGGTCGTGCGAGACGTTCCCGCCAACTCCCACGTGCAGTTCGACTTCCTGTTTTCGATGAAAAACGCCCTGGCGCAGCGCATGTACCGCCACGACCCCTGGCACGCCGAGAACTTCAACGTGTACCTGCAACTGGAGCCCGGCGCCTCGCCGGCGGCCCTGGAGGCCAAACTGCCCGCCTTCGTGGAGAAGCACCGGGGCGACGACCTCCGGAAGGCCGGCCGTACGGTAACGTTCGCCCTGCTGCCCCTGCGCGACCTGCACCTGAAAACCGAATTCGGCCACGGCACCACCGCGCAGGGCGACGCCATGCAGGTGTACTTCCTGATGCTCATTGCCGGGTTCATCCTGGTGATCGCGTGGGTCAACTACATCAACCTGTCTACGGCCCGCGCCACCGAACGGGCCCGCGAAGTAGGCATCCGCAAAGTGGCCGGCGCCCACCGCCCGCAGCTCATCCGGCAGTTCCTGTTCGAATCGGGCCTGGTCAACGCGCTGGCCGCCGGGGTGGCGGTGCTGCTGGTGTCGGTTTCGCTGCCCGAATTCGCCAAACTGATCGGGCGGGAACTGGGGCTGCACACCCTCCTGCAGGAGCCGGCCCTGCTGCTGGCCTTCGCGGCGGCGTTCGTGGCGGGCACCTTCCTGTCGGGCCTGTACCCGGCGTTCGTGCTCTCCACCTTCCGGCCGGTGGCGGTCCTCAAAGGCAACCCGGGCCATTCGCCGCGCGGCGTGGGCCTGCGGCAGGGGCTGGTCGTGTTCCAGTTTGCGGCCTCCATCCTGCTGATTGCCGGTACGCTGGTGGTGTACGCCCAACTGGAATACATGCGCAACCAGAAGCTGGGCTTCAACACCGGGCAGACGCTGGTGGTGGACGTGCCGGCCGTAAAGGGGATGAGCTACGGGCAAAAAAGCCAGCGCCTCAAAAGCCGGCTCCTGAGCTACGCAGCGGTGAAACAGGTAACGATTTCGAGCAACGTGCCGGGCACTTCGTACAGTTGGAACACCAGCGGCATCCGCCGCAAGGAGGCCGCCCCCGAAAGCGGCATCGGCGGGTCGCTGTTCTGGGCCGACGCGGATTTTCTGCCTGCCTACGGCATCAAACTGGTGGCGGGACGCAACTTCTCCCGCGCCTTCCCCACCGACCGGGAAGGCACCATCCTCAACGAAAAGGCGGCCCGGCTGCTGGGCTTCAGCAACCCGGCCGCCGCCCTGGGCAAGCCCGTGGTGATTGACGGCAGCACGGTCTACGTGGTCGGCGTGATGCAGAACTACCACCACAACTCCCTCAAGAGCGACCACACGGCGGCTTTCCTGCTGCTCAGCGAACACAATTCCTGGGGGTATTACTCGCTGATGCTGCGCGGCGGGGACGTGCGCCGCACGGTGGCCGACGTGGAACGCGAATACCGGCAGGTGTTCCCGGGCAACCCGTTCAAGTACGTCTTCCTCGACGAATCTTTCAACGCCCAGTACAGGTCGGACCGGCAGTTCGGGCAGGTGTTCAGCCTGTTTGCCTCGCTGGCGATCCTGGTGGCCTGCCTGGGCCTGTTCGGGCTGGCTTCCTTCACGGCGGCGCAGCGCACCCGGGAGATCGGGGTGCGCAAGGTGATGGGGGCGTCGGTGGGCCAGATCGTGCAGTTGCTCTACCGGGACTTCGTGAAGCTGGTGCTGCTGGCCAACGCGGTGGCCCTGCCGCTGGCGTACCTGGGCCTGCGCAAGTGGCTGCAAAACTATCCCTTCAGCACCACGCTGCAATGGTGGATGCTGGCGGTGCCCGGGCTGGCCGTGCTCCTGGTGGCCCTGCTCACGGTCAGCTTCCAGAGCATCCGGGCGGCGCTGGCCAACCCGGCGCGCTCACTGCGTTCGGAGTAAGGTCAGCATCAGAATTCGCAGGATGAAAGGATTTGGGTGCGAATGCGGGAAGGAGCAGGATGCGTAGAGGGGAAACGCCGGGAAGTGGGTCCGCGGGGCAGGGTCTTGGGACTCGGGTTTTTCGTTCCCGTTTCCCTGCTCACGCAAAGACGGTGGAGAGGGGGAGGGCGATGTTGAGGGTGAGGTCCTGCAAGGTGTCGTCGCCGTGGAAAAAGGCGTAGTGGCCGGGCCGGTCGTACACGAAAATGCCTTTCACGGCGGGCACGACTACCCAGCACGAACGGACGCCGAATCCGAAGCAGACGTTCGTTTTGTCCACCATCTCTTCGACGCTTTGCGACGGCGACTGGATTTCGATGCAAAGCAGGGGCGGGTCGGTGCGCCGGGCCGGGCGGTTCTCGTAATCGAGGGCGAAAGCCGGGTAAACGGCTACGTCGGGCGTAGTTCCGTCGGGCAGGGTAGCCAATGACAGTTCGGACAAGCTGCGGTAAGCGTCGCGGTAACGGAGCTAGAGTTCAAACAGAAGATTCGACTGAATGGCCGCGTGAATGGTATCAGGCAAGGGTTTACCCCGTTCGCGTTCATACCAGGAAGATTGGCTTTCGGTGGTTTCCACGTTTACATAAATATTTTACCAATGTAAATAAAAAATATGAGCCACGCCCCTCAGCCGCCCCGGTGGGCCGACCGCCTGCTGGAATGGTTTTGCGCGCCGCACCTGCGCGAAGAGGTGCAGGGCGACCTCCACGAACGGTTCCGGCGGCGGGCCGAAAGGTGCGGGACCGCCTGCGCCCGGCGGCAGTACGTGCGCGAAGTGCTGGGCTTCCTGCGGCCCGCCTTTCTCAGGAGCAGGACACAACCTTTTGCCAAACCACTTTTTACTGATATGCTGCGTAACTATTTCCTTACCGCCTGGCGCCAGATGCGCCGGCAGGCCGGCACCACCTTTATCCACGTGACGGGCCTTACGCTGGGCATCGCCTGCTGCCTGATCCTCTTCCTGGTCATCCGGCAGGAAACGGGGTACGACGCTTTCCACGCCAGGGCCGGCCGGATCTACCGGGTGGAAAGCACCAAGGCGGGACAGCCGGGCGCCTACGCCGGGGCGCCGCTCGGCCTGGCCGGGGCCCTGCAACGAGACTTCCCGGAGGTGGAAAAGGTGGTGACGATCAGTTCCAACTGGGGGTACCTGGTCAGCCTGGACGCCCCCGGCGGGAACCGCGCCCTGTTCAAGGAGAGCATTGCCTTTGCCGACAATTCGCTGTTCTCCGTGTTCGACTACCGGTGGCTGACGGGCAACCCGCGCACGGCCCTCACCGAGCCCAACACGATCCTGCTCACCGAGCGCTACGCCCGCAAGTACTTCGGGCAGGGGCAGGGCGACGGCTACCAGGCGGCCGGGGCCGTGGGGCAAACCCTGCGGCTCAACAACGGCGTGGACGTGAAAGTAACGGGCATCCTCAAAGACCCGCCCGCCAACACGGACTTCAGCTTTGGGCTGCTGGCTTCTGCCGGCACGCGCAAAAGTTTGCAGCCCGACCTGGACGTGAACGCCTGGGGCGGCTGGAGCGACAACGACCACACGTACGTGCTGCTGGCAGAAGGCGCTTCGCCGGCGGCCGTGGCGAGCCGCTTCCCGCAAATGGTCGAAAAGTACCACGGCGACGGCTTTTCCCGCCGGCAGGGCTACCAGTTGCTGCCCCTGCGGCAAGTCCACTACCACTACAACTTCGGCGGCCGGTCGGCCAGCGTGCTCTACCTGCAAGTGCTGGGCGTCATCGGGGCCTTCCTGCTGCTGATCGCCTGCATCAACTTCGTGAACCTGGCGACGGCCCAGGCCCTCAAACGCGCCAAAGAGGTAGGCGTCCGCAAGGTGCTCGGGAGCAGCCGCGGCAACCTGGCCGGGCAGTTCCTGGGCGAAACCGCCCTCCTCGTGGGGCTGTCGGTGGCCGCGGCCTACGCCCTGGCCTGGCTCGTGCTGCCGTCCGTGTCGGGGCTGCTGGCAGTCAACCTGCCGGCGGCGCTGCTGCTGGACCCCGGCGTGTGGGTGTTCCTGGGCGGCCTGGCCGGGGGCGTTACCCTGCTGGCCGGCGCGTACCCGGCCTGGGTGCTTTCGGGCTTTACGCCGGCCCTGGCCCTCAAAGGCCGCATACCGGGCCGGACGGTGGGCGGCCTCACCCTGCGGCGGGCCATGCTGATCCTGCAATTCGTGGTGGCCCAGGTGCTGGTGATCGGCACGGTGGTGGTGACGGGCCAGATGCGGCTTTTCCAGCAGGCCGACCTGGGATTCGACCAGGAGGCCATCCTGGTGGTGCCCCTGGGGGCCGGCGAGACGGGAGCCCTGCGCGGGCAGCTCCTGCAACTGCCGGGCGTCCGGAACGTGAGTTTTTCCTTCAACAGTGCCTCCGCCGAAAGCAACTTCATGGGATCGTTGCTCTACCAGACCGGCACGCACGTAGACACCATCCGCACGCAGTTCAAACTCGTGGACACGGCCTTCGTGGATACCTATGGCATCAAACTGCTGGCCGGCCAGCAGTTTGGTCCGGGCGACATGACGGCTCCCGGCCCGCACCGCAACATCCTCATCAACGAAGTGTTCCTGGGGCGCATGGGCCTGCAACACCCCGCGCAGGCGCTGGGCAAGACTATAGACAACGGCACCGAGACGTTCTCGATCATCGGCGTGGTGCGCGATTTCCACGTCAACTCGCTGCACCAGAAGATTGACCCGACCGTGCTGTCGGTTGACCCCCGGTTCTACCAGCAGGCCGCCATCAAGGTGCAGACCGCCGGCGACTCCCGCGAGAACCTGCAACGGGTGCTGGCCGGGGTGGAAAAGGTCTGGACGCGCACCTACCCGAACGACCTGTTCAGCTACCAGTTCCTGGACGACGCCCTGGCCGGGGCCTACCAGCAGGAAAACCAGATGCTCCGGCTCATCAACGTGTTTGCCGGCATTGCCCTGCTCATCAGTTGCCTGGGCTTGTACGGGCTGGTGTCGTTCATGGCCGTGCAGCGCACCAAGGAGGTAGGCATCCGCCGGGTGCTGGGCGCTTCGGAGGCGCACGTGGTGGGGCTCTTCGCCAAAGAATACCTCTGGCTCCTGCTCATTGCGTTCGGGGTGGCCGCGCCGCTGGGCTACCTCTACCTGACCGATTGGCTGAACAAGTTCGAGTACCGCATCGAACCCGGCCCGGTCTTGTTCGGGATTGCCTTCGGGGTTTCGGCCCTCATTGCCCTGCTCACGGTCGGCTTCCGCTCCCTCAAAGCCGCCACGGCCAACCCGGTAGACGCACTGCGCTCGGAGTAGGTCTGTACCTTGATGCTGTCTGAACCTTGATTCGCATGATGAAAGGATGAACAGGATTTGGGCGGGGATGCGGGGCGGACGGTGAGGGGCCAGCCGGCGGGCAACGGGGCACGGTATTGGCAGGAGAGAAGCAAAGAATCTTTACTACCCGAACCTTATAACCACGAAAATCATGAAAAACACCCTTTGCGGGCTGGCAGTGGCGGCACTGCTGGCCGCCGCCCCGGCCGCGTACTGCCAGGAGACCGGCGCTGCCAAGCCCCCCGCTTCCTCCATCCATCAGATGTCAAGTTCGAATACCGACAGCCTGAAGGCGACGATGGACAGCGAGTTTACCGATTGGACGGGCAACGTGGGCACCAACTTCCTGAAGGTGCCGGCGGGCAAGCAGATTGCGCTGACTTACCAGGCTTACGCCGAGTCGGGCGAATTTAAGATCGGGTTGCGCAACAAGAAAGGCGAAACGTTCTGGGAAGAAGCCCTGCCGCTCCGGTCTGACGCCGTCGTGCGGCGCACCTTGCCCATTACCAAGGCCGGCGAATACCACGTCAACATTGCCGGCAAGGGCACCCAGGGCAAGTTTAACGTGTCGTGGAGGGTCGAGTAGAGGAGACCGGAGGAAGGATAGGGTTTAAACCTATCCTATGGATAGTGCTGGCGCTGCGAGCACAATAAGTCTTCCCACAGCGTTGTCCCGGACCAGTTGGAGTTGAAAACCAAATGCCATTATCCATAGGATAGGGTTTAAACCCTATCCTTATCTTTTCGGTGCGTTGGTAAACTTTCCGCTTTTTCTTGCCGTACACAGGCTTATCAGTAGAGAAAATAAGGTGTTTTACAAAAGATAGCATTGTGATGAAAACAGCATGGAAAGAGGTAAAAGACCTGGTGGCAAAAGGAACATTGGGTTTGGCAATAGTCGGCATGACGTCTCTGTACGCCTGCCAGCAGAACAGCGGCGGTGAGCAAAGCCAGTCGGACGCCGAAACGGCAGATACCACGCAGATGGGCGGTAACCCCAACGCCGTTGACCCGGCCACGGACGCCTACGGCATGGATACGAACAAAGGCACGGCAAACACCCGCGGCATGGACGAGCTGGAAACCAGCCACGGCACGGGTTCGGCCGGTACCACCTCCGAAGGAGACACCGATACGTCGGCTCACTCGGGCGGCGTCAGCAGCCAGAGCGGTTTGAAAAAGCAGAGCCAGTAACGGCTGCCCGTACCGTCAAAAAAGCGGCGTCCCTCGCAAGGACGCCGCTTTTTCTTTTTGGGCAAATTCGGGCAAACGCAAACCTGCCGGCCGCCCCACCCGCGGATTGCCCCCAACAACCGCCTGTTTAGTACCGGGCTTACGCACCGGCAGCGGGCAGTTGCAGCAGGCAGTTGCCGATAAGTCAACCAGGGCAATCGCCTGGTGTCGGTAGTCACGGCAAGGATGCGCAGGGCAGTCGCGCATGAGCCTGATAGCCACGGCACGGATGGACCCCGCTGTCACGCGTTTGCAACGCGGTCCGCTCTATCCCCGCGTCCCTGTCCGCATCCGGACAGTTCTGGCCGCTGGCGAACACCCCCGCGCCGCCTGACCCACCCTTACACCCCTACGGACAACTTTTATCGGCTGGCATATTTGTTGGCAATACGGGTAACACAGAGACCCGGTACCGGCCTCCCGGTCCCCGGTCTCCCTTCCCCGGTCCCGCGCCATGTTCAAGAACTACCTGAAAGTTGCCCTGCGTACTTTTTTAAAGCACCGGACCTACTCGGCCATCAACCTCGGCGGGTTGGGCATTGCCGTGACCGTATGCATCCTCATTGGTCTTTTCGTGCGGCAGGAGTGGACGTTCGACCGGTTCCACGCGGAGTCCGGCCGCATCTACCGGCCGTGGCTGTACGAAAAGTACCAGTCCGAAGAGTTCATCAGCCTCGAAACGCCGCACCCGCTGGGACCGATGCTGAAAGCCACCTATCCCGAGGTGGAAGCGGCAACGCACTTCATGGGCATCAACAACACGGCCAAAAAGGGCGCCGAGGTGTTCACCGAGCGGATGCACCTGGTAGACCCCGACTTCCTGCGGATGTTCAGCTTCCCGCTGGTGCAGACGGTCGGTCCCGACCCCCTGGCGGAACCCGGCTCAGTGGTGCTGACCGAGGAAATGGCGAAAAAATACTTCGGCAACGACAATCCCCTCGGCAAGCGGCTCGACATCCGGCTCGACGGCGACACGCTGACGCTGCCCTTTACCGTGACGGCCGTGGCCCGCGACTGGCCGCAGAATTCGAGCTTCCGGTTCGGCTTCCTGCTGCCCTACGAAAACGCCAAGCGGATTCGCAGCCCGCGGACCCTGACGGCCGCCTGGCAAAACATTGAGCCCGACACCTACGTGCTGCTGCGCGAAGGCACCGACGCCCGCAAGCTGGAAGCCAAGTTCCCGGGGATGGTCCGCACGATCCGGGGCGAAAAGTACAAGCCCGGTGAGTACGTGGTACACTTGCAGGCACTCACGGACATTCACCTCGGCAAGGGCGTTCCCGAAGCGGCCGGCACCGGCGAAGTGGCCCAAGGCGACGCCCGGTACGGCTACATCCTGGCAACCATTGCCCTGTTCATCCTCACCATTGCCTGCATCAACTTCGTGACGCTCTCCATCGGCCGTTCGGCGGGGCGGGCCCGCGAAGTGGGCGTGCGCAAAACCATGGGCGCCGGGCGAATCCAGCTCCTCAACCAGTTCTGGGGCGAGGCCATCCTGATGACCATCCTGGCCGTGGGCGTGGGCGTGGTGGCCGCCGGCATGCTGCTGCCCGCCTTCAACGGGCTCATCGAGGCCCGCCTCACGTTTACCCTGGAGCCGTTCACCGTGCTGTTCCTGCTGGGCGTGGTGGCCGTGATCGGCCTGGTGGCCGGCAGCTACCCGGCCCTGGTGCTTTCGGGCTTCCGGCCGGTGGAGGTGCTCAAG
>CADCTQ010000648.1 GCA_902805615.1 uncultured Cytophagales bacterium
TTGAGCCATACCAGGCGCGACACGCGGAAGAGGACCGGCAGCAGCGCCACGGCCACCAGGCCGATGGTGGAGAAGGAGACCAGGTACCCCAGGTCCAGGTAGAACAACGTGAGCACGCCCACCGCCAGGAACAAGCCCGTAGACAGGCCGTAGCTCACGTACATGGCCCCCTGGTAAAAGTCCGGCTCCGGCTCGAAGGCCTGCCCGCAGGCGGCGCAGCGCACGTGCATCGCCGTAAAATCCAGCCGTTGGTAAGGCCCGTACCGGAACACCTTTTCCTGCTGGCAACGGGGACACACCCCGTGCAGCACACTGTACATTTTGCTTCCCTTGCCCATCATCGCGTTTGGTTCGTTTGGCTTTCTCCCGTAAAAATACGGCAAAACGCCCCGTTGGGATGGCACAAATGGCGGGATTGATGGCACTTATCGGTACTGCTGCCGGAACTGCTCCGGCGTGAGCCCGGCCGCCTTCTTGAAAAACCGGTTGAAATAGGAGCCGTCCGCGTAGTTGAGCCGCGCCGCCACCTGTGCCACCGTGAGGTCGGTGTGCACCAGCAGCCGTTTCGCTTCGAGCAGGAGGC
The DNA here is from genome assembly GCA_902805615.1 of uncultured Cytophagales bacterium. Taxonomy (GTDB): domain Bacteria; phylum Bacteroidota; class Bacteroidia; order Cytophagales; family 172606-1; genus CADCTQ01. The sequence continues at coordinate 584 of CADCTQ010000648.1, forward strand.
GTTCCTGGAGGAGCGTCCCCAGCGATTTGCGGAGCGCCGTGCGGCACACCGTGTACAACTGCTTTACCGACAGGTTCATCCATTCGGCGTAGTCCTCCACGGGCCTGTGTTCCAGGTAGTGCTTTTCGATGAGCCCTTCCAGTTGCCGCAGTTGCTCCAGCAGGTGCGACGAGCCGAACGGGGCGTTGGCCCGGCGGTACGCATCGGCCAGCTTGATGAGCAGGATGTTGAGGTACGACCCCAGCACTTCTTCCTTGCGCCAGGCGTGCCCCCGGTACTCCTCGTACAGGCGCACGAAAAGCGGCGCGATCTCCTCCCGCCCGGCCGCCGGGGGCAGGTGGGGCGTGGCCGCGTACGCGAAGAAGGGAAACTCCGACAGGCTCCGGTGGGCGTGGTTGAGCAGGTAGAACCCGGCGTTGAAGAACACGACGTAGCCCTCCGCATCCTCGGACAACTGCCAGGTGTGCACCTGGGCCGGGGACATGAAAAACACGCTGCCGGGCGTTACCTCGAAGGCCGTAAAGTCAATGACGTGCCGGCCCGTGCCGCGGGTAAACAGGAACAGGCAGTAGAAGTCGTGCCGGTGCGGCGCCTTTACGAACTGGTACTGGGCCAGGTGCTCTTGCAGCAACTGCACGTAGAAGTGCGGGTGCAGGGTGGCGGGTTCCTGGAACTGCTCCAGGTGCAGTACGGGTACGGGCTTGGGCATGGCGGGGTGCGGCGGGTGCGGCTCGAAATTACGGCAGAACCCGGTGAATCTCCCGCGGAAAGCAGATTTCTATTCCCGGCGCAGGCTGTCGGCGGGGTTGGTGAGGGCCGCCCGCCGTTTGACGCCGCCGGTGCCCCAGGTCATCACGCAATAGGTCATCACTCAACGGGGTTGCCCCGCGACTTGAGCAGGACCGGCAGTACCCGCTTCTTGCCATCGCGGTACAGGGTCAACTTCACCGTATCGCCGGCTTTGTACCGCTGCACGAGGGCCACAAACTGCGGGGTGGCCCGGATGGTGGAGTCATCGAGTTGCACGATCACGTCGTTGACCCGGATGCCGGCCGCCAGCGCCGAAGAGCTGGGCAGTACGTCCTTCACCAGGATGCCCTGGTTGGCTTTGAGCTTGTACTGTTTGCGCAGCGGGGTGGTCACCGTATCCACGGTGACGCCCATGAACGCTTTCTGGCCCGGCTGGGCCTGCACCGCCGCACCAACGGCCATCAGGAGCAGCATTGCAAACAGGTGCGTGATCCGGTTTCTCATGGTTGATAAGGGTTCGGGTTGAATGGAATACGGCTCGGCTCACCAGCAACGGCTTAGCTGACGATTGATTCGATCACTTCGGCGATGGCCTTGAGCAGCCCGGTGTCGAGGCGGCGGGTCTCCCGTTCGGGCACGGCCCCGGCGGTGGCCCGGTAGCGGCCTTCCTCGTCGGGCTCGAAGCTGACGGGCACCCCGGCCACCTCCACCTGGAACACGTAGCCGTGCACCGTCCGCACCACGCGGCAGGGAAAAGACAATTCCTCTCCCCGGTACGTCACGGGGATTTCCAGTGATTCTTCCATCGGGTAAATGTATCAAATTCCGGCCACACCAGCCGGCTGCCGCCCGTTACTTTCCCGCCCGTCCATTCCCCGGTAACGCCCGTAAGGCGGCCCCGGCGGGAAAAATCCCCCAAAACCAGGAGGGAATGACTGCTCCCGGAGTAAAAATCCCCTAAATCCGGGATTGCGCCCCGCCGCCGAAACGCCTTAGTTTGTGACACAATTGCAGGGGAAGTATCCGCCGGCAATTGCACGCAGCCGTCCGGCACCGCCGGGCGGCGCCCAACCAGCCTGAACGATTTTTACGCCGGAACGCCCCCGGTACCCGGCGCACGGGCCGGTCCGCCCGTCCCCCCGTGAACCAATCTCAAGTTGCTGCCGCGCCTTTACGCTTGCCCATTTTATACCCTCTAACAAACCACAAAACACAATTCAATCATGTTTACGCAACCTGTTTACCGAAACAAATGGCTGGTACTGCTCCAGCGGTATTGCCTGGTATTGCTGCTCGGCAGTACCTCCAGTCTCCTCCGGGCCGCGACGGCCCCCAACCCCATGTCCTGCCCGCTCGTCAACCGGGACGTGACCGTGCTGGGCAGCACGTACTGCAACGCCGTTTCCGGCACGCACCATCCCAAAGCCCAGATCACCATCAAGAATTCACAGAAGGGCCTCTCGTACCAGGTCTGGAGCATGCGGGGCGGCGACCACGAATACAGCGAGATGGTGCCCGGCAACGGGGGAGACCTGACGATCACGTTCATTGCCATCTCCCAGTTGTACGTCCCCGACGCCATTGAGTACTACATCAAGGCATTCTGCTGCATCGAGCCGTACGGTTGCGCCGAGACCATCCTCACGCAGCGGCCGATCGTGCATTTCCAGAACGTCATTCCCCCCACCGTCAACAGCCCCTACGTCAATTACGGCGCCCAGGCCACCCTCACGGCCGCCGACAACAGCGAACAGAACGGCCTGAAGGGTTTCCGCTGGTACGCGGCGCCCAGCGGCGGCACCCCGCTGGCCTACGGCGCTACCTTCACCACGCCCTACCTGACGGCCAGCACGAAGTACTACGTGGCCGCCTTCACCGACCAGTGCGAAAGTGCCCGCACGGAAGCCTCGGTGTGCGTAGCCCCCAACCCCGACCTGCCGGTGATCGGCAGCACGGTGTGCAACGTGGAAGTGGGCGACATCCTGCCGGTCGTTACCGCGACGGTCAGGCAATCGCAGGTGGGCGTACTGTACCAGATCTGGGGCGGACGGGGCACCTACCGGGACTTCAGCAAACAGGTGCCCGGCAACGGCGGCGACCTGGTCATCTCCTTCTCGCCGGTCTACCAGGCGTTCCCGCCCGAGCAGTTTACCTTCGACGTCATTGCCTACGGCTGTCAGGGCGGCGAAGTGACCCTTACCCAGAAAGTGCCGATTTTCCTCCAGGAACCCATCTGGGCGCCCTCGGCCAACGGGGCTACCATCAACAGCGGCCAAACGGCCACGCTGACGGCCATTCCCACGGACCAGTACCCGCCCGCCGCGGTCACCTACAACTGGTACGGCAAGGCCGCGGGCGGCGCCCCGGTGGCTTCGGGCCTCTCCTTTACCACGCCTGCCCTCACGGCCACCACCACGTATTACCTGGCGTCTTCCGTGGGTAAATGCGAAAGCGCCCGGGTGCCGGTCGTGGTGACGGTGAACGGCGCCTTTGCCCGGCGCATCAACTCCGGCGGGACCAGCTTCACGGCTTCCGGCGGCAAGGTGTTCGGGGCTGATGCAAACTTTGCGGGCGGGGCGGTGTCGGGCATCGCCGGCGGGGAAGTGGCCAACACCACCAACGACGGCCTGTACCGCACCCTGCGCTACGGCGCCTTCAGCTACAACATCGCCTCGGGCAACGGCACCTTCGACGTGATCCTGCACTTCAACGAAACGTGGTTCGGCTACCGCACGGGCGGCGGGGCCGGCTCCCGGCGGTTCCACGTGGACGTTGAAGGCACGCGCCGGCTGACCAACTACGACATCTTCGCCAAGGCCGGCGGCGCCATGCGGGCCACCACCGAAACCCTGCGCGTGACCGTGGCCGACGGCACCCTGAACCTGGGCTTCGTGAAGGGCCTGGCCGACAACCCGGCCGTGGCGGCCGTGGAAGTAGTGGCCGTGGTACCGCCCGTGGCCCTGCGGGTGAATGCGGGCGGCAATGCCTTCACGACGATTGATGCGCGGAAATTCGCGGCCGACGCGTACTTCTCCAGCGGCGCGGTGTCGGCAACGACCACGCTGGGCATCGGCGGCACGGCCGACGACTACCTCTACCAGACCGGCCGCCACGGGGCTTCGTTCGCCTACAACTTCCCGACCGGCAACGGCTCGTACGACGTGGTGCTGCACTTTGCCGAAACGTACTTTGGCAACGCGGCCCCGGGCGGCGTGGGCTCCCGCAAGTTTCACGTGGATGCCGAAGGCGTGCGGCGGCTGACGGATTATGACGTGTTTGCCCGGGCCGGCGGCGCCCTGCGGGTGGCCCAGGAAACCTTCCGGGTGAACGTGAACGACGGCACGCTGAACGTGAACTTCCTCAAAGGGGCCGCCGACAACCCGGCCGTGAAAGCCATTGAAGTGCTGCCCGCCGGCAGCGCCCTGGCCATCAACGCGGGCGGCGGCGCCTTCACCACCGGCGCCGGCAAGGCTTTCGCGCCCGACGTGTATTTCGCCAACGGCATCCCCTCGGCCCTGGCCGCCGGCGAGGTTGCCAATACCACCGACGACGGCCTGTACCGCACCCAGCGCAGCGGAGCGGGCTTCTCGTACGGCCTGCCCTCGGGCAACGGCACTTTCGACGTGATCCTGCACTTTGCCGAAACCTACTGGGGCAACGGCCGCGCCGGCGGCGTGGGCTCCCGGCGGTTCAACGTGGACATCGAGGGCGTGCGCCGGCTGACCAACTACGACATCTTTGCCACGGCCGGCGGCGCCATGCGGGCCGTGCGGCAGACCATCCGCGTGACGGTGAGCGATGGTACGCTCAACCTGTTCTTCTCGAAGGGCCTGGCCGACAACCCGGCCGTGGCCGCCATCGAAGTGGTGCCGGTGAGCGTGGCGGGTGCCCGGGAAGCGAGTGAGACCAAGGTAGCCGGCGGCGCGGAAGACGTGCAGGTGAGCCTGTATCCCAACCCGGCCAGAGACCACCTCACCGTGAAGCTGTCTTTCCCCGCCCGCCAGGTGACGGGTACGGTGGTGGCAACGGCGGCCGGCGAAGGGCTGCTCCGGGACGGGCACCGCGTGAAGGGCGAGTACGAACTGGAAATTCCGGTGGGACACCTGAAGACGGGCTTGTACCTGCTGCGGCTCCGGTCGGAACACGGCCAGCAGGTGGTGCGGTTCGTGAAAGGAAATTAACGGACCCACCGTTGTTAAAAAAGTCCGGCTTCCCCTCGGGAGCCGGACTTTTTTATGAGCATATCTTTCGGGTTTCCGAAGCCCGTATGTGATAGCGCCCCTGGCGGGGAGTAGCGTGCTGGCGCGAAGCTCTGCTTCGTGCCGACTATGGTTTCCGCCTCTGGCGGAACGAAAGTCAAAGTATACTTCTCCCAAAGTCGCCCCAACAGTCGCTTAGGGCGATCCTAGTTAACGCGACAATTCATTGAAAACCGCAGGGCTGGCAATTATTCTGCAAACGCATGGGCCAACTAACCCTCGTTCCGCCGGAGGCGGACACCATAGTCGGCACGAAGCACAGCTTCGCGCCAGCCCGTTCTACTGCGCGCCAGTAAGCGACAGCGATGCGCAACTGATGTTAACAATATTATTTCGCCTCAACCCGGTCACCTGCCCCGGTGCGCGTACCGCCGGGGCGGCCAAATCGCTCCCAATGCCATATATTTACGTAACCCCTGCCCCGGACGGGCAACCGGATGCTCCCGGGCGCGAAAAGGTTTTTTCGACGGACCGGCGTTTGGTTGCCCGTACCCGGCGGGGCTTCACGCGTATGCCGTACCCTTCCCTTCGTTTGTCGTTCGTGTGCCTGGCGCTGTGGCTGGCCCTGGTTTTTGCCGGGGGTGCCCGGGCGCAGGAGTACACGCTGAGCGGCAACGTCACCGACGCCGCCACCGGGGAAATGCTCCTCGGCGCCACCGTCTACGACCCCGCCTCGGGGAAGGGCAGCGCGGCCAACGCCTACGGCTTTTACTCGGTAACGCTGCCCGCCGGGGTGTATTTCCTCACGGTGCGGTCGGTGGGCTAC
>CADCTQ010000649.1 GCA_902805615.1 uncultured Cytophagales bacterium
CTGCGTATCCACTCACTGCGTATCCACTCACTGCGTATCCACTCACTGCGTATCCACTCACTGCGTATCCACTCACTGCGTATCCACTCACTGCGTATCCACTCACTGCGTATCCACTCACTGCGTATCCACTGGGCAGGGTGCTAATCACATACGACACTGACGGCGGCGTTAGACCTTTATAAGCGTGGTTCCGGGCGGCGGTTGGTGTCGCTGCTGCCGTGGTCAGTGTCTGGATGACCACTTCTGAGAAAGTCTTTTTTGTCAAGCTCCCGCAATGCATCCGCGGCAATCCAGCGGCTGCTCTTGTGGGGTTGCTCGCGGATGCGCCGGGCCAGCCCGAGGGCTTCCGCGCGGAGGGCCGGGTTTTTCTTGCCGATTTGCCGCAACGCCCAGTTCACGGCCTTTTTCACGAAGTTCCGGTCGTCGGGGGCGTAGCGTTCGAGGAGCGGGAAGAAAGCCAGGAAGGCCGCATCGGGGGCGGCTTTCTGGTGCACGGCCAGCGTCGCCATGAGCACGAAACCGGCCCGCCGCACGAATTCCTCCTCGCGGGCCGCCCAGGCGGGAGCCAGTTCCCAGGCCAGGGACGTGCGGGAAAAGAGGTTGCTGCACGCCCCGTCGCAGAGGTCCCACGAATCAAAGTCCATTGCCCAGGCCTCCATCTGCGCGGCCGTGAGTCGTTTGGGTTCGGCCACCATCGTTGCCAGCAGGCGGGCCTCGTGGACCCCGGTGGCCCACAGGGAGAGGGCCAGGTCATGGTCGCGGCGGAGGTCGCGGGCCAGCTTTCGCAGTTTGGGCAGGTTTACGCCCAGGGCCCGGCCGGTGTTAATGCCGAATCGGCGCATCCCGGGCAGGTTTTCGGGTTGGGCCAGCAGTTGCAAGGCTTCCAGTACGTCGGGAACGGCGGGGTGCGTCATCGGCGGTGTCCTGTTTTTTTCCTCGGAGAAAATGAACTTAACCGCAAAGATCGCAAAGGAGGAGCGCAAAGGACGCAAAATGATACGCGTTCTCCTTGCGAGCTTTGCGTCTCCATTGCGCCCTTTGCGGTTAAGTTCCTCTGGTCTCCGTGCCCTCCGTGTCTCCGTGGTAAACTTTATTTCCCTACGCCGCCGGGTTTTTGTAATGGTCGCTTTCGTCTTCGCCCGGCCGCTTGTGGAGGCACTGGAAGTCCTTTTCAATGAGAATGTGCAACTGGTTGCCCGCACTGCCGGCTACCCGTTCTTCAATCCCGACCTGTTCGGTGAGGGCCCAGCGGGTCGCCACGTCGGCCGGCAGGCGCACCAGGATTTCCCCTTCCCGGAACCGGGCTTCGGGGGCGTGGATGGCCGGGTCGGCGTGCAGGGCATAGGCCAGGTGCCCCGTGCCGAAACAAACCTCTTCCCGCACGGTCTGTCCCGCACCTATCTGACGAATTTCGCTTTGTGTAAGCCGGAGCCGGATGCTGTTGCCTTTGATGCGCAGTTTCATTTGAGCAGTAGTTGGTATTTGTTGAATTGACAAGGAAGACTTTGATTTGAAACGCAGAAAGAGCCGCATTGCGGGAAAGGGTCGAGTCGCGGGTAGGCGGCGCATCGCGGGAAGTGGTCGCATGGCGGCTCCCCTCCTCGGAGGGGCCGGGGGTGGGTTCTTCCCCCACCTTACGCCAATGTTCAACTTCATGCGGATATCCCATTACCGGATTCTCCAATGCGATGATCCCCATAGTATTCGTCGCATATCAGTAAACCCACCCCCGGCCCCTCCGAGGAGGGGAGCCGCGATGCGCCGCCTTCCCGCGATGCGCCGCCTTCCCGCGATGCGCCGCCTACCCGCCATGCGCCGCCTACCCGCCATGCGCCGCCTACCCGCCATGCGGTTCTTTCCGGCGAGGCGACCCTTTCCCGCATTGCGCCGCTTCTCCCCAATTTGGTCCCTTCCCGCAATGTAATGCATCGCACCTCTGCTGACCGATGACCAATGTCTAATGACGCCTTTACAGCAGCTTCTCATCCAGCGCCACGCGGACCAGCTCGACGGCATTTTTGACGCCGAGGCGTTTCATCATGTTGGCGCGGTGGTTGTCCACGGTGCGGGCACTCAGGTCGAGCTTTTCGGCAATTTCGCGGCTGTTGAGCCCGTCAATGATCAGCTTGAGCACGGCTTTTTCCTTTTTGGACAGCTTGGGCTTCTGCTTGGGAACCGGGTGCCTGACGCTGTGCAGGTACGCCTGGATGATGATGTTGGACACCGAGCTGGCAAAGTATTTCTCCCCGCTGGCGACCGTCCGGATGGCCCGCAGCATTTCGTCCTTGGTGGTGTCTTTGAGCAGGTAGCCGTGGGCTCCCGCCTCCACTGATTTGAGGATATAGTCCTCGTTGTCGTGCATGGACAGGATCAGGGAGCGGGTCTTCTTGTGGTACTTGCTGATCTGGGCCGTAGCCTGGATGCCGCTCATCACCGGCATGGCAATGTCAATCATGGCAATGTCGGGGCCCAGGGCCATGACCTTTTCCACCGTTTCGGCGCCGTCCCCGGCTTCGCCCACAATGTCAATTTCTTCAAACTCTTCCAGGATGGACCGGATGCCGTTGCGCACAATGGTGTGGTCATCCGCTAATAACACTGTGATTTTGTTCATTTTCCAGATAAGTAACCGGTACCCTGATGTGAATGCGGGTGCCTTCGCCCGGCCGCGAATCAATCTTCATGCTGCCGTTGATCATGTGCGACCGTTCCTGCATGTTGTTGATTCCCAGGTGAGCCACCCCGTTTTCGGCTTCTTTGCCGTACTGAAAGCCCTTTCCGTTGTCGGCGATCACCAGATGAATATACTTCTTTTTGGTCACCAGTTCCACGGCGATGCGGTCGGCCTGGGCGTACTTGAGGGCGTTGTGAATGCCTTCCTGCGCAATGCGGTACATGCCGATCTCGATGTTCTTGGGCAGCCGCGCCCCGTTGAAGTTGGTGCGGAAGGTGACGTTGCGCCCCGTGTTGTTGGACGTCTGCGACGTGAGCAGCTTGAGGGCCGAGGCAATGCCGAAATCACTGAGCACGGCGGGCATCAGGTTGAACGAAATGACCCGGGTCTCCCCGATGGTCTGCCCGATCAGCGTTTTGAGTTCGGCCAGCAGCTTCTGGCCTTTTTCGGAAAACGTGCCGTGCGCCCCCATGTTCTCGATGCCCAGCTTGAGGGCCGTCAGCATTTGTCCCAGCCCGTCGTGCAGTTCCCGGGCCAGCCGTTTGCGTTCCTCCTCCTGCCCTTCGATGAGGTAGGCCGCCCGCACTTTCTGTTCGCTCATCTGCTGGAGGTGTTTCTGGTTGGCCGTCGCCAGCAGTTCCTCCTTGGCTTCCTTCAGCGACTGGTTGAGCACGAGCAGTTCCTCGTTCATGTGCGTGGCTTTGGTTTCGGCCGTCAGCAGTTGGGCAATGGTGTCGCGCAGTTTGCCCACCGCCGGCCGGAACACCAGCAGGCCCTCCGCCGCCAGCACGAGCAGCGTAAAGCCCAGCAGCAACAGTTCGATCCGCCGCAGCCGGTGCACCCGGGCCCTGGCCGCCTGGTCGTACTGCGACACGATCCGGTCCATCAGCGACAGGAAAGTCCGTTCGTGGGCCAGCAGGTCCCGGTGGTCAACTCCCGCAGGGCTGGCGGCTTTGCCGGCCCCGGCCCGGGCCATCACGTCGCGGGCCCGCCCGCGGATGGCCCGGAAATGCGGTTCGAGTCGGGCAAAGAGCCGGCGGGTGCTGTCGCGGTTGGCGACCGAAAAGCCCAGTACGCCGGCCTGGTCGTGCCTCAGGGCCTGGTGGTGCTTTTCCCACACGTCGAGGCCCTGGCGGAGTTCGCGCAGGTACACCGGGCCGGCGGGCGTCACCCCCGGGGCAGTGAGCAGCAGGACGTTTTTTACGATCTGCTGGCTCAGGAAACGCTGGCGGCCGGCATAGTTGATCATCCCCGAGTCGTTGAGCTGGTTGTGGAGCGTCCGCTGCACCAGCACCTGCCCCAGCACCGACAGGAACGCCACCGCCGACAGGGCCGCAATGTACAGCCTCGTAAATTTCCGCGATATGTTGCCGGGGGTGGTCAAGGAACAGTGGTTAGTGGTACGTAGAGACGCGATTTATCGCGTCTTGGGAGATTCAATTCATTACGTATCGGGCATCCGGGTGCGGTAACTTACGCAGATCCGGTAACGAATGGCTACCGGCCCATAACGGAGACGCGACAAATCGCGTTTCTACGGTCGGATGCCCATTGCGGGTGCAGCGTTACGACCTCGCCGGCGACGATGATGGCGGGGTTGTCGAGGCCCTGGCGGGCGGCTTCTCCGGCAATGGTATTCACGCGGCCCAGCGCCAGTTTCTCCCCTTCCCAAGTGCCGTTCTGGATGATCGCGACGGGCAGTTCGCCTTTGCCGGCTTCCCGGTAAACGTCCATGATGTCGGCCAGGTGTTTCATGCCCATTAAGATAACCACTGTTGCCGAAGAAGCCGCCGCCCGGCGGATGTCATCGGGCAAGGAATGGTGCCGCGTGGTCCCCGTCACGACCCAGAAACTTTCGCTCAGGCCCCGGCTCGTGAGCGGGATGCCCTGCAAGGCCGGCACCCCCATGCTGCTCGAAATCCCCGGCACGACTTCCGTGGGAATGCCCGACGCCTCCGCGTAGCTGATTTCCTCGTAGCCCCGCCCGAACACGAAGGGGTCGCCGCCTTTCAGCCGGACCACGTGGCCGTGGTGCAGGGCGTGGTGCACGATCAGTTCGTTGATCTCGGGCTGGGAAAACGCGCACCGGCCCCGCCGCTTGCCCACGAACACCCGTCGCACCGCCGCGGGGGCGTAGGCCAGCAGGCCGGGGTGCACCAGGGCGTCGTACAGCACCACGTCCGCCCGGGACAGCCGCTGCGCGCCCCGCAGGGTGATCAGGTCGGGGCTGCCCGGACCGGCTCCTACCAAAGTAAGCTTGGGAGTAGGCATAAAAAGTAGGGAGTGAATGGTTTATGACTGAATAATGCAATTTGGTCTGTGATCTTTTATATAAGTAATTATACTCAAAATATTTTTAGGTAATAATCTTTGTTTTCTAGAAATGAGCCTCTATTTTGGAGTCACAATATCCAAATTTTATTCTTTTATCAAAAAGCAAGTCCCAATTTAATATCAAAATATTGGTAAAAGCCTACTTTTCCTAAAAGCATACCTAAAAATAAACTAAGTAATAATTGGTTTCCTTCGTCGTACCTTAACCCTTACACGCACATGGACATCCTGGTAATAGGCAATGGCATGGTCGGCTACAAGTTCTGCGAGAAATTGTTGTCCAAGTCCAATCCGCACTCCTTTCGCCTGACGGTGTTCGGCGAAGAGCCCCGCCCGGCCTACGACCGGGTGCACCTGAGCAGCTACTTTTCGGGCGCCGACGCCGGGGCCCTGACGCTGGCCCCCGTGGACTGGTACCTCGACAACGACATTGCCCTCCACACGGGCGAACTGGTGGTCGCCATTGACCGGGACCGCAAGCGGGTCACCACCGCGCACGGCAACACGGCCGCCTACGACAAGCTGGTGCTGGCAACGGGCTCGGCCGCGTTCGTGCCGCCCATTCCGGGCACCGAAAAAGACGGCGTGTTCGTGTACCGCACCATCGAAGACCTGGAGGCCATCCGGGCGTACGCCCCCAAAGCCCGCCGGGCGGCCGTGATCGGGGGCGGGCTGCTGGGCCTGGAAGCCGCCAAGGCCGCCCTGGACATTGGCCTGGAAGCCCACGTGGTGGAGTTTGCCCCCCGCCTCATGCCCCGGCAACTCGACGAGGCCGGTTCCCGGGTGCTGCAACGCAAATTGGAGGCGCTGGGCATCGGCATTCACCTGGGCCGGAACACATCAGCCATCACCGGCGAAACGGCCCTTGCGGGACTGGCCTTTGCCGACGGCACCCGCCTGGACGCCGACATGGTCATCATTTCGGCCGGCATCAAACCGCGCGACGAACTGGCCGCCAAAGCCGGGCTGGCGCTGGGGGCGCGGGGCGGCATCGTGGTGGACGACCTGCTGCGCACCTCGGACCCCGACATTTACGCCGTCGGGGAATGCGCCCTGCACAAAAGCATGATCTACGGCCTGGTGGCGCCGGGTTACGAAATGGCCGACGTGGTAGCCACCAACCTGACCGGTGGCAGCAAGGTGTTCACCGGCTTTGACCTGTCCACCAAACTGAAACTGATCGGCGTGGACGTGGCCAGCTTCGGCGACCCGTTTTGCGCCGCGACGGGCCACCGTTCCGTCGTGCTGGAAGATGCCGTCAAGGGCACCTACAAGCGCATCAACGTGAGCGACGACGGCAAGAAGCTGCTGGGGGGCATCCTGGTGGGCGACGCCGAAAGCTACAACATGCTCCTCCAGATCACCAGGAACGGCCTGGCCCTCCCCCCCAACCCGGAAGCGCTGGTCACCGGCGCCCGGCGCGGCGGCGAAGAGGTGCCCGGGGGCGGCGTGATGGGCCTGCCCGACGACGCCCTGGTCTGCTCCTGCGAAGGGGTGTCGAAGGGAACGGTGTGCGGGGCCATTGCCGGGCACGGGCTGGGCGACGTGAAAGGAATCAAGGCCTGCACCCGGGCGGGTACGGGCTGCGGCGGCTGCGTGCCCATGCTGTCGGACCTGCTCACCGGGACGCTCAAGGCGCAGGGCAAAACCGTGCGCAGAACCCTGTGCGAACACTTCGGCTACACCCGGCAGGAGTTGTTCGACCTGATCCGGGTGCGGGGCATCCGCAGCTACGAAGCGTTGCTGGCCGGCCACGGCCAGGGCTACGGCTGCGAAGTCTGCAAGCCGGCCGTGGCTTCCATGCTCGCCAGCCTCTGGAACGAAATGATTCTCCGGCAAGCGTCCATCCAGGACACCAACGACCAGTTCCTGGCCAACATCCAGCGGGGCGGTACCTACTCGGTGGTGCCCCGGGTGCCGGGCGGTGAGATCACCCCGGATAAACTGGTCGCCATCGGGCAGGTGGCCCAAAAGTACGGCCTCTACTGCAAGATCACCGGCGGGCAGCGCATAGACCTGTTCGGGGCCCGCGTGGACCAGTTGCCCGACATCTGGGAAGAATTGGTGGCGGCGGGCTTCGAGAGCGGACACGCCTACGGCAAGGCCCTGCGGACGGTGAAAAGCTGCGTGGGTTCCACCTGGTGCCGGTTCGGGGTGCAGGACTCGGTGGGCTTTGCCATCGAGGTGGAAGAAAGGTACAAAGGGCTCAGGGCGCCGCACAAGCTCAAAAGCGCCGTTTCGGGCTGCGTCCGCGAATGCGCCGAGGCCCAATCGAAGGATTTCGGCATCATCGCCACCGAAAAGGGCTGGAACCTGTACGTCTGCGGCAACGGCGGGGCCAAGCCGCAGCACGCGGTCCTGCTGGCGTCGGACCTCGACAAAGAAACCTGCCTCCGGTACATTGACCGCTTCCTGATGTTCTACATCAAAACGGCCGAGCCGCTGGCCCGGACGGCCTCGTGGTTCAACAAGCTGGAGGGCGGCCTGGCGTATCTGCGGGAGGTGATTGTCCATGATTCGCTGGGCATCGGGGCGCAGTTGGAGGCGGAAATGCAAAACCTGGTGAATACGTACCGTTGCGAGTGGCGGGAAGTCGTCGAAAGCCCCGAACTCCGGAGCCGGTTTGCCCACTTCGTCAATTCCCCCGAACCCGATCCGACCATCCAGTTCCAGGAAGCCCGCGGGCAGAAATTCCCGGGACGGTGGTGATGGGATAATGGTCAATGACCAATGACTACTGACCAATGACTACTGACCAATGACTACTGACCAATGACTACTGACCAATGACTACTGACCAATGAATCCACTATGCACACCACAACAACCGAAATCACCTGGTTCAAGGCCGCCCCGGTGGGTGCCTTTCCCGAAAACGGCGGGGCTTGCGTCAAGTACGGCAACGAGCAGATCGCCGTGTTCAACTTCAAAGCCCGCAACGAGTGGTACGCCAGCCAGAATTTGTGCCCGCACAAAATGCAGATGGCCCTTTCGCGGGGACTCACCGGCGACGCCTGCGGCGAACCCAAAGTGGCCTGCCCGTTCCACAAAAAGAACTTTTCCCTCGTCTCCGGCGAAAACCTCAACGGCGACGATTACCGCATCAAAGTCTACCCCGTGAAAGTACAGGACGGCTACGTGTACATCGGGATTGAAGAGTAGTCATTGGGCATTGGGCACAACCTTACAACCACTACCGCTTTTGTCAATACGGCCGGTGGTTTGTAGAGACGCGATTCATCGCGTCTTAATCAACGGTCCTATGGATGGAATCACTTACTACACGGCAAGGACATTCGCCGGATACGACCCAGGTTGCTTCTCACTACGAAGTTCCGAGGGGATGACGGCGGGGAGGAAACGGATCCGTGAAGTACCTGGCCACTCAGGTAGCAATGTACCGATAACCAATGCTTAATGACCATTGCCTAATGATCAATGACTATTGATCAATGACTATTGCCCCTTGCGAATCCATTCCAAGCCCTTACTGTACAACGCTTTGGCCAGGCCGACGCGTTTGTCGAAGTCTTCGTTGCCGGTGCGGCCGGTTGCGGTGTAGCGGTGGATGAGCGGCAGGTTGTCGGCGGGGCGCAGGGGTTCCACCACCGCATCGCGGTCGGCGCGGAAGGGAGACAGGTCACCGGCATCGCCTTCAAAGGTTTGCGTTTTCCAGGTGCCGCCGGCCGTTTTCGCCGCGCACAGAATGCCGCTGGCCCGGGCAATCGAAGGCGCCAACGTCCCTTCCAGGCCCCTTTTGAGCACAATCACCCCGGTAAAGCCGGTCATGTCGGCCAGCCTGACCATCTTTTCCAGGTAGGTAATGTGAAACACCGAAGTGATCAGCACCGATGCCCGGCACGGGTTGAGCACTTTTTCCATCGTAGCCAGAAAAGGCCGTTTGAGCATTTGCCGGCGGCGTTCGGTCCAGGCGTCGAGGGCGGGAGAAAGGTGCTTCTGGTGCAGCGCCCAACCGTAGGCGGGCGGCGCCCCGTGCAGTTGTTCGTTGTCCGCCAGGAAAGCCGGCGGCAACGCCTCGTACAGGTCGAGCAGGTTGAAGGCCAGTTTGGGTCCCCCGGACCGGCCCATCATCGAAACGGCCAGGTACCCCTGTTCCTGTAAAAAATGCGCCAGCAGCGGCGTGATCAGGTAGGAATGCTCCACGCCGTCGAAGGGTTCGGCCAGTTGCACCACGGGTTTCGGCGCCGGCGCCGGGCTGCGGAAACCGGCGGTGTACGTGGCTTCGGCAGCCCGGATCAGCCCCAGGTATTCTGCTTCCGTTTCGTACCGGATGCGGAGCACGCTGGCAGCCATGCCCCGGAACGATTCCCCCGGCGAATGAGACAAAAGGTAGTCGCCCAACTGTTCCGCTTCTTGCGGGTCAAGCGACGTTTTATTGAGTATTTTTACGCCAATTTCCCGCACCGTTTCCGGCGAATCCGGGCACAGGCGCTGGTAAAGTTTGGCCGGGTCCCGCAGTACCCCTTCACCCAGGAACGCTTCCAACCGGTATTCGTGGGTTGCTACCCCTTTGGTGGCTAAGGCACCAAAAAACACGCCCATTTGCAACGGATTCGCCTTTCCCGATTGCAATTCCCGCAAAATCTCCAAGACCAACTCCTCCGGCAAATCCTTGCTGCCGTGCTTGCCGATGCCGATGAACTGGATGCCGCGCCCCAGGGCCGACTGGCTGTATAAGCTCTCCATAAACAATATATATGACGCAATATAGTATGCATAAGGTACAATTACCCGAAATATTATGCTGGATTTTTGAAAAATGTGCCTTCAAAGGAAGGCCATTTCACGACAAAGCAGAATATTTTTAAAAAAGTTACCTTAAATATGATGCACTTTATTTTTATTTAGGTATAATTACTCAAAATTGTTCCTTCAAATTTTAGGTAGCATCTGGGTATAACATTACGCCAATACAATATGACTTTTTAAATACTGCCCGTTTTTCACCATCCCTTAAAGCCTTAACCACCTGAACCCATGAAGAACCTGCATGCGGCCAAAGCCACTTCCCTGAACCTGTTTACGTTCAACACCCCGCCCATGCGGGCCTTCCACCTGACCTGGCTTACCTTTTTCCTGTGTTTTTTCGGCTGGTTCGGCATCGCCCCGCTGATGGCCGTGATCCGGGAAGAACTCTCCCTGACCAAAGCCCAGATCGGCAACATCATCATTGCCTCCGTATCCATTACGATCATCGCCCGGCTTTTCATCGGCTGGCTGTGCGACCGGGTGGGTCCCCGCGTGGCCTACGCCGCCCTGCTGGGGGTGGGTGCGCTGCCGGTGATGGGCATCGGGCTCAGCAACAGCTACGAAAGTTTCCTCCTCTTCCGCCTGGCAATCGGGGTCATCGGCGCCTCGTTCGTGGTGACCCAGTACCACACCTCGGTGATGTTTGCGCCCAACGTGGTGGGCACGGCCAACGCCACGGCCGCCGGCTGGGGCAACCTCGGCGGCGGCGTCACGCAAATGGTGATGCCCCTGATCTTTGCGGGCTTCGTGGGGTTGGGCTACACCCCCGCCGCGGCCTGGCGGTACAGCATGGTGGTGCCCGGACTGGCGTTGCTGGGCATGGCTTTCGGGTACTACTTCGGCACGCAGGACACGCCCGAAGGCAACCTGCGGGAACTGCGCAAAACCAATCCCCGGTACCGGGCCAAGGCCAAAGAAGCGGAAGGCGGCTTCTGGTCGGCGTGCCGCGACCGCCGGGTGTGGGGCCTGTTCCTGGCTTACGGCGCCTGTTTCGGCGTGGAAATCACCATTGACAACATCGCCGCCCTGTACTTCATTGACAATTTCCACCTGGGCATTGCCGAAGCCGGCCTCATTGCCGGATTATTCGGGCTGATGAACCTGTTTGCCCGGGCGCTGGGCGGCATTTTCGGCGACAAGGCGGGCAACCGGTTCGGGTTGCCGGGCCGCATGGTCATCCTGGGGGCTTTTCTGCTGCTGGAAGGCTTGGGCATCATGCTGTTCTCGCAAATGACCTTCCTGCCGCTGGCGGTTGCGGCCATGCTGCTGTTTGCCCTGTTCGTCAAAATGTCCAACGGCGCCACGTATTCGGTCGTGCCCTTCATCAGTGAAAAAGCCCTGGGTTCGGTGTCGGGGATTGTGGGCGCCGGGGGCAACCTGGGGGCCGTGCTGGCGGGTTTCCTGTTCAAGGCGGAAGCCATCACGTACCAGGACGGGCTGCTGTACCTGGGCATTGCCGTGGCGGTGGTGTCGGTGCTTGCCCTGCTGCTGCTCAACCCGTTCGCCACCCGCCAATCCACTCAATTCGCCGAACCTGCTTTGGCCCAGCCCGCCCTGGCGAAGCAAGGTGTCGCGTAATTGGTTATTACAAAGACGCGATAAATCGCGTCTCTACATACGACTTGCGACTGTCTATTAACCACTCCCCCATGCGATATTCCTTTTACCGCCGGTTGCTGGGCGGCATGATCGGCTGTTGGCTGTCCGTGCCGGTGGCGCAGGCGCAACTGAGCCTCACCGGGCAACTGCGGACCCGGACCGAACTGCGCGACGGGCAGGGCACGCTTCCCGCCAAAGGGGCCGTGCCGGCGTTTTTCACTTCCCAGCGGACCCGCCTCAACGTCGGGTACACCGGGTACCGGTTCAAGTTGTTCACGGCCGTGCAGGACGTGCGGGTGTGGGGGCAGGACGCCTCCACGGTGCATCGCAACACCCCTGAAGGCAACGACGGGCTGATGCTCCACGAAGCCTGGGGCGAAATTGCCCTCACCGACACCGCCGCCGATGCCGGTGAACTGCTGCTCAGGATCGGCCGGCAGGAACTCGTGTACGACGACGTGCGCCTGCTCGGCAACCTCGACTGGCTGCAACAGGCCCGGCGGCACGACCTGGCGCTGCTCAAGTACCGCCGCCACGACTGGCAGGCGCACCTGGGCCTGGCTTTCAACCAAAACAAGGAACTCAAATCCGGCAGCGTTTACCAGGGCGTACCGGCGGGCTACCCGGCGGGCACCAACGGGCAGAACACCCTCTACAAGTCCATGCAGTTCGGGTACCTGGGCCGCAAGCTGCGGGCCGGCAACGCCTCGGTGCTCGTGCTCAAGGACGATTTTAACCGGTACGTCACCGACGAGGACCAGCGCCGCACCTACGTCCGCGGCGTCTGGAGCCGGGTCACGCTGGGCGGCTACGTGTCCACCGGGCTCACGCCGAAACTGTCGCTGACGGGCAGTGCGTACTACCAGGGGGGCAAGGACCGCGACGGCACGCCCCTTTCGGCGTACCTGCTGTCGGCGCACGCCCCGTACGCGGTGAACCGCACCGTCAGCCTCGGCCCCGGCATGGATTACACGTCCGGGGGAGGTACCGCCACGCGCAGCCGCCGCTTCGACCCGCTGTACGGCACGCCGCACAAGTTCTGGGGCTATATGGACTACTTCTACGTGGCCGACGGGTTCGGCAACAACGGGCTGGTAGACTACTACCTCAAAACCCGCTTCAAGGCCCGGGAAAACCTGCTCGTGACGCTGGACGCCCACCAGTTTACCACCGCCAACCGGGTAACGGCCGGCGACGGCACCGCCCTGGACCGCAACCTGGGCACCGAACTCGACCTGATCGTGGGCTACAGCCTTACCAAAACGATCCACCTGGAAGGCGGCTACTGCACCCTGTTTGCCAGCCCTACCCTGGCCTCGGCCGCGGTCAAAAACGTTCCCGGCGCCCGCCTCCAGGCCAACTGGGCCTACCTGATGATCTCGATCAAACCCGACCTGCTGAAATGAATCACCAATGACGCCAGCGGCAAGTCAGGTACGAAGGGTCGCACTGCGGCAAGCGGCGCATTGCGGCTCCCCTCCTTGGAGGGGCCGGGGGTGGGTTTACCGCGATGAGACAAGATTGCGGGGGATCACCGCCCGGGAAGAACACGTGGGTTCCAAACCTTTCGCAGATTCCCCTTGCTATGGGTTGTTCCGGCAATGATCCCCATATTATGCGGGGCATATCAGTAAATCCACCCCCGGCCCCTCCAAGGAGGGGAGCCGCGATGCGACGCCTGCCGCGATGCGACGCCTGCCGCGATGCGACGCCTGCCGCGATGCGACGCCTGCCGCGATGCGACGCCTGCCGCGATGCGACGCCTGCCGCGATGCGACGCCTGCCGCAATGCGACGCCTGCCGCAATGCGACGCCTGCCGCAATGCGACGCCTGCCGCAATGCGACGCCTGCCCGCGATGCGATCCTTCATTCTACGCTATAGCCAATTATCTCCTCCATCACAACCTTATTTGTCAGTTCAGTTAGTCCTTAGCAATTCTCTCCCTATGTCCATTCACATCACCCACCAGACCTACAAAACCACCTGTTCGTACTGCGGCGTGGGGTGCGGCGTACTGGTGCACAAAGACAAAAAGGGCGGCCTGCGCGTGGAGGGCGACCCCGACCACCCGGTGAACCGCGGCATGCTCTGCTCAAAGGGCATGAACCTGCACTACACCGTGATGGACCGGGGTGACCGGCTGCTCTATCCCCAGATGCGTCCGAGCCGGCAGGCGCCGCCCGGCCGGGTGAGCTGGGATGCGGCCCTGGACCGCGCCGCCGCCGTGTTCAAGACGCTCATCGGCAAGTACGGTCCCGACGCGGTGGGTTTCTACGTGTCGGGCCAGTGCCTCACCGAAGAGTATTACCTGGTCAACAAGCTGACCAAAGGGTTTTTGGGCACCAACAACCTTGACACCAATTCGCGGCTCTGCATGAGTTCGGCCGTGGCCGGCTACAAAATGGCCCTGGGCGAAGACTCGGTGCCCATCAGTTACGACGACATCGAAGCCGCCGACTGCTTCCTGATCGCGGGGGCCAACCCGGCCTGGTGCCACCCCATCCTGTTCCGCCGCATGGAAGCCCGCAAGGCCGCCAACCCCGGCGTCAAGTTCATCGTGGTGGACCCGCGCAAAACGCAGACCGCAGGGATGGCCGACCTCCACTTGCAGATCAACCCGGGCACCGACATCGTGCTTTACCACGCCATTGCCCGGGGCCTGATCGAACGCGAAAAGATTGACCCGGCGTTTATCCGCGACCACACCGAAGGGTTCGAAGCGTTCCGGGAAAAAGTCATGGAGCGGACCATTCCGCAGGCCGCCCGGCTGTGCGGGGTCAACGCCGAAGACATCCGCTGGGCCGTGGAGTACATCGGCCGCGCCCGGGGGTTTCTCACCCTGTGGGCGATGGGCCTCAACCAGAGCGTGATCGGGGTGAACAAGAACCTGGCCCTCATCAACCTCAACCTCGTCACCGGCCAGATCGGCAAGCCCGGCGCGGGGCCGTTTTCGCTCACCGGCCAGCCCAACGCGATGGGCGGCCGCGAAGTGGGCGGTTTGGCGACCATGCTGGCCGCACACCGGGAACTGGGCAACCCCGTCCACCGGCAGGAAGTCGCCGACTTCTGGGGCGTCGAATCGGTACCGGCCAAGCCGGGCCTGACGGCCACCGAAATGTTTGAAGCCCTGCGGGAGGGCCGCATGAAAGCCATCTGGATCATTTGCACGAATCCCCTGGTGAGCCTGCCCGACTCCCACCTGGTCGAGGAGGCGTTGCAAAAGGCAAAATTCGTGGTCGTGCAGGACATTTCCAGCCGTTCGGACACGGTGCGGTTTGCCGACCTGGTGCTGCCCGCCGCCGCCTGGGCCGAAAAGACCGGCACGATGACCAACTCCGAACGGCGCGTGGGCTTCCTGCAAAAAGCCGTCGAACCGCCCGGCGAGGCCCGGCCCGACGCGGAAATCCTGTGGCAGTTTGCCCGCAAAATGGGCTTTGGGAAGGGTTTTCCCTACACCGACGTGGCCGAGGTGTACGACGAACACGTCCGCCTGACCAAAGGCACGCGCATTGACGTAAGCGGCCTCAGCCACGCCCGGCTGCGGGAAGGAGGCACGATCCAGTGGCCCGTGCCGGATGCGCAGTCGGCGGGCACGCCCCGGCTGTTTACCGACGGGCAATTTTACCGCCCCAACGGCCGGGCCAAAATCCATACGGTTGCCGACGAAAACCAGTCGGAGCCGCTGGGCCCCGATTTTCCGCTCATCCTCACGACCGGCCGCATCCGCGACCAGTGGCACACGATGACCCGGACGGGCAAGGTCAACAAGCTGATGGCGCACGTGGACAAGCCCGTGCTCGACATCCACCCGGTGGACGCGGCCGTGCGCGGCATCGGGGAGGGCGACCCGGTGACGATCACCAGCCGCCGGGGCACGGTGCAGGTCACGGCCAAACTCACCAAGGACGTCAAAAAGGGCGTGGTGTTCCTGCCCATGCACTGGGGCAAAATCCTGAACCAGAACTTCGGCCGGGCCAACAACCTGACCGAAACCCGGGTGGACCCCGTATCGAAAGAGCCGGATTTTAAATTCTCGGCCGTGCAGGTGGCCCGGTACGCTAAACCCGTGCAGCGCATCGTGGTGGTGGGCGCCGGGGCCGGGGCGTACCGCTTCGTGACCCAGTACCGCCATCGGAACCAGACCGACGAGATCCACGTGTTTTCGCGGGAAACCTTTTGTTTCTACAACCGCGTGCTGCTGCCCGACTACCTGAGCGGAGAACTGCCCTGGGAACGGCTCCTCAAGCTGACCGATACCGACGCGGCCGGCATCAACGTGCACCTGCACGGGGGCTTGAGCATCGAGCAGATAGACCGGGCCCGCAAAACCGTGACCGACGCGAACGGCGAGGAACACCCCTACGACCTGCTGGTGCTGGGCATGGGCAGCCGCGCCACCGTGCTGCGCCACCTGAACACCGACCTGGAAGGCGTATTCACGATGCGCACCCGCCCCGATGCCGACCGGCTCAGGGCCTACACCCGCGCCGGCGACCACGTGCTCATCATCGGCGGCGGGCTGCTGGGGCTGGAACTGGCCGCGTCGCTGCGGGAAATCGGGATGCGCGTGACCATCGTCCAGCGCATTGCCCGCCTCATGGACCGGCAACTCGACGACGTGGCCAGCCGGCTGCTGCACGAGGAGATGGCCGACCGGGGCATTGACGTATACTACAACAACGAAGTAAAATACCTCACCGGCAAGGACCGCGTCACCGGCGCCAGGCTGGCATCGGGCGAAACCCTCGCCTGCCAGGCCGTGGTGATGGCCGTAGGCACCACCCCCAACGTGGAAATGGTCCGCGAGGCCGGCCTGCCCGTCAACCGGGGCGTGGTGGTGAACGAATACCTGCAAACGGCGGACCCGTGCATTTTTGCCCTGGGCGAAATGGCGGAGTTCAACGGCACGCTGTTCGGCATCACGGCCGCCGCCGAGGAGCAGGCCGACGTGCTGGTGCGTTACCTGAACGGCGACCGGTGCAGCTATTACCGGGGTTCGTTGTTCATGAACATCCTCAAAATGGCCGGGCTGCACCTGTGTTCGCTGGGCCTGGTGACCGCGCCGCCGGGCGAAGCGGGCTACGAAGAGGTGGTGTTCATGGACTTGTCGAAGCGGTACTACAAGAAGTGCATCATTCACCACGACCGGCTGGTGGGGGCCATCCTGTTCGGCGACAAGTCGGAGTTCCAGGAGTACAAAGAGCTGATCGCCAAGGGCACCGAGTTGTCCGAAAAGCGCCTGGGCCTGCTGCGGGCCGGGCAATCCACGCGGGCCGGGGTGGTGGGCAAGCTGGTCTGTTCGTGCAACAACGTGGGCCAAGGGAACCTCCGTCAAGCCGTGGAATCCGGCTGCCGCACCTTGCCCGACCTCTGCCAAACCACCGGCGCCGGAACGGGCTGCGGCAGTTGCCGGCCGGAAGTGAAAGTGATATTGGAAAGCGTTTTAAAGAAGGGAAAGGCGATAACGGAGACAGTGCAATAACTACTGGTTATCACAATTTTATACTATTGACTGAGTAGGTCGGGAAAGATGGTGTTGTGTTCACCATCGGTGTAGGACCACCCCCGTCCCCTCCTTGATGGAGGAGGGGAGCCGTACCTGTGCACCTCGCTGATGGGCATACGTGACATGCATATCTCCTTGCCGTGCAGCCGTACCCGTAAAGTCCCCCTCCTCCATCAAGGCTACGATTAGGACACATTTTTGAAGTAGCGCGAAAAGCGGTCAGTGAGACACTGACCGCGGCAGCAAGAGACATTGACGACGGCACGGAACTACCCCGATAAAGGATTCGTCTGCCGCCGTCAGTGTCTCACTGACGGCTCGGGATAGCCTTTTATGACTCTTCTGCAAAAGTGTCCTAATCGTAGCCTCCATCAAGGAGGGGACAGGGGTAGTTCCTCGTCAGAACGGCACATCTTCCACAAATGCAAAATATTCTATTGACTACTGAACAATGACCCAAACGATACGCGTACTTGCCAAGGGTGGAGTGATAGCTCCCGGTGACCTTTACAAGCTCTGCCAGGTAGCCCGGGAAAGCGGTTGTGAAACGCTGGGGCTGAGTTCCCGCCAGGAGGTGTATATGCGGGTAACTGCTGCCCACTTTCCGGCGGGCATCGAGGGGCTGGTGAAAACGGGCCTGCCCTTCGACCCGGAACCGGGCCGGAAAGCCAACATCGTCACTTCCTACGGGGCCACCGGCATGTACCCGGCCACGCCCTGGCTGCTGGCCGGTACCTACCTGGACATTCTGGAGCAGTTCGACTACCAGCCCCGCCTGAAGATCAACCTGACCGACCCGCAGCAACCCCTCATTCCCCGGTTCAGCGGCGAACTCAATTTCATTGCCTCCCCTTATCCCACCTTCTGGCACCTGTACGTGCAACTCCCCGCCTTCGGCAGCCACGGACAACTGTGGCCGGCACCCATCGGCAGCGAAGACATTGCCCGGCTCTGTTACGCCATCGAGCAGCTGTATTGTGCCGGCGGCATTACTGACCTGGGCAGCCTGGTTGAACGGGTCGCCGGGCAACTCCCCGACCTGACCACCCGGCCGGTTGGCCAGCCCTTCCACGTGCCGACGCTGCCCTTCCCGGCGTACGAAGGGTTTCACGAAAGCGGGGCCGGGTACTGGCTGGGCATCTACCGCCGGGACTACGCGTATCCCCTGGCTTTCGTGGAGGCGCTTTGCGGGTTGGCCCTGCGCGGCAAGATCGGGAAGCTTTGCCTCACGCCGTGGAGAACTTTCCTCATCAAAGACATTCGTCCCGAACACCGGCCCCACTGGGAAAAGCTCCTCGGGGTGCACCACGTCGGCATCCACCACGCCGCCAACGAGTTGAACTGGCAGTTGCCCGACCTGGACGAAGCGGCGCTGCGTTTGAAAAAACGGCTGGTCCGGGACCTGGAGGAAACCGAATGCAACACCACCGGGTTGAGCTTCGCGATTGGGTTACTGCCGATGCCCGTGGCCACTTCGGTCGTCATCGAACCGGAGCCGGGGGAGGCGGGCTCCTTCACCGTGCGGCACACGGCGGATTTTACGCGGAGCAATACCCGCTGGCGGGTCTTTGCCCGGCAGGTTTCCGCGGACCACCTGGCCCAAACCCTGCGGGAACTGTGCATGCACTACCACACGGCGGCCCCATCCGCCCAAGTCGACCCCGAGCCGGACCAACAAGACCCCAAGCCGGCTCATGCGGACCATCTGCTTTACCAGTGTACCCAATGCCTCACCGTGTACGACCCGCAGTGGGGCGACCCCGGGGTGGGGGTGCCTTCGGGCGTCCCTTTTGCGCAGTTGCCCGGCGATTACGCCTGTAGCCTGTGCGAAGGCCACAAGGAAGATTTTGTGCAGGTGATGGCGTAACGAATGCCGGAAGAAGCGCGGCAGGCTGCCATTGCGTCGGCAAGGGCCGGGGTCCTCAGCGGGCCAGCAGGTTGAAGCTCAAGCGGTGGTGGGCCGTCACGCCGTACTTCTCGATGGCTTCCCGGTGGGCGGGGGTAGGGTACGCCGCGTTCCGTTCCCAGCCGTAGTGCGGAAACTCCCCGGCCAGGCGCGTCATCAGGTCGTCGCGGTACGTTTTGGCCAGCACCGAGGCGGCGGCAATCGAGAGGTACTTTTCGTCGCCCTTCACGATGCACACGTGCTGGATGCCCGGGAAGGGCGTAAACCGGTTGCCGTCCACGAGCAGCAGTTCGGGCCGGAGCGGCAGCAGGTTCACGGCGCGGTGCATGGCCAGGAAGCTGGCGTTGGAGATGTTGATGCGGTCAATTTCCGCGTTTGATACTTCGGCCACGGCCCAGGCCAAGGCTTCTTTTTCGATCTCCACCCGCACGGTTTCGCGGCGCTGCCTGGTGAGCTGCTTGGAGTCGTTGAGCCAGGCGTGCTTGTAATCCTTGGGCAGGATGACGGCGGCGGCCACCACCGGGCCGGCCAGGCAGCCGCGGCCCGCTTCGTCGAGGCCGGCTTCGCGCAAATCGGGCGTATAAGCGGACAATAGCAATGCGTAAGGAGTTGAACTGCGAATTTCGGATTTTTGGGGGACTTCACGGAGGGAAAGCTTTCGCGCAACGGCGCAAAGGCGGAGCGCAAAGGGCGCAAAGAAAAAAGAAAACACTCGTGAAGGTGTTCCTTTTTTTAAGGCTTCAACGGGTATTTTTTTACCACGGAGACACGGAGGGCACGAAGTTTCACGGAGAAAAAGGGAGTGAGAAGTGAGAAGAACTGAACCGCAAGGATCGCAATGGAGACGCGAAGGGCGCAAGGAGAACGCGTATTTCTTTGCGCCCTTTGCGCCTTCTCTTTGCGGTCCTTGCGGTTCAGTTCTTCGCTACTTCGGGCAGATCAACTCCTCCAGGTCCACCCCGAAGCCGTCGAGCAGGCGGGAGGTTGCCAGGCCCTCTTCGGCCAGGAAGCAGTGCAGTTCGTAGGTGCCGTCCTTGCCCAGGGTGAATATTTGCAGGGCGTGGTGCGCCGGGTCCACGATCCAGTACTCTTTGACGCCCATCTTTTCGTAGAGCGCCTTTTTGAGGTGGTTGTCGCGGTACAGCGTAGCCGCGGCGGTAATTTCGATCAGCAGGTCGGGCGTGCCCTCAATGGCTTTGGGCTTGAGGATGTCCAGGTTGTCGGCCGCCACGAAGGTCAGGTCGGGCTGCACGATGTTGCGGTCGTTGAAGCGGACCTCGGTAGGGGCGCCGTACACTTTGCCCAGGCCCCGGCGCCGCACGTGGTGCCAGAGTTCGTACTGCAAGTCGCGGAGCACGTCCTGGTGCAGCAGGTCGGGGGAGGGGGGCAGGAAAAATTTGCCGTTCACGACCTCGCAAATCGTGTTGTCGAGTTTGAGGCAATCCTTGTAGGTGGGTTGTTTGGTTTTTTTGGCCGCGCCAATCGTCTCCATTCGCTTCTTTGGTTACCGGTTCAACACTGCGTGTACCTGCGAATATTGTTTTTCCTGGCGTCATAGTCAAATCTTTTTTTGCGGCGGGCCGGGTAAGAGCGGGCACCGGATACAGCGCGGCTTGCCGGTACATCCGGAAAGCACTGAGATTGGTCTTGGTAAATCACCCTGGCCCGGGTGATCCGGTTTAACGAAGCTCGTTTAATGGCATTGCACCAGAAAGGCCTGATTGTCTCGTTTGAACGGGGCCGTACACAAGTAAGCAGGTGAATATGCGGACGCCGTATCCACAGCAATTTTTCGGGTGTTAATATTTTGAAAAAAAAGCCTGGTTATGCGTGCAAATACCTATTTCTAGGTATTGATTTTAACAGCGAAGCGGTCTATTTTACGCCAAAGACACGTGTCCAAAAATGGAATGATGCGAATCACACAATCACTGAGTATCACCATACTGTTTCTTTTAACGGTAAGCTGCACCAAAAACCAGGGAGACGGCGGCAACGCTGAACGCAGTGCATCCTCGTACGAGCGGATCGTCAGGGAAGGCAGCGTCAGGGTGGGGTATATTTCCTACCCGCCCAGTTTCATCCACAATCCCAATACCAACCAGTTTTCCGGCATCTACCACGAAGTACTGACTGAAATCGGTCGCCGGGCCGGACTCAAGTTTGAGTATACCGAAGAGGTCGCCTGGGGCACCATGATCGAGGCCCTCCGCACCAACAAAGTGGACCTGATCTGCACGGGGCTCTGGCCCAACATTGAGCGGGGCAAACACGTCAACTTTACCCAGCCCTTGTACTACAGCGTCCTGAAAACCTATACCCGCAACGGGAATAACAGCCTGGACGGCAACCTCTCCCCATTGAATGCCGCGCAATACACGATTGCCGCGATTGACGGGGAAATGACCTCGGTGATTGCCAATGCCGACTTTCCCAAGGCTACCCTGGCAAGTTTGCCCCAAACGACCGACGTTTCGCAGGTGCTGCTGGACGTGGCTACCGGCAAGGCGGAGGCTACTTTTGCCGAGCAGGCAGTGGCTGAAGCATTCATGGCCAGCAATCCGGGTAAAATCAAAGAGGTGCCCGGCGTGAAACCGGTAAGGGTGTTTCCCAATACCATGGCCGTTGGCAAAAGTGACTACGAACTGCTGACTACCCTCAACATTGCGCTGGAAGAATTGCACAACAGCGGTTTTATTGAGAAAGTACTGGCCAAATACGAAAAGTCCCCCAACTCCTTTTACCGGGTCGCCGTCCCTTACCGCCAATAATATGCTGGAAATCGTTGCCCGGAACATACCCGCCTTCCGGCAAGGGCTGGCCGTGACCCTCCAGTTGTGCGGGATTGCCTGGTCCATCGGCATTCTGCTGGGCGCACTCCTGGGGTACGCGTCGGCAAAAAGCCGGCTTTTCAACTTCTTCAACAAAACGTTCAGCTATCTCATATCCAGCATCCCGGTGCTGGTGCTGCTGTTTTGGTTTCACTATCCGTTGCAGTATTCCCTGGACCTGCGCATTGACCCGTTTTACACCAGCGCTTTCATCCTGGCGCTGATCAACACGTTTGCCGTGAGCAACGTGGTAGCGGCCGGCATTGCCAACCTGCCCCGGCAGTACCTGGAAGCGGCCACCGTGTGCGGCATCGGCAAGCCGACTGCGTTTCTCAGGATCGAGTTGCCGCTCATCCTGAGAAACGTGTTTCCGGGCATCCTCATGAGCCAGGTAAACATTTTGCACCTGACCCTTTTCGCCAGCCTGATTTCCGTCAATGAACTATTCCGGGTAGCCCAGCGCGTCAACGCGCAGGTCTACCGGCCGGTTGAAATCTACACGGCCCTGGCGTTATTCTTCCTGTTGATCTCGCTGCCGCTGATTCTGCTGTCCAACTACCTGACTAAAAAATACGCACGGGATTTATCGGAGAAATGATGATTGTATGTGATCGGATCAGTAAGTCATTCGGAAACACGATGGTGCTGGAAGAGGCCACGTTTACGTTGGAGGAAGGGAAAGTGTCGGTGCTGCTGGGCAAAAGCGGCGTGGGCAAGACCACCCTGCTCCGGTGCCTGGCTTTGCTGGACCCGCCCGACCGCGGTACCCTGACGATTGACGGGACGGCATTCCGGTTCCCCGGCAAGCAGCACCTGGGCGTAATCTACCCGAAGCTGACCGTGGTTTTTCAGCAGTTGTTTTTGTGGCCGCACCTCACCAACCGGGAAAACATCCTGCTGGCGACGGGGAATGCCCATAAGCAGCAGGAAAAAGACCTGGAGGAACTGGCCCATTTCCTCGACATCAGGAAGTCGCTCAATCTTTATCCCAACCAGTCGTCGCTCGGCCAGAAGCAGCGCGTTGCCATTGCCCGGGCGCTTATCCTTAAACCCAAGTACTTGCTACTCGACGAGATTACTTCGTCCATTGACATTTTCCAATCCCAGAAGATCGCCAGCTATTTGACCAACCTGAAGCAGGGGGGGCTATCCATCTTTTTCATCACGCACAACCTGACCATTGCCCAGAGCATTGGGGACCAC
>CADCTQ010000650.1 GCA_902805615.1 uncultured Cytophagales bacterium
GGCGGCGCCGGGTACCCGCTCCTGTTCCAGACCGGCGAAACCTACCAGGGCCGGCCGCTGGTGGACCGGCAGCACCCGCACAATTTCTTCTCCGAGCTGTCGGTGGGCTACACGCACATGCTCAACAAGGACCTCGATGCGTTTGCCTACCTGGCGTACCCCGGCGAACCAGCGTTGGGCCCGGTGGCCTTCATGCACCGCCCTTCGGCCCAGAACAACCTCGATTCGCCCTTGGGTCACCACTGGCAGGACGCCACGCACATCACCTTCGGGGTGGCTACGCTGGGCGTGCGGTACAAAATCTTCAAGGTGGAAGGATCGGTGTTTACGGGCCGCGAACCCGGCGAGGCCCGCTACGGCTTCGACAAGCCCCGCTTCGACTCGTATTCCTACCGGCTGTCGGTGAACCCGCACCCGCAACTGGCCTTGCAGGCGTCGCAGGCGTACATCAAGAGCCCGGAGCCGCTGGAGCCCGGCGAAAACGTGCGGCGCACCACGGCCTCAGTGCTGCACGCGCTGCCGCTGCTGCCCGGCAACTACAACCTCAATTCGGCGCTGGTGTGGGGCTTTAACAATGCCGGCGGTCACCACCAGGAACATTCCCTGACGGCTGAGTCAAACCTCCAGTTGGACCGGTTCGCCGTGTACGGCCGCTACGAGTTCGTGCAGAAGTCGGCGGATGAATTGCGGGTGGATGACTTTGAGCACCACGGCCCCTTCGACGTGAATGCCATTACGCTCGGCACCAACTACACCGTGCTGCGGGTCCTCAACACCAACCTGAGCTTCGGCGTGCAGGGCAGCCTCTACCTGCCCGACAAGGACCTGTACCCCGTCTACGGCAAAAATCCCCTCGCCGGCCAGGTGTACCTGCGCCTGTCGCCGCACCTGATGCGGATGGGGAAAAATGATTAAAGGACTACAGGATTGAATGACTAAATGATTGAATGACTGATTGCTTGCGTAGACTGAACCCTTTGTCAACTCCGGGCCGCTACCTGTCAATCAGTCATTCAATCATTTAGTCATTTAATCATTCAACTCAATTGCTTCCCAGCAACTGGAACAGTTCGTCCAGGTTCGGGGTGAGGATGATTTCGGTGCGGCGGTTCTTCTGGCGGGCATCGGGGGTTTTGCCCTGGGCCACCGGTACGAATTCGCCGCGGCCGGCGGCGGTGAGTTTGCCCGGGTTGGCCCCGTTCTTCACCAGCACGTCCACGATGGAAGTAGCCCGCATCACGCTCAGGTCCCAGTTGTTTTTCACGCCGTTGATGTTGCCCGCAATGGGCACGTCGTCGGTGTGGCCTTCCACCAGCACGTTCACGTCTTGCTGCGTCTTGAGCACGGCCGCCAGTTTTTTCAGTGCATCCACGCCGCGGGGGTCCACCGTGTAGCTGCCCGACTTGAACAGCAGTTGTTCGGCCAGTGACACGTACACCTTGCCGTTGCGGATGTCCACCGTCAGGTCGCCTTCCTTGAAGCCAAGCAGCGCATTGCTCACCCGGGTGCGGAGGTCGTTGACCGCTTTTTCCTTGTCGGCCAGGATTTTTTCCAGTTCCTGCACCCGTTGTTCGCGGGCCTGCAAGTCCACGTTCAGCTTGTCCACCTGCGCCTTGCTGGTCAGCAGGTTCTGCTCCATGGTGAGCAGTTGCTTTTCCTTCTCCGACAGGTTGCTGGCGAGGCGGCCGGCCTCCACCGAACTGTTGGAGAGCAGTTGGTTGTACGACTTGTCGAGCCGTTCGTACTTCTCGAACAGGTCGTCGAGCAGGGCCTTGTTGCGGCGGTACAGCGTACCGGCTTCGGCGCTGTCGGCTTTCAGCTTCGTGCTTTCGGCCGTCAGCTGGTCAATCTGCGCCTGGAGGCGCTGGCGGTCTTCCCCAAAGGAACGGCGTTCCTGGGCCAGCCGCGCCGTATCGGCGGCCAGGGCGTTGTACTGCGCCTGCAAACGTTCGTGCCGCTTGGCCGTCACGCAGGAGGTCAGCAGTTGGCCGCACAGCAGCAGGGCAACGAATATGGCGGCGTACGCGGTGATTTTTTTTAAGGTGGGTTGGGTTGGATGCATAAGGCAGCGGGAAAAGGATTAGGGCAAATATGTTAAATAATCGCAGGAGCCGCGTCTTTTCAAACGCACTATTTTGGGACGGGTAACACCGGCCTCCCCACCGGGATACGGCGCGGGACGCTCCCCGGTTGCCCCGGCGGCGGCCGGCGGGGCGGCGGGCAAAGGGCACCGCCCCATTTTTGCCTATATTTACGCTTTAAAAGCAAGCCCCCGGCGTAAGAAGCACGTTGCACCCTCCGGGGGGATTTGCCCCATTCCTGAAGCGCAATTCATGAAAATCCTGCTCCGGCTTCTCACGTACGCCCGCCCCATCGGTAAGTTCGCCGTTCCCTTTGCCATTGCTACGGTGTTCGCCATCCTGTTCGGCATCATCAACTTCACCCTCATCATCCCGCTGCTCGACGTGTTGTTCGGCACGGTCGGCGAGACGCAGGCGCAGCAGATCCTGCAAAAGCCCGAGCCGGCGCTTAGTTTCGATTTCTTCAAGCAATTCTTTAATTATTACTTCGGGCAGATCATCCGGGAGCACGGCAAGATGGGGGCTCTGAAATTCGTGTGCGCCGTGATCTTCGTTTCGGTGCTGCTGTCCAACCTGTTTCGCTACCTGGCCCAGCGGACGCTGGAGCATTTCCGGGCTTACACCGTGTGCAACTTCCGGCAGGACGCCTTCGACAAAGCCATTGCGCTGGACCTGAGTTACTACGCCAACGAACGGAAGGGCAACGTGATGTCGCGGCTCACCAACGACGTGCAGGAGGTTGAATCCGCCATTTCCAGCGTGTTCAACGCCGTTTTCAAAGAGCCCGTCAGCCTGGTTGCGTATTTCGTGTTCCTGTTTGCCATGTCGGTGCAGCTCACCATGTTCACGCTGGTCATCATCCCGGTATCGGGGCTCATCATCGGGGGCATTTCCAAGCGGCTGAAGGGACAGGCCCGGGAGGTACAGGCTTCGCTGGGCACCTTGCTGAGCATCCTCGACGAAACCTTCGGGGGCATCCGGATCATTGCCGGCTTCAACGCCTTCGGCTACATCCGGGGCAAGTTCGGGCAGGAGAACGAACACTACCGCGAAGCCCTGCGCCGGTTTGCCAACCGCCGCGAACTGGCCTCGCCTTTTTCCGAATTCGCCGGCGTAAGCGTGGTGGCCGGCATCCTGCTCTACGGGGGATCGCTGGTCCTGTCGGGCGAGTTCGGCGCGGCCTCCTTCATTGCCTACATCATCCTGTTCTCGCAGGTACTGCGCCCGATCAAGGAAATCTCCAACTCCTTCAGCCAGTTGCAGCGGGGCATTGCCGCCGGCCGCCGCGTGTTCGAACTGATTGACACGGTGCCCGCCATTCAGAGCAAGCCCGGTGCGGTCTGGAAGAATGCCTTTGAACGGGACATCGAATTCCGGAACGTGTCGTTCGGCTACCTGCCGGGCACCAAAACGCTCCAGCACATCAGCTTCTCGCTGCCCAAGGGCAAGTCGGTGGCGCTGGTCGGGGAATCGGGCGGCGGCAAATCCACGATTGCCGACCTGCTCACCCGGTTCTACGACCCCACGGAAGGGGGCATCCTGATTGACGGCGTGGACCTGCGCGACTGCAACCTGGATTCGCTGCGGCAGCACCTGGGCATCGTCACGCAGGAGTCCATTCTGTTCAACGATACCATTTTCAACAACATCGCCTTCGGCGACCCGGCGGCCACGCAGGCGCAGGTGGAACAGGCCGCCCGCATTGCCAACGCCCACGAGTTTATCCTGCGCACCGAAAACGGGTACCAGACCAACATCGGTGACCGGGGCATGAAACTGTCGGGCGGGCAGCGCCAACGCCTCGCCATTGCCCGGGCCGTGTACAAAAACCCGCCCATCCTCATCCTCGACGAGGCCACTTCGGCCCTGGATACCGAGTCGGAAAAACTGGTGCAGGAAGCCCTGGCCAACCTGATGAAGGGCCGCACCACGCTGGTGATCGCCCACCGCCTCAGCACCATTCAGAAGGCCGACGAAATCCTGGTCATCAAGGACGGCCGGATCGTGGAACGCGGCAACCACGAAGAACTGCTGGAAGTTTCCAACGGCATCTACCGGAAGCTGAGCCTGCTCCAGGCCATTTAACCGTCTGCTGCCCCAAGCCGTTATGATCAAAGTACATTTCGACGTGACCACCCTGATGCGGGAAAAGCTGACGGGAATCGGCGTCTACACCAAGCACCTCATCCTCGCGGTTTCCCGGCTCCCCGGCGTGGAGTGTTCGGCCAGCTACCGGGTATCCCGCTTCCGGAAGCGGGCCCTGCTGCGGCAGCACGTTCAACTTCCCGCGCGGGTATACCTGCCGCTGATTGCCGGGGTACTGCCCCCCGCCTACCAGGTGTTTCACGGTCCCGATTTCCGGGTGCCCGCCGACTGTTCGCGCAAAAAGGTAGTCACCATCCACGACATGGCCATCTTCGAGGAAGGGCTTACCAGCGATCAATTCGCCCGGCAGAGCCGGGACAAGTTCGTCCATTCGCTCCGCAAGGGCCGCCCCGACCACGTCATCGTCGTTTCCGAATTCACCCGGCAGGCGTTCCTGGCCAGGTTTCCCGAATGGGCTTCCCGCACCAGCGTGGTGTACCTGGGCATGGACCACATCCCGGCCCCCGTCGCCCCAACGCCGGCGCCGTACCCGTTTCCCTACCTGTTGTTCGTGGGAACGGTGGAAAAGCGCAAAAACGTGGACCGGATCATTGCCGCCTTCGACTTGATTGCTCCTGCCTACCCCGACCTGCGGCTGGTGATTGCGGGTGGCAAAGGCTACGCGGCCGACCTGATGCTGAGCAAGATTGGCGAAAGCGCCGCCCGGGACCGGATCTTGTACCGGGGCTTTGTGAGCGACGAAGACCTGATTGGTCTGTACGGGCACGCCCGGTGCGTGGTGTACCCCTCGCTGTACGAAGGGTTCGGCATTCCCATTCTCGAAGCGATGCGGATGGGCTGCCCGGTGGTGACCAGCAATTGCGGCGCCATGCAGGAAGTGAGCGGCGCGGCGGCCCTGCACGCCGACCCCCTCCGGCCCGATGCCATTGCCGCCGCCGTGGTGTCGCTGCTGGAAGACCCTGCGCTGAGAGGGCGGCTGACGGCGGCCGGCCGGGAGCGGGCACGCACCTTTACCTGGGAACAATGCGCCCGCAATACCGTGAACGTCTACCAGAAGCTCCTGTAATGCCGGCGGTGCGGGCCCGCCCAACCCACCGCAACGAAGTCCTACGTACTGCTTAACCAAGACCGCATGTTTTCGCTGAAAAAATACCTCAACCTGGCAAAAAACGTCCACAACTGGCCCAACTACCTGTACGCCAAACACATTGACAAAAAGCAGAACCCGGTTGTATTCCGCGCCGGCAACGGCGTGGTCATTGAAGTTCCCAAAGGCGACATCATGGCTATTTTCAAGGAAATATTCATGGACGACCTGTACGACATCCGGTTTTTGAAAACGCACCTCAAACCCCAGCCCGTGATCGTGGACGTGGGCGCGAACCTGGGCTTTTTCGCTTTGTTCATGGCTTCGCAAATGCCCGGCCTGAAGGTATTCGCTTACGAACCGCTGCCCACCAACTTCAAGCACTTGCAGCGTCACTTCGGGCTGAACAGTGGCAAAGCCCTGGTGGCCGAAAACAAGGCCGTGGCCGGAAAAAAGGGCGTATTAGACCTGCATTACAACCCCAACCTGAACTTTACCGCCCTGGCCTCCCTGCGGACGGACTTCGAGGATACCAATACCAGCCGGGTCGCGGTTGAAGCCGTATCGCTGGCGGACATTTTTGCCCGCTATCAGCTCGACCAGGTAGACCTGCTGAAGCTGGATTGCGAGGGGGCCGAATACGAAATCCTGTACCAAAGCCCCGATCACCTGCTGCAACGCGTAAAGATGATCGCCATGGAAACGCACAACGGCGCCAAGCCCAACGAGAATACCCCGGCCCTTTGCGCTTTTCTCAAGGAAAAAGGATTTACCGTCAGGACGGGCGACAAGCACTTCGTGTGGGCGTGGCGGTAGCTATAATTGTGCTTCGTTGGCCCGGGAGCTTCTTAGAGGATTACACATTTAATGCAACAGCTTACGACCATCCGTATGATTGAATGAATCGTAAACTGCGCAAATGGTTGTTTCTTAGCTCCCTTTAGGTATCATTCCCGAAGGGAATGTATGAGCTTCGCGCCCTGCCTAGTGGATACGCAGTGAGTAGCCAAGCAGTGAGTAGCCAGGTAGTGTGTGGATAGGC
>CADCTQ010000651.1 GCA_902805615.1 uncultured Cytophagales bacterium
GCTGAACGGGATGGGGGGTTGATGGGATAGGGTGTATGTGGGGATAGGGTTTAAACCCTATCTGAACTGACAAATAAGGTTGTAGTGGGGGAAAAAAGTGGTTATAGCGTAGAACGAAGGGTCGCATCGCGGTAGGCGTCGCATCGCGGCTCCCCTCCTCGGAGGGGCCGGGGGTGGGTTGACCGAAAGACTACGCATCCTGGAGGAATCACCGCATTGGCGAAGCTGCAAAAAGGTAAACGCTGCGCAGCCTATGGATTGACCCACCCCCGGCCCATCCGGGGAGGGGAGCCGCGATGCGACGCCTGCCGCCATGCGACGCCTGCCGCCATGCGGTCTTCGTACCTGTCCTGCCGCTGGCGAGAAAGACATCCCTGCCGGTAGGGTCGCTTTGCACTCCTCCGTGCCCTCCTCGTCCCTGTGGTGAATCGTTATTCCCACTACAACCTCCATTGGCAATACACCTATCCTCTAAACCCTATCCGCTCCATCTCCCTCCCCGGATCAGTTCTCCCGCTTCGCGTCGAGCACCTGCTTGCCTCCGTAGAAGAACACGAGGTTGGAAACCTGGTCGGCGTTGTCCTTGCGGAACTCCATCTCCAGGTCCATGTCCCGGATGAAAAACCGGTTTTCGGCCTGCGGGTAGCACATCGCATTGGGGGCGCCTTCCCCCGAAATCTTCATGGCGTCTTTCTCCCGGGTCAGGATCATCGCCTTGCCGTCGGGCAGCAGGTACCGGCCGGCGTACGCATCGAGCAGCTGCCCGGAAATCTTCACCAGCCGGGGGTCGAAAGTGGGGTCCGGCGTGATTTCGAGTCCTTCCATGTTTTCCAGCCGGGCAATCAGTCCCCAGCCGAACAACCGGTCGGCCAGCCCGATGAGCAGTTCGTTGGTGCCCTGCTTGAGGGGCAGCACGAACGACGTGTTTTCCACCGCGCAGCGGCCCTGCGGCTCCTTCATGATGGGGTGGCCTTCAATGTTCTTGTCCAGGTAGGTCATCTTGCCGTTGAGGAACACCCACACCTCGTCTTTGAACCCCAGGTCCACCTTTTTGCGCCCCGCCGTGGCCGCCGTGATCTTTACCTTCAGCCAGGTAAAACGCCGTTCGTCGCTCTGGCCGAAGCGGCGGGTGAGGTTCACCAGTCCGCCGCGTTCGGCTTCCACCACCTGCCAGGCCGTTTCGGGCGTGGGCATGAAGTCGTTGCTGTAGTCCACGTGCTCCGGCGTCACCACCGGCTGGCTCACGGCCCAGCGCCGGATGTAGCGCGGATCGTTGCGGGTCAGGTCAATGCCGGGGGCGGCGGGAAGGTCTTCCACCTGCCCCGGCCGGAGCACCAGGTTCGACACCAGGGCCTCGCCCCCGAAGGCAAGGGTGCCGGTGGTGGGGTTGCCCTCCAGCCGCGGCACTTCGAGGGTGGGCTGCGCCAGGTTGTTGACGTACACCCGCATCTGCGCCCCCGAGATCACCAGCTTCACGTGGTTCCAGGCGTCGCGGCTGAAGGTGGCCGCCGACTGGTACTGGGGAAAAACGTCCCACAGGGTGGCTCCGCCCAGGATCGGGGCGTACTGCACGGCATCGCCCGCCTCGGGGTGGCCGGCCCGTTCGTTGCGGAAGTAAAAACACTCCGCTTCTTTGTCGTCCTGCATCCGGAAGTAAAAGGAGTTGAACACCGGGTTCATGAGTTTGATGTCGAACTCGATGGTGCCGCTCGAAAAGTCAATGCCCCTGGCGACGACCTTGCCGCCGCCGGGCAGAATCTTCATGGCCGGCACGCCGCCCTCGGACGTGAACTCGACCTTTTGCGGGGAAAAAGTCCACTTGTCGGCCGTGAGCGGCACGGAAGTCGCTTTACGCTTCTGGGCAAATGCGGCCGTGGCGGCCAGCAGGAACAACAGGATCAACGTCGCATTTTTCATGGGAATGAGGGTTTGAAAGTGATTTTTCAGGGATTGCCGTAGTATGCATCTGCCCGCCAAAAAAGCCCTAATTCGCCTGGTTTCCCCATCCAAACGCATTCAATTTGCGTTCAACTCCCGTTCAAAGCCAAACGGGAGACCCGAATGAAGGAGACCGGAGACGGGAGAAAGGGAAAAGGGGTGTGGACGAATGCGCGCATTCGTCCACACCCCTTTTCCCTTTCTCCCGTCTCGTTACCCACACCCACCGGCGTTCAGCCAAAGTCCGTTCCCGATCCCTCCGGTCTCCCTTCCTCCGGTCTCCATTCGTTCCGGTCTCCGTACCTCAATTGATTCGCTTCACGTCCATCACCGGCTTGCCGTTTTCGTAGATTACGAGGCTGGTCACTTTGTCGGCGGCGTCCCTGACAAATTCCATTTGCACGTCCACGTCTTTGAGGAAGAACCGGTTCTCCGCCAGCGGGTACAGTACGTGCGTGGGCATCCCTTCCCCCGAGAATTTGATGGCGTTGGGCTCCCGCGTAACGGTGATGTTTTTGCCGTTGGGCTGCACGTACGTGCCCGCGTAAATGTCAATGAGCTTGTCGGCAAGCTTCACCATGCGCGCATCAAACGTGGGATCGGGCGCAATTTGCAGGCCCTCCAGGTTTTCGAGCCGGGCAATGAGGCCCCAGCCGTAAAAGTCATTCGCCAGTCCGACCAGCACCTCGTTGTCGCCTTCCTTCAGGGGCAGCGCGAACGACGCGTTTTCGGTCGAAATGCGGCCCTTGGGCTCTTTCATGGTGGGCTGGCCGTACAGGTTTTTGTCCAGGTACGCCATTTTGCCGTTCACGAACACCCACACCTCGTCGCAGAAGCCCAGGTCCACCTTTTTCTTCTGCGCCGTAGCCGACTTGATTTTGAGCTTCAGCCAGGCAAACCGGCGGGTGTTGCTCTTGCCGAAGTTCCGCGTCAGGTTCACCAGGCCGCGGCGTTCGGCTTCGACCACCTGCCATTGGGTAGCCGGGGTGGGCAGAAATTCGTGGCTGAAATCCACTTTGGCGGGGGTCGTCATGGGCTCACTCACGGCCCAGCTCCGGATGTAGCGCGGGTCGTACGCAACGGGGTCAGGACCGGGGTCCGGCGAAAGCCCCTCGGTCTCGCCGGGCTTTACCACCAGGTTGGCGACGGAGGCTTCGCCGTCAAACGCAAACGTGCCGGTGGTAGTGTTGCCCTCCATTCGTTCCACCTGGAGCGTCGGACGGGTTTGGCTGTTGACGTACACGCGCAGTTGGGCCCCGTTCATCACCAGCTTCACGTGGTTCCAACTGTCCCGGGTAAACGTCGCATTGGTCTGGTAGTGGCCGAGCATGTTCCAGAAGCCCGTGCCGCCGATGAGGGGCATGTATTGCACCGCATCCCCGGCCAGGGGGTTGCCGGCGTGGCCCGTCCGGAAGTAGAAGCACTCCGTTTCCGTTGCATCCTGGTACCGGAAGCAGAAAAAGGCAAATACCGGGTTGGCGGGCTGGTAGTCAAACTCGATGGTGCCGTTCGAAAAATCGAGGTCTTTGGCAACTACCTTCCCGGCGCCGGGAAGTATTTTCATGACCTGAGCGCCTTTCTCCTGCACAAACTCAACCTTCCCGGGGGCAAAGGTCCACTTGTCGGCCGTGAGCGGCACTTTGGCAGGCTTGCCCTTCTGGGCAAAGGCGGCCGTGGCGGCCAGCACGAACAGCAGCAACAGTCTCACGCTTTTCATAAATCAGGATGGGTGGTCAAAAATGTCACTTCGGATGGGCACGATGATCCGGCTTGCCGGCAAGTAAAGGCATTGTTCGCGCGATCTTTCCGGATAACGCGTTCAAACGTCGTTCAAAAAGGGGGCAAACCAAGGCGGCGCCGGTCCTTTGCTTCCCAAAACGGGTCAGCAAAGGACCGGCCAGAGAGGGCCGGGGTGCTCAGGAAGGCTGGAAAGGCATTTCGGGCAGCGATGCGGAACGGGGCGTGTCCGGGCGTGGACGCAAGGCGCCCCATTCCGAACGGGGCAGTGGCAACCGTACGGGTCAAACGGTGCATGGCTACTGAGGTGTTGCCGGTGCAGCCGACGTACGTGATTAGCGTCACCTGGCGAGCCGAAGCAGCGGGCTGGCGCGAAGCTTTGCTTCGTGCCGGTTATTTCTTCCGCCTCTGGCGGAACCAATGTCAAT
Organism: uncultured Cytophagales bacterium; assembly: GCA_902805615.1. GTDB lineage: Bacteria > Bacteroidota > Bacteroidia > Cytophagales > 172606-1 > CADCTQ01. Next base: position 4,104 of record CADCTQ010000651.1, read on the forward strand.
GAATGGCTGGCCCAGAGTTGTCATACAGGCAGATTAGCGCGACAATAAGTTGAAAACCCACGGTGAATAATTACCAGACAAACGCCCCAGTGAACCAACCTTGGTTCCGCCGGAGGCGGAAGAAATAACCGGCACGAAGCAAAGCTTCGCGCCAGCACGCTACTCCGCGCCAGCCCGTTCTGCTTCGCCTCAGCAGCCTAAGCACGTACCAGCCAACCGCATACTGTTAAAAGCTCCCCTCAAAGTCATCGTGGTAGGTGGGCTTGCCGGCGGCATCGAGCAGCGTCACCTCGTCGGCTTCGCACAAGCCGTTGGACACGAACGTAATGCCTTTGACGGGACCCGCGGGCTTGGTGTACGGCGTGTCCAGCACCAGCTTCCCGTCCACGAGTACCTTGGCCCGCTTGCCGTACACCCGCAATTCCAGCGCGTGCCAGCCAAATACGTCCGTGCCCATTCCCGACAAGTCCTGCTTTTTCCCGCTCACGTACGCGTCGCTGAACATGGCATCCACCTCGCTGATGCACCCGGGAATGGTGTTCTTGAAGAAATACATCCCGTCCTCGCAGTGTACACTCACCATCATCCCCGGGCACTGCGCCGGCTTGAGGCTCCGCATCCGGAGCCGCGCCTTGAGGGTAAAACTGTCGCCATCTCCTTGCAGGGCCGGCGGGAAAAACGAGAGGAAGGAATACTGGTCCTCGGGCGCCGCCGCGGCATCGGCCGGCAGGTCCGCGGGGTGTATGCCCAGCACGCCGTCGCGCACGACCGGGCCTTTGACGTACTGCGGCACTTTCCCGGCAGCGGGTCGGGTGTAGGCCATCCAGCCTTCGGTGGTAATGCTGACGGGTATCTCTTTGAGTATCTTGCCGTCGGCAATCAGCTTGGCCTGGTAATACCCCGGTTCGTAGTAAATGTCGGTCAGCGTGTAGGTTTTCTTGCCGACGGGCACCCGGCGCGACGGGTCCCAGGACTGCTGGATGAAAAAGCTGTCGGCAACCACGTGGTCCACGTTGTAGCGGAACACTACGCTGTTGGGCACGCCCGAGGCAACGGCCTTCCGCGCCGAAAAGGTCACTGCTCCCCCGGCCGGCACGACCGACTTCTCTTTCTGCTTGGTCGCCAGGAAAAACACCAGCACCCCCACGCTGACCAGCAGCACCCCGGCCGTGGCTTTGAGGAAAGCGGCCACCCGCCCGGGCCGGGCCGGCGGCATAACGGCTTCCGGGACCACTGGCGTAACGGCCGCCAGGGTTGCCGGTTCCGCTGCGAACGGCGGCGCTACCGGCAGCGGCTGAGCAACGGGCCGGGGCCGGCGGGAATTTTCGAGCAGTTTCCGGGTTTTGAAATCCTGCCAGTTCGCGTAGCCCAGGAGCACGGTCAGCGCATTGAGCGTAGCCGTCTGGGGCAGCCGTTCAAATTTGCCGGCAAATATTCTTTTGATGGTGGAAAGGCTGATGAGAATCCCCGTTTTCTCCTCGATGACCCCGCACAGGTGCTCATAATCCCGCTGCGACAACGCCCCGGCATCGGCGTAGCCCATCTTTTCGCTCAGCTCCTCCACGCAGCACTTTACTAAATCTTTGTCTTCCAATCTGTTCATTGCCTCACCGGGTACTTAACCTTGCCTTTGCGTCCGTCGTGCCGGCCCCGCGCGGGCCGTTTGACGCCTTAATTTAACGAAAGTAATCCCAATCTGGCAGCCGGCGGCCGGGAAACCGGCAAGGTTTTAGAAACCTTGCCGGTTTTGGTTTTACTGCCACCCGCCGCCCAAGGCCCGGTACAGCTCCACCACCGCCGCCAGGTGCTGCCGTTCCAGGTCGGCCAGGGCCAGTTCGCTCTGCAACACGTTGCTTTGGGCCGTGAGCACTTCCAGGTAATTGGCCAGGCCGCTGTTGAAGAGCAGCCGGGCGTTGTGGATGGCGCCCCGCAGCGTATCCACCCGGGCGGCGGCAATGGCGCGGCCCGCCGCCAGTTTCTCCACGTTCACCAGCGCATTCGACACCTCGCCCACCGCCGTCAGCACCGACTGCCGGAAGCGGATCACCGCCCCTTCCCGCTCAATGCGGGCCAGTTCCACGCCGGTCTTGAGGGCGCGCCGCTGGAAGATGGGTTGCGTGAGGCTGCCGGCGGCCATGCCGAACAGCGAATTGGGAATGCTGAACCAGTTGCTCACCTTGAAGGCGTTGAGGCCGCGGCTGGCCGAAAT
>CADCTQ010000652.1 GCA_902805615.1 uncultured Cytophagales bacterium
CCCGATGAGAAACCCGATCGTATCCAAAATTGGTGGTGATTTTGCCCAAGATCCCAGTCAGGTAGAACTGAGCCCGGCTGCCGGGCAACTGGTAGCCGCCGCCCTGGAAGGGATCGGGCCAGGCCAGGTGTGGGATTACCACGTCCACCTTGCCGGGCTCGGCACGGGCGGTACGGGCTGCTGGGTGAACCCCCACGTATTTTCCCTGCTCCACCCGGTGGACAATGCCAAAACGAACCTGTTCATCAACGCGGCCGGCATCGAGGACCGGGACCGGGCCGACCAGCAGTACGTGGAACGGCTGCTCAGATTGGTGCGGGACTTTCCCGGCTACGGCAAGCTGTGCGTCTTTGCCCTCGACCGGTGCTACGGGGAGGATGGCCGCCTGGACGAGAAGGATTCCAAGGTGTACGTTCCCAACGAATACGTGTACGAGCTGTGCCAACAGTACCCCGACCTGTTGGTGCCCTGCATCTCGGTACACCCGTACCGGCCCGATGCGTTGGAGCAGCTCGACAAGTGGGGCCAACTGGGCGTGAAGATGCTCAAGTGGATGCCCGGCGTGCAGGGCATGGACGCCTCTCACCCCTTGTGTGAGCCGTTCTACCAACGGATGCAGGCGTACGGCATGGTGCTCATCACCCACACGGGCAAGGAAGAAACCCTGTACGTGGCCAAGTTCATGCCCCTCAACAACCCGCTGCTGTGGCGCCGGCCGCTGGAGATGGGGCTAAAAGTGATCATGGCCCACTGCGCCGGGCTGGGCAGCAACCCCGACACCGACGCGCCTAGCCGCAAACTGGTCAAGAACTACAAGCTTTTCCTCCGGCTCATGGAGGAACCCCGCTACGAAGGGCTGCTCTACGGCGACATTGCGGCCGTAACGGAAATCAACCGGGCAGGCATTTCACTGGCTACGATGCTCAAACGGACTGACCTGCACTCCCGCCTGGTCTACGGCAGTGACTATCCCTTGCCGGCCATTAACGCGGTCATCTCCACCCAACTGCTCGTCAAGCTGGGCTACCTCCGGGAAGCCCAACAGCAGCCGTTGCGGGAGATTTACCACAAAAACCCGCTCCTGTTTGACTTCGTGCTCAAGCGAACCATGAAAGCGCCTAAAAGTGAGCACACCCGCTTTGCCGCTTCCGTGTTCACCCACAAGCCGGAACTGGGAATTGAGCCGTTACCGGTTTCCCTCGGGGTAGCCCAGGCGGGTGCCGGCGGGAGTTGATCAAACCGCGGGTGCGGGTAACGGATCCGCACGCGAAATTGATAATCAACCTTCCGGGTTTCCAAAACCCGAAAGGTTTCTCGGTCCAATTCATTTCCGACAAGTTGTGACGCACGCTATATCGGTTCCGCAGGGGCTAGCTGCCACTCGGTACGGCGTGCTCAAGGGTGGAAGTTTTTTCTATCCCTTTGACCTGGTCATGGCGCTGATCAGGACGACTACCCGCATATACGGTAGCCGTAGCGGCCGACCGGTTCTGCGCTTGCCCACCAGCAGGGGCGGAATTTCCCGCAGGCGGGGTAGCGTTCTCCTCCTTCAGCAGCCGTGCCACGACGGCCAGCGCGCCGGCTACCTTGTCGGTGCAATCCACCACCAGCCACCCCGGCCGGGCATTCCTGACCGACCCATTACGCCGGCCACTACACGCTGCTGAGAAAAACCTGGGACCGCTACGGGTTGCCCGTTGCCGTGACGGAGGTACACATCTGCGGTCCCCGTGAGGAACAACTGCGCTGGCTGCAACACACGTTCGGCATGGCCGTGCGGCTGCGGGAAGAGGGGGTGAACATCTGCGCCGTCACGGCCTGGTCGCTGCTGGGTACGTTCGATTGGATCAACCTGGTAACGCGCACCGAGGGTTACTACGAGCCCGGCGTGTTCGACGTGCGCGGACCCGAGCCCCGGCCCACGGCATTGGCCCAAATGATCTCGCACTTGTCGCGGGGTGAGCAATTTGGGCATCCCCTGCTCGAACTGCCGGGCTGGTGGCAGCGCCAGGACCGGTTCGCCTACCCATTCCCCGGCGGCAGCACGGGAATGGAAACGGACGAGAAATACCGGTTTGGCAACGGCACCAGGGCCTACTGGAACCACAACGTAAACCCGGCCTTCCGGAAAGACTTTCTGGCCGGCATCACCAGCTACGCCGGCCCGGAGGGTTGCTTACCGGTCAGACCAGTTGTCATCACCGGCGCTACCGGTACGCTGGGCCAGGCGTTTGCCCGGCTGTGCGCCGAAAGAGGCATTCCCTACCGCCTGCTGAGGCGGCAGGAGCTGGACATTACGGATGCCGCCGCGGTGGAACGGGTCCTGGATGGCCTCCAGCCCTGGGCACTCATCAACGCTGCCGGATACACCTGCCCGGAGCGGGCTGAAAGCGAGCCGCAAACTTGCGTTGAGGTCAATACGATAGGGGCCGTACGATTAGCGGAGGCTTGCCGGAAACGGGGCATCGCACTGCTCAACTTTTCGGCCGACCAGGTATTTGACGGCCATAAAAGCATTCCTTACCTGGAAAGTGATCCGGTAACGCCCACCAGCGCGTACGGGAGGAGTAAAGCGGAAGCCGAGAAAGGAGTCCTGCGCGTGTATCCGGGGGCACTGGTGATCCGGACGGGAGCCTTCTTCGGTACCTGGGACAAAGTCAATCCGCTGACCCGCGCACTGGCGCAGTTGCAGGCGGGAAACTGCGTGTACCTGCCCGATCACCACGTGCATTCCCCCACGTACCTGCCTGACCTGGTGCATACCTGCCTTGACCTGCTGGTGGATGGAGAAAACGGCATTTGGCACCTGGCAAGCCCGGGGGCAGTCACCTGGGCGGGACTCGTGAAAGGAGCCGCCGAACTACTGGGGCTCGATACGGATCTGATTGGAACGGCTAAGCCGGAAGGGTCGCGGGGAGATTCCCCATTTAAAATGAACACGGTACTTGACAGTGAACGGGGGCGGTTGCTGCCCACCCTGGAAGATGCCCTGGGCCGGTACTGCCAGGAAGTAGAATGGAAAGCGGCAGAAGTTTCCGGTCGCAGCAACGAACAAGCCCAGCCGCAGGAGAGTTACCGGTAGGGGCCATCTGCTACAGAAAGTACAATAAATGATTTTTTACTATGTTATGGACTTTCGTCAATTTTTCATTGGATGGTATCGGTATTCCCAAAGCCTTACAAACACAGCTCTTTGACTGATTTCCCTTCAGGCCCGCCGACCGGGCCTGAAGGGAAAAGAAACCACTAGCCTTGGTCTTTCCACTGTCAAACGGGTGGTTGAGTCGTACCCAGGCAAGATTCGAGTGGAAAGCGAGGAAAACCAAGGCACTACTTAATTTTGTAGCGGTTCCCAAAAAGTCCACTTCCACGGCTAAACGCTATCCCGGATGCTGTGGCGACTTGTTGAAAATTACGGCTCGGGTGACGTGTAGTACGCTAGGCACGGTCACGGAATAAAATACCGAACCCAAAAACCCGTATTTATTTGGCCGGCGGATGTAAATCAGAAGTGCTCTTTTTGCAACTACTACTGGTACAATCCCAGATCCCCTCCGGACTCTGGCCGGCCCCGGAACCGGAACCCGGCGCCTGATTTTTTTTCAGCCGGTAGCAAGCAATGATTCTCCACCCAACCCGTGACTGATGATTTCTCCCCTCCAATTCCTGAAACTTCCCCTTCCCAAACGTGAGCAGCTGATGTGGCAGAAGGGCACCTACCTGCTGAGCAAGTACCAGGAGCGGTATGCGTTGCACTTATATAGCATGGGCGAATACCTGATTGAGGTTTGGTACGAAGTAAACCAGGACAAAATCAAGCTCATCACCCCGGTGCTAGACCCCAATAAGCTGGAAAACTACCTGCAGGAGTTTTCCCTGGAAGACTTGTAAACCAGGACCACCCTGCTTTTCGGCCAGTTAACAATTGAGTGATTCCCAATAAAAAAAGTTAAGACCAGTTTAGGACCAGGAACCGTAACGAAAAAGGCTCAATTCGGGAGAAGGCGGGAGCAGTCCATCCCTGTTTCAGTATCTGGACGGGAAGCGTATCAGAAAAGGTCAGTTTTTCGATTTCGGCGCTGCCTGGAAAACCGGGGTTTTTTCGCGGACTGTGCTCCGCCTTTCGCTGCCACCAGCCGGGCCGTTTTTCAACCACTGGCAAAACCGGTTCACTTACGAAGATTGTTTGCAGGGCTACCCAAGCGCTTCAAAGGCAATTCTGTAACTTCAATCTCTAGCGCATCAGCTACCAAAACATTTGCGTTCCGTGAGAGAGAAGACGGTGGAGTTTAAAACCATTTTTGAAGCCTTACCCGGCCATTTTTTAATTCTTGAACCTGATTCCCCTGATTACACCATCTTGGCCATAAGTGATGAGCTGCTGCGCATCACGGGCCGGGAAAGAGAACAAATGGTGGGAAAAAGTGTGTTTGAAGCATATCCGGAACATCCGGGTGCGGTCACCGCCACCGGACCTGCTGCGCTGAGGGGCTCCCTGGAAAAAGCCATCCGGACCGGCCAGCCTGATCACCTGCCGTTGGTGCGCTACGAGGTATCTAAGGCAGGTGGGGTGTTTGAAGCCCGGTACGGGTCGTCTTGCACCAAGCCCGTGCTGGATCAGGCGGGGGAAGTGCGCTACCTGATCCACTCCCTGCAGGAGAAAACAAATAAAAGGCTGGAAGAAAGCGAATCCTGCTTTCGTCACTTGGTCGGGCAGGCACCCGTGGCGTTTTGCCTGACCAGGGGCGGGGAGGGGGTGATCGAAAGCATCAATGCCGCCATGCTTGGGATCATGGGCAAAGCGCAGGCAGCAGAGGTACTGGGCAAAAAAATGGCAGAGGCATTGCCGGAGGTGGAAGACCAGCCCATGCTGGCCATTGCCAGAAAGGTAGCAGACACCGGGGAGCCCTTTCAGGGAAATGAAGTGCCCGTCAGCCTGCGGGCCGGTGAAAAGCTCGAGCAGCACTTTTTTAATGTCTCTTATACCCCTTTGATTGAAGAAGGCGTGGTCACCGGCGTGATCCACCTGGCCACCGACGTAACCGGGCAGGTTGTGGCCCGTCAGGCCGTTGAAGCCAGTGAAGCCCGGTTTCGTTCGCTGGCCCAAAACGCCCCGGATGTCATTACCCGGCACGGCAAAGACTACCGGTACCTGTACGCCAGTCCGCGCATTGAGCAGTTTACGGGGATCCGGGCGGAGGATTTTCCCGGCAGCACCTACCGGGAACTGGGGCTGCCGGATGCACTGTGTGCTCTATTTGATGAGCACCTGGCCTATGTGTTTGCCCACCAAACCCGGCACACCCTGGAGTATGCCATGCCCGGGGGAAAAGGGTACATCCTCTCGCGGATGGTGCCTGAATACAATGAAGCGGGGGAGGTGGATTCGGTCCTGGTGTTTTCCACGGACATTTCGGACCGGAAACGGGCGGAAGAAGCGCTGCGGGAATCAGAAGAAAAGTACCGCACCCTGTTTGAGGCCATGGACGAAGGCTTCTTCCTCTGTGAGGTAGTTTTTGACCAGGCCGGTTCGCCGGTAGATATCTATTACCAGGAAGCCAATCCGGCGGCTACCCGCATCGTCGGGGAAGATTTTACCGGCCGGCGGTTGAAGGAAATAAGTCCCGGCAATGAAGCCCGTTGGTGCGAAATTTTTGGCCGGGTCGCCCGGTCCGGCCAGGCGGAGCGACTCGAACAATACGACGGGTCCGCCCGGAAATGGTATACGCTCTACGCGTTCAAAGTTGGCGACCAGCACAGCCGAAAGGTGGCCGTACTCTTCAGGGACATCACCGAACGAAAACGCCGGGAAGCGAACGCGGCTTTCCTGGTCGATGTCGCCGATCAAATGTCGCGTCTTTCGACCGTTGAAGAAATTATGGCTACGGTCGGCGCCAAAATCGGTGCCTATCTCCGGGTCAAATCCTGTTCGTTCGTGGACGTGGACGACGCGCGGGGCGAAATCACGGTGTTTGACGCCTGGAGCACGACCAACGTGCCGGGGCTGCGTTCCCACACGCTGCGCCTTTCCGATTTTATGAACGAAGAATTATCCCGCGCGGGCAGAGCCGGAGAAGTGTTGATCGTCCACGACACGCTTACCGACCCGCGCATCGAGGGCAGGGACCATACGAGACTTGGCATCGCCGCCTACGTGAACGTGCCGTTTCACCGCCAGGGCGGGTGGACGAATAATCTTGCCATTACCGATTCACAACCCCGCCAGTGGCAAGACGATGAAATCGAGCTATTCCGCGAACTTTCCAACCGCATTTTCCCGCGCCTCGAACGCGCCCGCGCCGAACAAGCCCTGCAGGAAAGTGAGCAGCGCCTGCGCCTGGCCACCGAAGCGGCCGACATGGGCACCTGGGACTGGAACCTGCCGACCAATGAGATTCACTGGAACCACCGGCACTTTGCCTTGCTGGGGCGCGAGCCCACGCCCGGTCCGGTTAGGCCCGAGGACTTTGCCCGCCAGCTGCACCCGGCCGACCGGGAGTGGGTATGGCAGCGGCTGCAGGCGGCCGTAGCGCAGCAGCACGCATTCGACGCTGAGTTCCGCATCGTGCGGGCTGACGACGGCCAGACCCGCTGGATGAGCAACTACGGCCAGGCGATGGAAGTGGGGCCCGCCGGCGACACGCGCCGCATGGCGGGCGTGGTGTTCGACATCACCACCCGCAAGCAGGCCCAACAAGCCCTGCAGCAGTCGGAGGAGCAGTTTCGCACGGTGGTCAACCTGGTGCCCGACCTGCTCTGGCGCAGCGACGCCCAGGGCGAGACCAACTGGTACAACCAGCGCTGGTACGAATACACCGGCCAGACGCCGGCCGAAGCCGCCGCGTACGGTTGGGCCGCCGCCGTCCACCCCGACGACCAGGCCCACTCGGTGCGGCGCTACCACGCGGCGGTGCTGAGCGGGCAGCGCCTGCAGCAGGAGCACCGCATCCGCTCCGCCGCGGGCGAGTACCGTTGGTTTCAGGTGCAGGCCCTGCCCTTCCGCGACGAGCAGGGCCGGGTAGCCGAATGCTTCGGCGCGGCCACCGACATCCACCAGCTCAAGCTGGCCGAGGCGGCCATGGTAGCCGACAACGCCTCGCTGGAAGCTTTGGTGGCCGAGCGCACCCAGGCCCTGCGCGAAAGCCAGGAGCTGCTGCAATCGGTGTTCGATACCAGCCTGATCATCATGATGGTGCTGCGGGCCGTGCGCGACGAGGCGGGCACCGTGCAGGACTTCCGCATTGTGATGGGCAACCGGGAACTGGCCAGAGAAACCGGCCGCACCGACCTCGTAGGCAAGTTATACTCCCAGGAATACCCCGGCGTCAGGCGCACCCGCATTTACGAGCTGATGCTGGGCGTGCTGGAAACCGGCGAGCCGGCCGGGCTTGAGTACTACTACCCCCACGAAGGCTTCAACAAATGGTACGCCAGCCAGTTCGTGAAGCTGGACGATGGGGTGGTCGTTACCAACCTGGATATCACCGAGCGCAAGCTGGCCGAGGAGAAAATCCGGGAACAGGCCCACTTCATCGCCCGCGTCAACGAAACCCTGCCCGACCTGATGACGGTGACGGAGCTGCCCTCGGGCCAGGTTCTCTACATCAACCGCGACCCGCACGAGACGCCGGGCTTTGAGCGCGAAAAGGTGCTGCACGTCCCGCTCGAGCAGCAGACCGACCTGCTGCGCATGCACCCCGACGACGCGGCCCTGCTGCCGGACTACTTCGTGCGGGCCGCCGCGCTGGCCGACCACGAAATCGCCACGTACAGCTACCGGGCCCGGTTCAACGCGGACCACTGGCGCTGGTTTCACGTACGGGGCAGCGTATTTGCGCGCGACCCGGCCACGGGGGCCGCCACCCGGATTCTGAGCGTGTCGCAGGACGTGACGGCCCGGAAAGAAGCCGAGGGGGAACTGCTGAAAAGCTACCAGGTTCTTGGGCAAGCCGAGCAGGTAGCCCGGATGGGCAGCTGGGAGTACGATATGTCTACGGGGAGTTTTACCTGGAGTGCAGGCATGTACGGCTTGTTTGGCTTACCCACCGGCAGCCCGATCCGCGTGGAGACGTACCTGGACTACGCGGTAGAGGAAGACTTGCCGGTAGCCCGGAAGATCGTGGAAAAGATCAAACAGCACCGTCCCTTCCAGGAAACCCTGCGCATCAAAGTGGATGGCCAGGAAGTGACGCTGAAAATCAAAGCCATTGTGCAGCCTGATCCGCAAGAAGGGGTTGGGAAAATGCTTGGGGTAGACGTGGATCTGTCCGAGGTGAAGCGACTCGAGCAGGAGAACCTTCGAATGCACCTCCAGCAGCAGCAACAACTGCTCAATGCCATTCTGGAGGCCCAGGAAGAAGAACGAAGGCGTATATCCGAATCGCTCCACAACGGGGTGGGCCAGATTCTCTACGCCACCAAGCTCAATCTGGCCGGGGTGAACCTGGCGGCCCTGCCGGACCGCAAGCCGGAAGTGGAAGCAAGGCTTCTCACGACGGAAGCCCTGCTTACCGAAGCCATCGTGGAGACCCGGCGCGTGTCCCACGAACTGGTGCCCGTGCTGCTCAAGGAGTTTGGCCTCCAGAAAGCCACTGAGGAGTTCTGCAGCCGCTTTGCCCGTACCGGCATCCAGCTTGATTGCCACTGCTTCCCGGAACGCTTGTCGCCGCAGTTGGAAACGGCCCTCTACCGCATGGGACAGGAACTTCTCAACAACATCGTCAGGCATTCGGGGGCTACCCGGGCCCGGCTGGAGGTAAGCAAGGACCGAGACGTTGTTTACCTGGAAGCCCAGGACAACGGCAAAGGGATTGAGCCGGCGGCGCAGCGGGGGCAAAGGCCGGGCAAGGGCATTGGCATGAGTATCATCGAAGACCGGGTCAAGTTGCTGGGGGGCCGCCTGGAGATTGACTCCAGGCCCGGGAAAGGCACTTTGGTGACCATCTCCCTGCCGCTGGGGAAAGGCACGTAAAGGGCTTTGCGGCCGCAACCGATGCAGAGCTATTCTATCCATAAGACGCTTCGCGTATGGCTTGGGGTGAAGCCTTTCATGATTGCGTATTTTTTCGGCAAAAAAGACGTACTTGTTTTTGGCATATCCGTAGGCATCTTTCACGGGGCAGCCGGTAGAAGCATGGAGATAAATCACTTACGCAGAGAAACCGGCGTACGCTACGCAACAAGTCCTATGATACAGGTGTTACTGGCCGATGACCACAAGCTGGTCCGCGACGGCCTAAAGTCGCTGCTCAGCGGGCAGGCCGAAGACATGCAGGTGGTGGCAGAAGCCGCTACCGGCCAGCAGGTGCTCACCTTGCTGGAAACTACAACAGCAGACGTAGTGCTCATGGACATTGACATGCCCGAAGGCAACGGCATTGCAACCACCCGTCAGGTACGCGAACGCTTCTCAGGGGTGAAGGTGCTCATGCTCACCATGGCCGACAACGCGCAGTGGGTCAGGGAAGCCCTTGCGGCCGGGGCGCAGGGGTACCTGCTCAAGAGCAGCGGCCACAAGGAACTCCTCCACGCCATTCGCACGATTCACCAAGGCAATGAGTACTTCAGTACCGATCTCACCAAGCTGCTGCTACACCAGGGCAGCCAGGCTGCCAGCGGCGCTACGGCTGCCCTGGCGGCGGGTGACCCCGCGGAGCCCCCCCAGAAAACGGCCGCTCAGCCACTGGCCGCCTCCGTTTCGCCGCGGGAACTGGAGGTGCTGCGGCTCATTGCCAAAGGCCATACCAACCAACAGATCGCCGAAATGCTCTTCAACAGCCGGCGGACCGTGGAAACCCACCGCCAGAACCTGCTGGAAAAAACGGGTGCCAACAACACGGCTACCTTGATTCTCTACGCCGCCGCGCACGGTTTGCTGGAATAGCTTGCAGAGGGGCCAGCCAATGCACCGGAAGGTTTTATGAAATCACGGTTTTAGTCAACGGCAGGCGTATAGTTACCTGCATCCCTCAGCGCTTGAGGATAAACCTTTGCCCGAACTTGTCATTCCTGACCACTTTATGCCGGTGATGAACGGGATGGAACTGATGCAGGAGTTGAATGAGACAGTGTCTATTAAACGCCACCAGATTGCATTTATCCTACCAGGTATCCGTACAAACCAGCGGGATGTGAAGGGGTTTCAGAAATTAGGAGTGCAGTTTTGAAAAACAGGTCCATACCGGTTTCCATTGGGGTAATCCGAAGGAAAAAAGGATTCCGGGGAGGAAAACGCCCTGATCCGGCCCGGCAAAGGATAGTAAGCGCACCTCACGGGGCTGAATGTGCGGCTGTCTTCTGATGAAGGTTTTCATTGAAACCACGTCCACCCGTTAAGCCGCCGGGGCCAAGCGCATCCTTGCCCACCCGGGCACGTACAAGCCCTGGCAACAAGAACATGGGAAGCTCCGGGATGAGGGCAAAAAAGCCGGTTCGCTTCTTCAACCAGGCGACGAAAAGATGATCCGGATCCTCTTAATTAGTAAGAAGGGCGGGAAACGTTTCCCCAATACAATGCGTTGATCCTTCCCGCACAATGCGTTGATCCTCCCCGCTACCCGATTCTGGGCGTCAGCGAGGAAATGTTGCGCCTGACTGGTCGCCGGCGGGAAGACGTAGTGGGCAAAGGGGTCTTTGAAGTGTACCCCCAAAACCCGGGCGCCCCCCAGGTTGCCGGCCCTGAAAGCCTGAGAACTTCCCTGCAACGGGCAATTGACACCAGGGAGCCGGATCAAATGCCCCTGGTGCGCTACGACCTGCCCATTGGGCAGGGAAACTTCCAGGTCCGCTACTGGCAGGCCCGCAACACGCCCGTACTGAGCCCGGCCGGCGAAGTGCTGTTTCTGCTCCACTCGACGGCCGACGTAACCGAAGCCGTGCTGGCCCGGCAAAAGGTGCAGGAAAGTGAAGAACGGTTCGGCACGCTGGTGGCGCAGGCTCCCGTAGCCATTGGCCTGACCCGCGGCCCTGACCAGGTATTTGAAAGCATCAATGCCTCCATGCTGCCCGTCATCGGCAAGGAACACGCCGGGGAGGTAATCGGAAAACCCGTGGTCGAGGTACTGCCCGAACTCCGGGGCCAGCCGGTACTGGACCTGATCCGGCGGGTGTACCAGACGGGGGAGCCCTTCCAGGGACTGGAAGTACCCGTAACGCTGCGGATGCACGGACAACTGCGGCAGGGCTACTTCCACGCCGACGAGCCGAGTTGTTACCCGCTGGTCCACTTCCTCAACGAAAAGCGTTTTTTATCCCTCGACCTGACCTACGGCTACCCGATCCGGGCTACCGTGTACGAATACCTGATGGAGAACGGCATGAGCCGGCAGGAGTACCACTGGTTTTTGCAGAACCAGGTAAAAGCCCGCTGCGTGATGGGCAACGACTATTACATGACCAACGGGTAATGGTTAAAGGGTGACTGATTTTGGAAACTGGCAACTTAGTCAGAAAGTAGTAAAGAGCATACGATTCAGATTGTTAAGACATGTTACTGAGCAGGATGTGCTCGGGTATGACGAACTGCCTCACTTTGTCCAAAAAAATGCCAACAATGTTTTTCCATCGTAAAGGGAACTGCCACCATCACCACCAATCCATAGATTTCCAGTTTTATCCTCCCAAATTGACCAGACTCTCCGAGTGATGAGTCCCTCTTTTGGTGTAAAACGAGTGAAGGATTTGCCATCGTAACGGCTAAGTCCAGCACCACCAAACCAAAGGTTTCCCTTTTTGTCTTCTATGATTCGGGCAACCATGTCACCGGATAAACCATCTTTTTTTGTAAAACTTGTAAATGATTTGCCATCATACCGGTAGGCCCCAACCCAATTGCTGAACCAAATATTCCCGTTTTTGTCTTGCAATTGAGGCCATGCCCAATTATGACTGATTCGAACCGAATCGGGTCGAATCAAACTTATTTCTGGTAGTTCAATGTTGATTACAGATTTACCATCATATCGATACACACCTTTGTTGGTTCGTCCTCCAAACCAAATGTTGCCTGCATTATCTTCTAAAATACGTTCCGCTTTATCGTTACTGGTCAAAAAGCCATTTGCGGCCTCATTAATTATAAACAGAGTAAAGGATTTGCCATCGTAGATATAAACACCATCTATTGTTGCGAACCATAGTTTTCCGCTTTTTGCTTGCATGATACTGTATACCCAATGCTTGCGATGAACGGGGTTCTTATTGGGAGGCAGGTTTTTGGGTAAAGGAATCTGGATGTTGGTAAATGTTTTACCATCGTAAAGACAAAGCCCCGCCTCAGTACCTATCCATATTTTACCATCTCTGTCTTCTAAAATGCAATAAACTTTATTACTGTTTAGCCCATCGGCTACTAAAAATTGACTAAATGATTTCCCGTCATATTTATAAAGACCATTTCCCCAGGTGCCGAACCAAAGGTTGCCGGCTTTGTCCTGCATGCCACTTCGAACACTATAAATAGGCGAACCTATTGTTTTTACAAGTTTTCGATGCGCAACCTTTTCTTTTGGCAAGCCTTTTTTATCCGGCCCGTTGCAGGCAGTGTCAAAAAATAATATTGTGAGAAAAGTAAAAACTTGTGCGTATTTCATCATTTCTTGTTTTGTGATAACCCACAAGCAAACGTACTAACCTTTGTGCCAAGTGCTGGTTAAGGGCTTGTAAAAGAATGTAAAAGAAATGTAAAAATTGTTTGCGACACCCTGGAAAGCGGATAAATACCCTGAAAACAGGGGTATATGGTAAGGTGAATGCGATTTGTCTCGAAGTAAAGGCCCTTTGCCGGGATGATTTTGATGGGTGAATGGGGTATTGTTAACAGTCGAAAAGCTATTCTCGAATGGTCATCCCGGCCGGGTATGGCTCACGAATCAAAAGCTCATTATCTGTGACAGGCTGACTTACTCCAGCATACTTTTCCTTACTGAGCACCCTCAAGCAAGGCGATTTGATACGGCTTCCGTGGGACGGCCACCATACCGCTACCACCCAAACCGCTGGTTCAGCAACTGCTGCTGTAGAAAACAAGCAGGCAGGGTAACCGGCTACTTCACCGAACGGATACGGAAATTGTAATCACCCGGTCCACAAAAAAAGCCGCTTATTTCGAAAATAAGCGGCTTTTTTCATGCCCTTCAATGGTCACCAGCGCTGCTTCCGGCCGTTGCCGGCCGGGCTAGTTGCTGACCTGGATTTTATGCACCCACCGCGCCTCGCCGCTGAGGGTGGTGACCAGGTACAGGCCCGGGGCCAGGTGGCCCGCTTCGATGCGGTGGGCACCCCCATTGCCGGTAAATGTGGTTTCCCGGACCTTTCTGCCGGCAAGGTCAGTGATGATGACCTTTAACGGCTGATCCGCCGTGGCAGCGTCCAGTGCCAGGTTGAACCAGCCCTCCGTAACCGGGTTGGGGAACACCGTCACGTTTCCACCGGCTCCCGCTGCGTTCGCCGGCTTTGCATTCGCGGCAACCCTGGCACCGGCAGGGAGATAAGGCGCAATTACCATCCCGCTGATGCCGGTTCCGATCACGCCCATGTTGGCGTAGCTGCTGTTGGTGGTGCAGCCAACGGACAGGTTGTCCCCGCCGTAGCCTTCTTTCATCAGCGCCTCGAAGTAATACCGGG
Organism: uncultured Cytophagales bacterium; assembly: GCA_902805615.1. GTDB lineage: Bacteria > Bacteroidota > Bacteroidia > Cytophagales > 172606-1 > CADCTQ01. The sequence continues at coordinate 13,624 of CADCTQ010000652.1, forward strand.
TGCCCCCTTGCAGGAACCGGGACGCCCTTTGGTTGGTCTCGACGGCTTTGTTCCATTCCCTCGGGGAGGTCCAGCCCTTGATCCCGATGAACGGCGCGGTACCGAGGGCTGCCGGCTGGTCACTGGTGCTCAACCAAAACTGTCCTTCGTCATCCGAAGCGATGGAAAAATAGTAGGTGCCGGTTGCCGCCGGAATGATGTATCCCCTGATCCGCACGCCGTAGTTGTCACCGGTAGCCGTGCTTTCCAGCGTCGGGATGCGGGTCGTACGGGTCGGCGCCGTGTTCACGGGAATGTTCGATACGGCCGTACCGCCGATGTTCTCCCACTTTTCCAGTTCCGCGTAAGCGGTGACGGCAATGGTTTTGGCGGCGGTTTTGGTGCTGTCCTGCTGCGACCGGGCCGTAATGATAACCATGCCGGGGGCCACGCCGGTGACCAGGCCGCTGTTGTCAACCGTAGCAACCGCCGGGTTGCTGGTTTCCCACGCAATGCCCTGGGAGGCTTTGGCGGGACTCACGCTGGCCGACAGCAATTGTTGCTTTTCGACTTCGAGAAAATCCGGGGCGGCGGCTATCGCTACCCCGGTGACCGCAACCGGGGTGACGGCAATGGTTCTGGCCGCCGTTTGGGTACCATCTTGCTGGGACCGGGCCGTGAGGGTGACCGTTCCCGGCGCCACGGCGGTGACCAGGCCGTTGTTGTCAACGGTAGCGACGGCCGGGTTGCTGGTTTCCCAGGTAACGCCCTGGAAGGCCGTGGAGGGACTCACCGTGGCCGCGAACAGTTGCTGCTTTTCGATCTCCAGGGAATTCAGTTGCGTCGTGATGGCAACGCCGGTGACGGGAACCAGCCGGGGCGGCGCAAACAGTTCGATTTCGCCCACCTGGATGTCTTTTGCCCCGTTGTTGGCCGTAATTTGCAGGCGGTAGGCGCTGTACTCGGTCGTGTTGGCAAGTGTGAACGTTTGTTTCTGCTTCCGGCTGCCGAACGTTACGCTGGCCCGGGCATCCACCGCCACGTAATCCCGCGGGAAGGTGGGGTTGGCCGCATTCGTACCGTACAGCGTCCAGTTCCGGGGATCGGAAGCCGCCGTTTTTCGGTCGCCCGCCGCCGAAGTGATCGTATACCTGGACACGGCGTACCTTTCGGAGCCGTTGAACCGGAACTGAATCCACGACGTGGCTTGTTCGTCAACCCATTGGGTGTCCGCATTGTTGTCAAATGCTTTTTCCCTGTTTCCACCCCCTCTGGCGGTGATGATGCCCGAGCCGACCGGGTCCGTACGGTCCGTGGAAATGGGCGTGGTTTTCACCAGCAGGGGCACACTCGGGTCGGATTGACTTCCCGCGGCATCCCGGGTCTTCACGGTGACCTGGTAGGTGGTGCCGGCCGTTAACGAAGACACGTTGTACGTCGTGGACGCAGTCGTACCGCTCAGGACATTGTCAATGAATACATTGTAGCCGGCGACGGTGCTGCCGGCGGCGGCGTTCCAGGAGAGGGTAAAGCCGTCAGCCGTAACCCCCGAGGCCGCCAGGTTGGTGGGGGCGGCAGGGGCCGTTACGCTCCGGGTCAGGAACAGGGCAATGTAATCCAGCGTGATGGGACCTTCACCCGCATCGTTCTGGTAGGTGATGGTATTGGTACCGGCCCGCAGGGGCAACAGGGCCGATTTGGAGTTCCACACCTTCCAGTCGCCGGTGTTGTTGAAATTGAATGAGACTACCTTGTTCCCGTTCACGTAAATGGACATTTTCCGGTCCCCCCAGCCGGAGGCATACCTTGCCCTTACCGAGTAAGTACCGGCCTCGGGCACGTTGTTCACCGTAAAGGTGGTAGCGGCAAAACCGTTCCAGTATCCGCCTACGTAACCGGTGCCGGTGTAGCCCGGAGATTGGGTCATCACCTCGGCGAATCCGCGCAGGGCGGCATCTTCGGCCTGGAGAATATACTCCGAGCTGGCCGCCGGGGTGGTCACGTTGAGGACCGAACTCATCGCGGAGAGGTTGCCCACGCGGTCTTTGGCCCGGACCGTCATCGCGTACGTAGTCGCCGCCTCCAGTGCGTTCAGGCTGATCGAATGGGTGGAAGTGGCAGCAAACCAGTACCCGTTTCTGAACACTTCGTAACTCCCTACGCCGGACAGGTCGTCGGTGGCGGGAGCCCAGGAAAGGGTAAATCCGTCCGCCACGACGCCACTCGCCTTCAGGCCGGTGGGGTTGGAAGGCGGGGTGGTGTCATTGGCCCCGCTGCCTTTGAGCTGCACCACGGCCATCAGGGAAGGATTCACGTGCATGTTGCCGGTCGTCGAATGCCAGGCCATCCGCGTGTCTTCGCTGCCCCCGTCGTCGTCGTCGCCGATCTGCACCTCGCTGCCCATGAGCTTGTACTCCTCGGCCGTGACGCCCAGGGCCAGGAAGGGTATTTTCACTTCTACCCGGTAGCCGCTGCCGTCGGGCTTTTCCACGTTGGCAACCTGGGTGCCGGTGAGGACGCTTGCCGGCTTCCACCCTTGTTTGATGAGGGCAGTGGACCCCCGCCGCAACGCGTACTGGTATTGCTTCTCCCCGTAGGAGGCGGGCCGGGTGCCGTCGGCGTCAATGTAGATCTCGATGTGGTCATCCTGCCACCAGGCCCCGTCCGAGTCCACCACGCTCTGGTTGTCGTTGACGTCGAGGTAGAAGTAGACGTTGTTGTCGTCCCAGTAGGAGAGCCACTCGCCGCTCAGGTCCGCCGGCGAAGCCGGCGCGGTGGTCACGACTTTGGCAAGCGGCAGCAGCGGGTCCGCCCAGTTGGCTTCTTTGGTGCCGTCAATGACGGGCGCCACCGTAGTCTTGGAAATGAACAGGTCATTCTGGATGGTTTTGGCTTCGAAGTTTTCACCCACCGGCGACCGGTTGCCCGAGCCGTCCAGGGCGTAAATGTTGATCACGGAAGTCGTGGAGGGCACCAGTCCGTTGAGGGCCAGGGAGGTCGCCTCCGTGTTCTTGCGCAACTGCCCGTTGACGTACACCTGGTAGTACACCACCCCCACGTTGTCCGTGGAGGGCTGCCAGGAGATGGTAAGGGTGGTGGTGGCCTTGTTTGAAACCTGGAAACCACTTACCGCGGAAGGTGCTTCCGTGTCGGGCCCGGTCAGGAACGTTCCCCACTCGTAGGCGCCCAGGTCGGCAGGGCCCTGTACGTTTTCATCGTAGGGCCCGACCGAAATCCCTTTGTCAATGGCCTGGGTGGCCGTCGGTTTCAACTGGTAATTGTGACGGGCCGCATCCACGAAAAGGGCGTTCAGCACGGCCCCGGTGGCATTGGTGATGTTGCTGACCATATCGGCATTGGACAAATTGCCGCAGCAGCCGGTCAGGTTGGGCCCGTGGCTGAGGATGTTGTTGAAAATCCGGACCCCTTTGCCGTTCAACCCGTTTTGGTCATTGTAGTTGCCGATGGCGTGCAGGGCGTTGGGGCCGTAGTTGTTGGTCAGCAGCACGTTGTTGAAAACGTCTACCTCCGTGCCGTCGTTGACCAGCAGCGGCGTGGTCACGTTGTAAATGATGTTGTGGTCAACCGTGGCCCGGATCAGGTGGCGCGGCCCCGACCCGAAATCCAGGTAAATGCCAAACCGCTGATCGCCTTCCGAGGCATCGGCCAGGGTGTTGTAAATCAGGTTGTGGTCAATGCGCATCCACTGCAGATCGCTGCCGGCCATGTCAATGGCCCCGCTGTCACCGGCCCTGCGCATGAAATCAAAGATTTCGTTGTGGTGAATCCGGTACGCGTCCTTTACGGCGGGGTTGCTGTTGCGGGCTTCCGAAAAGTAGATGGCCTGCTGGGTGGTGTTCCAGATCCGGTTGTGGCCGATTTCGGAGTCCTCGGAAAACCAGCCGATGTTGAGGGCCCCGGAGTTGGAAACCATGTAGTTGGTATCGTGAATGCGGTTGTTGAGGGCCTTGATGCCGAAGCCCTGCATGCTCACGCCCGAAGTGGCCGCGTACTGGATGTCACAGTTGCGGATGGTGTTGTTTCTGCCGTTCACCACGATCCCGCTCCAGGCGACGTGCTCCTTCTGGAAATCACCGTTCATCACGGTCTGGTGCGATACGTACTTCACCGTGAGGCCGTCAATGGTAATGTCGTGCGCCGCCTCGGTGATGCCCCGGTTTTCCTTGGCCTTGATGTCGGTAATGACGGCGCAGGCAAAAAGCGTAAAACCCTTGATGGTGTAACCGGCCCGGGTGGTGGCGGACCAGAAGGCAAAGTGCCTCCGCTTGGCCTCGATCACGTTGCGGCCCGTGCCGGTCGTGCCGGGTTGACCGCCGTCCCGGGTCTTGACGTAGAGGTCATTGCCGTTTTTCCACCATTCTCCCGGGCTGAGCAAGGCATCGGCGCCGCCGCTGGCCGCTACCCCGGCGGGGGTGGGGTTGAACAAAAAGTATTCGGAGTCTTTGCCTACGCTCCAGGGCACATTGGCGAAATTCAAGCCCCTGATCAGTTTGACCGTGATGGTGTTGCCGCTGTGGGAGACGACCGTTCCGGTGTGGCCTTGCCCGTCGGCGCCGACCCGCGACAGGTTGATCCAGATCTGGGCGCCGACCCAGCGGCCGGCGGGCTCGTTGAAGTCCGCATCGGTGATCAGGTAATTCTCTCCCGAGGCAACCACATTGTCGGCAAAGGCATTGGTGGGCTTTACGATGTCGGGCGAGGTCTGGTCCGGCCAGCGGGCCAGTTCGATCATGGTGCCGTCCTCAAAAAGCTGGTTGGTGCCGAAGGTAGCATCCACGTCCCAGGCCATCGTGGTTTTGTACGTGGCGCCGGATTCCGGGGTCCAGGTCGTCAGCAGGTCGGTGCCGTTGAGGGTCACCGTTTCGCCGCCGTAGGGTTGGAAGGTGACCCCGTCGGCCTTGATGTCCACCATCTCGCGGTACAGCCCGCCTTTCACGAACACCACGTCGCCGGCCACGGCCACGTCGGATGCTTTCTGGATGGTTAAAAACGGAGTGGTGGCCGAAGTGCCATCGTTGGCATCACTGCCGTCGGTGGCCACGTAGTAGTCGGTGGCGTACGCCCTTCCCGCAAAGAGGTAGCACAGGAACACAAGCGGTAAAACAGCGTTGGCAGTCAACCTGTTTTTGATCGTGGTTAAAAGTGTTTGCATACTGTATTGGGTTGGAAAAAAATGGTTGCTGACTGGCTTTTACAGCGGCCCGGTTACGCGTCCGGGCATTAACGCCACCGTTAAGGGGGCAGTAAGCCCGGTGCCAAGGCGCTTTATTGGGTTTGCGCGCAAGTATTCACCGGCATACCCCACAGACAAGCCAACCACGGAAAACCCGTAACGGGAAAACGGGAATTATTAAAAATTTTTACAGTTAAAGTGCAAAAGCGTGAACGCCAGTACCCGTTGGGCGGATCGGTGCCTTCCGGCCGGAAGCGTCCCGCTTCCCAGCCGCCAGGCTTACGCTCCCGGTATACGCGTACCCATTCTATGCTAATCAATGCCTGCTTCTTCCGTACTGCTATTGACGAGAGCTTAACCAGTCGAAATGAATTGAATCTGCAAGGGGACCGGAAGTGGGCCACCCGGTGAGCGAAAGGGCAAGCGGACGCTTGGGATGGGAAGACACCGGCGGACGCCGGCGCCAGCAAGCCGGGAATGGACGATTCCACCAGACGCCGCGGCTGCGCTGATCACGTACGGGGCAGAACGCACAGGAGGCACGAAGCAGCGCTTCGCGTCAGCCCGTTCTCCTTCCGGCCAGCACGCGCCAGCCCATTGCTGCCCGTTTTATCGTTCAATAAGTTCCAACCGGATTCTTTCCCCTTTCTTCATCTCGCATTGAAACAGGCTATCCGCAACTTTTGTCTTTTTCTGGTTGATCCGTATGCTCTTGCCGGTCTCCCACGGTAGATTCAACCTGACGACTCCGCCGGCTTCACTTTCGATTTCGATCCATTGTACGGTTCCTTTTTCCAAAGAAGCACTGACCAGAAAGGCGCCTGCCGCTCTCAACGTTTGGAAAGCAGCGTCCTTGCTTTTGGGCCAGTTCGGAAACAAGCTGATCGTTCCGTTATAGCTTTGCATCAGGCATTCGTTGAGTACCACCGGGAGCGCAAAATTTTCAAACCATATCCCCATTCTGGCCATCCAGTTGAATGATCCGTCGTGATACCGTCCGTGCACCTGTAAGATCATGTCGGTACACGTTCCGTTCGGCAAGAGACAATAATTGATCTGGCGCTTAAACTTTTCCAGGTCGAGTATTCCCAACCGGGCGGCCTGGAGATTCAGAAAAACAAGTTCATTCCCGCCTTCGTTCTGGTGGTTGCGGTAGGTATTTACCAGGATGTCATACGTGGCTTTGGGGGAGTGCATGCCGTGTTCCTCTCCCGGAAAAACGGAAGCCAGCGTATTGGGGGTATTGTACACCACATCTACCGTTTCATTCGGGACACCGACGATCACATCTCCGTAGGTTGATTTTTTGATGGTATACTCCGGGTAATGCGCCAGGATGTTTTTTACGCGCGCAATGAGTGAAGCGTCCTGGTTTTCAAGCGCCAATACTTTGCTGGCTTGCAGGTAGGCGTTGAACACAAACTTGATCAGGGTGAGATCAACGTTGCAATCGAAATTGTATTTAAACCCGGGAGCCAGTGAATACAGTTCCGGTGCGCACGTGGGAAATACGTGGTATTTATCATCGCCCCATTGCTTGCCGTGCGCATCCGGCCTCGACATGTAATCCACCAGGAAGCGCACCGCCTCCCGGATGGGGAGGTAAGCCCGCTCTTTCAGGTACGTTTTATCCTGGGTGTACAGGTAATGCCACCACAGCCCCTGAACCGTCCAGGGCGTTTCGCATATTTCCCAACCCCAGTCCGGCACCGGGTAAGGCATGATGGTCATGTCAACCGGGTAAGCCGAATGCGGAAAAAAGGCCCCGCTCATTCCGTAGTATTCCTTCGCCCATTTCTGACTGACCGGCAGCATGTGGTGCACCAGGTCGGTATAGACGAGGTTTTTATCCACGTGATTCGACGAGAACGCCAGCCAGAAAGGCTGCTGGGTATTGTAATTCATGTGGTAGTCGCCGTGCCAGGCGGTGCCGATGTCACCGTACATCCAGTTGGCAAAAAGCCCGGGGCAAGTCACGCCGGGCTTGACGGCACAATTGAAAAAATAAAGGTTCCGGTACCATGTCTCTTCTAACAATTGGTCGCTAACGGCTACCGCCGATTTATGCCAGTAGTCATCCCATATTTGCTCCGAGGCGCGTTGCGTCTTTACAAAATGATTTGAAGTGGGCTTACCGGATGCCGGCAGCGAAGTTGTGATTTGTGAGGCAAGACCTTCTTCTAACTTTACGATGCCCACAAACCCGGCAGTGTCCGGTTGCACGTACCGCTCCAGTGCCCCGATTGAACGCATGTTGCCGTGCCAGTCCTGGCGGTTGCCGGTCAAAAGCGTATTGCTCAGGGCAACGGACAACCGGAAAGCTTTGTCTTTCGCGTGGCCGCTTATGCTGTCGTACACTTCCGGTTCGAGGTAAGGCAGCACCTGCCGGAAAGAAAGCACGTTGGCAGGCGCGTTGCTGATGTGGTACTTGGGGATGTCTTTTGGCGTTTGCGGGTCCGGCATTAACCGGAGCCAGTCAAAAAAGGAGGGCAGGGCTTTTCCGCTTTCATCAACCAGGCGAAACAACAGTTGGTCCGCCTCCATGTCCGTGAATACCTGCAGTACCGCTTTCTTTCCCTGGTGGACCAGGTACACCTCACACAAGCCATTGGCGATGTCGAGCCGATGGCCCAGGAGTTCCGTTTTCCTGCGGTCAAAACCGAGGATCACCGTTCCGCAGGGCATGGGACGCGGATAAGGCTTCGTGTAGTTTTCGCCCATCAGCGCCATGTATTTTCCAAAGGCGGGATCATCCGAAACTTTGTGATAATCCGCGGGGATGGCTTTGGCCTGCTCGAATACTTGCTGGAAGGTGCCGATTTTGTCTTTATGCTTTTCGGCGACCCTGATGTCCCATACATTGTTGTGGCCAAAGTGAAATTCGACGGCGTCAGGCCGGGTATTTACCACGACGCCCATCCCGCCATTGCCCAGCAATGCGCCTTCGAAAAAATCCACCGCGGGTTTGTCAAGGGTAATGGCGTGTTTGCGTGCCAGCTCTTTTGCGTGTATTGTTTGCGCATCGGCAGGAGTGGAGAAAAGAAAAGCCACCAAAGAAAAGAAAACGGGAAACGGAATTCTGGTCATGGTTTTTCAGAGAATGGAAACTAAGTTCAATATTAGGAAAGTAAATAAATGATTATTTCGGGTTAGCTCCCTCTAGCGGTCATTCCCGGAGGGAATCTTGGCAATGATCGTCAGACAATGCCTGTCACTGCGAAGATTGGCTTCGCCAATGACAGCGAGGGGATACTTGTCCGCAGTTCCCATCTGTTTTCTTTACAGCGTATCAATACATTGTTAAGAAAGTAAAAGGACATTTGTTGGTGAGGGGTGGTAATGTGTTGGGTGGGGGTAGTGAAGATAGGATGGTGAATGGTTGATGATGCGGGAAGTGGAGTTTGTTCTTTTTGGCATTGCCCCAAAAAGAACCAAAAAGGTCTAGGCCCAATGATGCTTCCCCCCGCCAGTCAACCCGCCCCTCGCCATTGGGCCGGGCCCACGCGCCGCGATACCACCGGTGCCGAAACAACGATATCAGCGCGTAACGAACCGTGCCTGCTCACTGCCTGACCACACACTGCGTATTCACAAGCCATGGCGCTAATCACACACGAAGCGGAAAGCATACCCGGCACGAAGCACAGCTTCGCGCCAGCCCGTTCTACTTGGCGCCAGCACGCTACACCCCGCCAGCCCGTTCTGCTTCGCCTGGGCAACGCTAAGCACATACGAAACCGTGGGAACCGGCACCAAGGGTCACCCAACGGTTTTAACCGTTTACTCCCTCAATTCGCGTGGTTTTGCAACCAAAACGGTTAAAACCGTTGCCCAAACTCATTATGCCCGTTCACCCACAGTTGAAACCGTGTATGTGATTTGCGCCCTGCCTTGTGGATACGCAGTGTGTGGATACGCAGTGAGTAGCCAGGCAGTGAGTAGCCAGGCAGTGAGCAGGC
>CADCTQ010000653.1 GCA_902805615.1 uncultured Cytophagales bacterium
CCCCTTTCCTTATAATGCCCTTATCCTTGCAAAATTCCCCTTTTCTCTCCCTGCAAAACGCCATCCTGCGGCGCTCCGGCGGAACGGTGCTGACGGACGTGAACTGGACCGTGGATTACGGCCAGCAGTGGGCCCTGACCGGGCCTACGGGTTCGGGCAAAACCACGCTGCTCGAAGCGGTTGCCGGCAAGATTCCCCTCGGCGGCGGTACCCTCCGGTACGGTTTCTTCGAACGGGAAAAGCCTTACGGTCCCGCACCGGCAATCGATTCGCCGTGGGAGGCCATTGCCTACGTGCCGGCCGGCACCGCCTTCACCCGGCTGTCGAACACGCCCGACCGGTACTACCAGCAGCGGTTCCACTCGATGGATTCCGACGATTTTCCGACCACCCGCGACTTCCTGCTCGGAACGGATGGGGTGGGGGAGGAGCCCGCACCGGCAGCGAAAGCCCAACAGCTGGACCGCCTGGCCGGGCTGCTGCGCATCGGCCCCCTGCTCGGCCGGGAGGTGGTGAAGCTCTCCAACGGCGAAACCAAACGGGTGCTCATCACCAAAGCCCTGCTGCAATCGCCCCGCCTGCTGCTGCTCGACAATCCCTTTACCGGCCTCGACGCCGCGGCCCGGCAACTGCTGCGCGACTGCCTCGCCGACCTGATCGGGTCCGGCATCCACCTGGTCCTCGCTACCGTTCCCGGCGAGATTCCGCCCGGCATCACCCACGTACTCCGGCTGGGCGGCGGCCGGGCCGAAGCCCTCACGCGGGAAGCATTCGGGGAAATGGCAACTGACCCGGTCGTGCCCCCGGCGGACGAATCCTCGTTGCCCGCGTCCTTGCCGCTGCCGGTGGAGGCGCCGGCCTTCCGCATTGCTGTACGGATGAACGGCGTGAACGTGCAGTACGGCGGAGTCACCATCCTGGAAGACGTGCACTGGACGGTGGCGGCCGGGGAGAAGTGGGCCCTGCTCGGGCCGAACGGTTCGGGCAAGTCCACGCTGCTCAGCCTCATCAACGGCGACAACCCGCAGGCGTACGCCAACGACATCGTCCTGTTCGACCGCAAAAAAGGCAGCGGGGAAAGCGTGTGGGAGATCAAGCGGAAGATCGGGTACGTGTCCCCGGAACTGCACGCCTACTACCCCAAAAGTGCCACCCTGTTCGAAGCCGTTGCCTCGGGCTTCGGCGACACGGTGCACCTCCAGGGGGAACTGCCGGCCCGGCAGGCTGAAACGGTGGCCGCGTACCTGCACGGGCTGGGACTCGAAGCGTTGCGGGAAGCGCCCCTGTGGCGGCTGTCGGCCGGGGAGGTGCGGCTGGCCCTGGTGGCCCGGGCATTGGTGAAAGCGCCGCCCCTGCTCATCCTGGACGAACCTTGCCAGGGCCTCGACGAGAGTTACGGGCGCCGCATCCGCACGCTGCTCGAAAGCACTTGCACGCACCCCGGCCAGACGATGATCTACGTAACGCACTACCCCGCCGAAATTCCCGGCTGCGTCACCCAGGTACTGCGCCTCGAAGCCGGCCGGGTAAGAGAACGGAGACCGGAGACGGGAGAAAGGGAGACCGGAGGGGGCGTACCCCTACAACCCGGAGGAGAAACTTAACCGCAAAGCACGCAAAGGAAACGCGAAGGGCGCAAAGAGATACCCACTTTACGGCACTCACCGCAAATCATTCGAGCAAAAACGGCTCGCATCCATCTGCGGGATCGAACCGCACAGCACCTCTTGAAAATCCTTCGAACAAAAACGCATCGCACACAATCTGCGGGATCGAATCCTTCGACCCTTGCAAGGCCACCCGTTAAGTTTCCTTTCGATCAAAAAATCTGCGTTCATCTGCGCCCTGGTCTGCGACAATCTGCGAGAACCCCTTCCTTTTCCTTCCTGCGAGATCCGCGAAAACCCCTTCCCCGCCATCATCCACGGAGCATCAAGATGCGCACGGAACTTTGCCGCGCCGCCACCGCTTATGGGTACACCAACCGGTACTAACGGGCGGAAAACCCTATCTTCGCGCAACCCATGACCTCCGCATTCTTCCCCAAAGTACGCAAAACCCTCCGCCACCCCGTCGCCGAGTGGTCCCTGTGGCTGGGCGTGCCCCTGGTCCTCTACCTCACCGGCCTGCACACCGACGTACTGGCCGGCGCCCAGCGGGTGCTGCTGGCAACCGGCCTGCTCCGGCCCGAAACGAACACGGCCGCCGCGGCCCCCGTTCCCGCCGACTACAACCTCACCCTGCTCACCCTCGACGGCCGGCAAACCTCCCTGCGCGCCCTGAAAGGCAAAGTGATCTTCCTCAACCTGTGGGCCTCGTGGTGCCCGCCCTGCATTGCCGAAATGCCCGGCATCCAGCAGCTCTACCGCGAAACCGATACCAGCCGCGTGGCTTTCGTGATGCTCTCCCTCGACGAGAACCCCGACAAAGCCCGCAAGCTGATGAAACGCAAAAAGTTCACCTTCCCGGCCTACACGCCCGGCAGCCGGATGCCCCAGGTGTACGCCTCCCGGTCCATTCCCACCACGTTCGTCATCAGCAAGCGCGGCGAGATCGTGGTGCGGCACGAAGGCATGGCCGACTACGGTTCGGCGGAGTTTAAGGCGTTTTTGTCGAAATTAGCCAGCCAGTAGCCGCGCCGGGCCGTACTTTTGCCCTGCCAACGTCCCAACTGCCCGCCCGGATGCCGTCTTCCCAACCCATTGCCCGGAAATCATTCCGTTCCCGCTTCTCCGCCGGCCCCGTAGCCCTGGTGGTACTCGCCTGCACGGCCCTGCTCCTGTGGAAAGACGTGCCGGGCCGGGCCTATCGCCGGGTAAAAAACGCCCTGATCGGCCGGGGCTACTTCCTGCCGGTCACCACGCCCAATGCGCAACCCGTAGAAGCCGCCCGCTACGACCTGCCCCTCCGCACACCCGACGGCAAAAGCCTATCGCTGGCGCAATTCAGGGGCAAAGTGATCTTCCTCAACGTGTGGGCCTCCTGGTGCCCGCCCTGCCGCGGCGAAATGCCGGGCATTGACCGGCTGTACCGCGAAACGGGCGGCGACGTGGCCTTCGTGCTGCTTTCCGTGGACGACAACCGCAAGATGCTCGACCATTACCTGGCCCAAAAGGGCTACCAACTGCCCGTGTACCTGCCCGATTCGGCCCTGGCGGCGCCTTACAAAACGCAGTCCATTCCCGCCACCTTCATCATCAACCGGCAGGGGCAGATCGTGTTCCGGCACGAAGGAGCCCTGGATTACGACACGCCTGCCTTCCGGGCGTTGCTGGCTTCCTTAAAAAAACCCTGAAACATTCCCGCCCCCGAAACAATCCGCGGCGGATGCGGGTAACGTATAACGAACAATGGCCCTGCCCGTCAAGGCAGGAATCAGAGCAACATCGTCCATTTTATTCATTTCACCACGTCCATCCTGGTCTTATGCCGCTTACCCGGGACAAACTTTTCACGCTGACCGGTGTCCTGCTGGCCCTGTTCCTGGGCGCCCTCGACCAGACCATCGTCGCCACGGCCCTGCCCCGCATCGTGCAGGACCTGCGGGGGCTCGAACGGTTTTCGTGGGTGGCGACCTCCTACCTGGTGGCTTCCACGGCCCTGGTGCCCGTGTACGGCAAGCTGGCCGACATGTACAGCCGCAAAAAGATCGAACTCGTGGCCGTGTGGCTGTTCCTGGCCGGGTCGGTGCTGTGCGGGCTGGCCGGCGAGTTCGGGGACCTGCCGCTGGTCGGCGACGGCATGAACCAGCTCATCCTCTTCCGGGCGGTGCAGGGCACCGGCGGGGCCGGCCTGTTTGCCCTGGCGTTCATCATCATTGCCGACCTTTTTCCGCCCGCCGAGCGGGGCAAGTACCAGGGATTCGTGGGGGCCACGTTTGGCCTGTCCAGCGTGCTGGGGCCGTACGTAGGCGGGCTGCTCACCGACCACGGCAGCGGCATCATTCCCGGCGTGGCCGGCTGGCGGTGGGTGTTCTACGTAAACGTGCCCTTCGGCGCCCTGGCCCTGTGGTTCATCTTCAACAAGATGCCCGCCCTGCTCCCCGCCGGTCCGCGGAAGCGCCTCGACTACCTTTCGGCCCTGCTGCTGGTGGGCGGCATCATCCCATTGGTGATCGCCCTGCAACTCGACAAAACCCGGTACGGCTGGACTTCCCCGGCCACGCTGGGGCTGTTGGGCCTGTCGGTGGTCAGCACCGTGCTGTTCTGCCTGCGGTCGGTCCGCTCCGACAACCCCATCCTCAACCTCACGCTTTTCGGCAACCGGGTGTTCAGCACGGCCAATGCGGCGCTGTTCCTGCTGGGGGCCGCGTTCATGGGCATTGCCGTGTTCCTGCCGCTGTTCATGGTCAACGTGCTGGGCGTGTCGGCCACCCGGGCCGGCGTGAGCCTCATTCCGCTTTCCCTGGGCATGTTCGTGGGTTCGGTGGGCTCGGGGCAATTAGTGGCGCGGATGGGCAACTACAAGGTGCTTTTGCTGGCGGGCGGCCTCGTGCTGGGGGTGGGCGTGTTCCTGTTGTCGGGGCTGGGCACCGACGCCACGTTCGGGCGGGTATCGCTGTACATGCTCATTTGCGGGCTGGGCCTGGGCCCTTCGATGCCGCTGTACACGCTGGCGATCCAGAATGCCGTGCCGTCCCAACTGATCGGGCAGGCCACCAGTGCGGGCCAGTTTTTCCGGCAGATCGGCGGGGCCATCGGCGCGGCCGTGATGGGCACCCTGCTGACGGCTTCGCTGGCCCATTCGTTGTCCGGCGACGCGGCCCGGTCGGTGGCCAGGGCCGGGGAAGGCGTTTCGGAAGCTACCGTAGGCGTACCGGCGTCCGGCAACGCCGGGGAAGAGGGAGATGCGCCGCCCGCCGGGGCGCGGACGAAGGCGGCTTTTGCGGACGCCATCACCCGCAATTACTTCTATACGTTGTTCATCGTGGCGGCGGCGTGGCTCGTCACGTGCCTGGTGCCCCAGTTGCCCCTCCGCAAAACGAACGCCCCGGCGCCGCTGGTGGTGGAGTAGGATTCACCACGGAGACACGGAGAAAAAGGAGCGAGAAGGAACTGAACCGCAAGGATCGCAATGGAGACGCAAAGCACGCAAGGAGTACGCGTATTTCTTTGCGCCCTTTGCGTCTCCATTGCGATCCTTGCGGTTCAGTTTGTTTTCTTCTGTAACTAACCTTTCTTGCAGGTACGGCTGAATGACAGGCTCCCGCACGGAGAAGAGGGCTTTTTTGGACTATTCGGGGATGAGCGGCGGGAGGCTTTTATTGGATAGGTACAATTTTGGGGAAGGGGCCGGAAAACGGGCCGGGCGCAAAAAAAACGGCGGGGCCGCCGTTGGGGGCCCCGCCGTCGGAGGAAGGATTGCCTGCTTACACAGTTGCTTCGATGGCATTGTTCAGCTTCTGCGCCAATACGGTCTTGGGCACCACGCCCACTTGCTTGTCTACCAGCTGACCGTTCTTGAACACCAACAGGGTAGGGATGTTGCGGATGCCGTACCGGGAGGGAACGACCGAATTTTCCTGTACGTCCAGCTTACCTACTACCGCTTTGCCCTGGAAATCACCCGCGAGTTCTTCCACCACCGGTGCAATCATCTTACAGGGGGCGCACCAGTCGGCCCAGAAATCTATGAGTACCGGTTGATCGCTGGCGATGATTTGGTCAAAATTGGCATCGGTAATTTCGATTGCTTTTCCCATCTTCTTATTTGTTTGAGGGTTATGAATTGAATGTTTTTCTTCAAAAATTAGAATAAAACAAGAAAGCCGGCTCTACCCTAATTGATGTAAGTATTCCTATGCAAAGTAAATGTTTTTGGGTAAAATAAAGTTCCACGAAAAAATAAAGCGGACCCCTGTAACTTTTGCCCCGGCTGCCGGTCTTACTGCCAAACAAACCGCAGCGCCAACGTACCAGACCACCTCCGAATGATTTCAGTGCAGGAATATAACCAGGCGGTGCGCGAATACACCCGGGGCGTGTTCCGGTTTCTCCTCAAATCCCTCAAGGACAAGGAGGCGGCCGATGACATTGTGCAGGACTGCTACCTCAAGCTGTGGCAGCACCGCGACCGGGTGGACCCGCAGAAGGTAAAAGCCTGGTTGTTTTCGGTGGCCCACCACGCCATGATTGACCACCTCAACGCGGCGGCGCGGCGGGTGCCGCTCGACGAACACGTGCCGGCCCCGCCGGTGTACCAGAACAACTCCTTCGACGCCAGGGCCATCCTGGAACGGGCCCTCAACGAACTGCCGCCGCTCCAGCGGTCGGTCCTGCTCCTGCGCGAGCTGGAAAG
>CADCTQ010000654.1 GCA_902805615.1 uncultured Cytophagales bacterium
TGGCATTGCCCCAAAAAGAACCAAAAAGGTCTAGGCCCAATGATGCTTCCCCCCGCCAGGCAACCCGCCCCTCGCCATTGGGCCGGGCCCACGCGCCGCGATACCACCGGTGCCGAAACAACGATACGGGCACGTAACGATACGGGCGTGTAACGATACCAGCGCCTAAAGAACGGTGCCGGCCCATCTCAACGCCGCAAGAACGATACTGGCACGGAAGAAACGGTGCCCGCCCACTGCGTAGCTGCTCACTGCGTATTCACAAGGGAGGGCGCTAATCACGTACTCAGTGTCTCACTGACGGCTTCAGAAGTCGTTGTAGGACAGTCCGGTATCAAGTCCCCCTTTTTCCTCGTTAACTCCTGCCGCTTCCACATCCCCGTCGGAATCCTGTTCATCCTTCAATCCTGTAAATCCCGATCCTTCCGGCCTCCTTTTCTCCCGTCTCCGGTCTCCTTTATAAAAGCGGTATGCTGACCGTGAACGTGCCGGGGGTTTCGGTGACGCGGACGGGCAGGGGGGAGAGGTAGTGGTACAAGGAGCGGAGGCCGGCCAGGCCGTGTTTGTTGGAAGTTTCCACGATGGTTTTCTTGTGCAGGTTGTTTTCCACGTGCAGGTACTGGCCGTCGGCAAACACCCGGATGGTGAGGCGGTTCTCCTCGTTGATGATGTTGTGCTTGATGGCGTTTTCGATCAGGATTTGCAGCGTGACCGGCACCACGCGCTGCGCCAGGGTTTCGGGGGCGAGTTCGAAGCGGACGTCCAGGTCGTCGCCGAAGCGGGTGCGCAGCAGGAACACGTAGCGGCTCACGAACTTCACCTCCGTATCCAGTTCCACCAGTTCCTTGTCCTTGTTTTCGAGCACGTAGCGGAACACCCGGGAGAGCTGCTGCAAAAACTGCGAGGCCAGGTCCTGGTTTTCGTAGATGAGGCTGTTGAGCGAGGAGAGGCTGTTGAAGAGAAAGTGCGGGTTAAGCTGGTTCTTGAGGTTTTCGTAGTGCGCATTGGCCCGTTCCCGTTCCAGCCGCTCCGTCTTGACCAGGTTCGACTTCCACTTGTGAAAAAATACCGCCGCAAAAATGGTGGTGTTGATGGCAAACACGACGACAAAATCAATGAAGTAGGACACGGCCATGAGCAGCCGGTTGAACTCTTTGGGCAGGAAATCCCGGAACACCAGGATCAGCAGGGTGTGCAGCGAAAACGTGACGGCCATGCAAAGCACCATTTGCGTCATCAGCCGCCGCTTGGGGTTGTCCTCGAACGGCATCCGCCCGTTGAGCCAGCTATTGATGCCCGTGATCACTTCGTAGATGAAGGCCATGAACACCAGCCCGATGGTGGCAATCACGCACTGTTCGAGCATCGTGTATTCGGGATAGAACACCCGGAGTACCGCCGTGCGAATCAGCGTAAGTACGATGAACAACGCGTACACGTACTTGCGCCGGGCCTTCATCCGGCCCCGCGAAAAAAAGACACTTTCCGCCTCACTTGCTGAATTGAACATCCTGTTTGATTACCAATACCCAATACTCACTACTCACTACTCAATTACCCACAATCCTGCCATCCATCATCTCAATCGTGCGGTCGGTGTTGCGGGCAAATTCATCGTCGTGCGTGACGGCAATGATCGTCTGGCCGCCTTCCCGGGCCAGTTGCCGGAAAATGTCGAACACGTTCCGGGCGTTGGTCGAATCGAGGTTGCCCGTGGGCTCGTCGCCCATGATGATCGTGGGGTCGTTGATGAGGGCCCGGGCAATGGCAACCCGCTGCTGCTGGCCGCCCGACAGTTTGCCGGCCGGCTTGTCGGCCTGATCAGCCACGCCCAGCAGCGCCAGCTTGGCGTACGCCCTTTCCCGCACCTCCGCCACCGGCCACCGGCCCAGCTTCTGCGCCGGCAGCATCACGTTCTGCAAACAGGTGAACTCGGGCAGAAGGTAGTGAAACTGGAACACGAAACCAATGTGTTCGTTGCGGAAACGGCTCAGGGCGTCGCCGTCCCGGCCCGTGAGCCGCTCCCCGTTGAGGAAGAGGCTGCCTTCGTAGGCCGTGTCCATCGTGGAGAGGATGTAGAGCAGCGTGGACTTGCCCGACCCCGACTTGCCCACCAGCGACAAAAATTCGCCCCGCCGCACGGCAAAGCTCACGTCCCGGAGCACCTGGAACGGCTGCGGCTCCCGGAAGAATTTATTGATGCCCTCGGCCCTGAGCACAATGTCTGAAATGTCTGAACCCTGATGCGCTTGATGCACTTGATGCTCCTGATGATTGCCTGATTCCATGTTACGCCTATTCATATGGTATGATCGTATGGCTTGATAAAATGGATAGAAGATTAAAAGAACAGAACCGGTAAAACCCCTGCGCATCTCCATCATGGTCATCCCTTCATCAAGTAAATCAAGGTTCAGACTGCATCAAGGTTCAGACTTACTTTCCCCGGATGATCTCCACCGGGTCCACGCGGGCGGCGCGGCGCGACGGGAAGTAGCCCGCCAGGGCCGTCGTGACCAGCCCGAACCCGAAGGCCAGCCCGTAGTGGGCCGGCTCGAAGTTGACCGGCAGGTGGTCCATGTTGATGAACGCATCGGCGTGAAAGGGCACCTGCGACACGGCCCAGGCCAGCCCCAGGCCCAGCAACATGCCCGACAGCCCGCCCAGCGTACCGATGAAAAGCGCCTGGTAGAGAAACACCCGCAGCACGTCGCCGGCCGAAAAGCCCATCGCCTTCAGGATCGCAATGTCCTTCATCTTCTCGTAGATCATCATGTTGAGGATGTTGTAGATGCCGAACCCGGCCACGATGAGCAGCGTGACTACCACCGCGTAGGTAATGAAGTTGCGCAGCGTAAAGCTCAGCAGGATGGTGGCGTTGGCCGTTTCCCAGTCCTCGGCCGCGTAGCCAAACTGGCGCCGGTACTCGGCGGCTACGGCTTTGGCCGCGTTCAGGTCGTTGAGCTTCACGTTGATGTCGGTGACGTAGCGGCTGTCCTTTTCGAGGATCTTCTGGGCCGTCGCCAGCGTGGCGTAGCTTTTGGTGTCGTCTAGCTGCGTGATGCCCGTGCGGAAAATGCCCGCCACCTTGAGCGTGAACTGCGCCCCGTCGGGCGTGGTCACGGTCACGTTGTCGTCGGTTTGCAGGTCCAGCTTGCGGGCCAGCCCGGCGCCCATCAGGATGCCGTTGCCCGTCACCAGCAGGTTTTCGAGCCGGCCGGCCGTGAGCTTTTCGCGGAGCTTGAAGAGTTTGTCTTCGGCCATGATGTCCACCCCCGCAATGATGCCGTTGATGGGCGTGGCCCCGTAGAGGTAGAACACCTGCGTGGCCAGCAGCGGCGAGACGCCCAGCACCCGCGGGTCCTGGCGGATCAGGTCCACCATGCGGTAGCTGTTGCGCAGGTTGGGCAGGTCGGGCGACGGTTTTACGTGGTGCACTACGTTGAAGTCCTCCGGGTACACCTCCTCGGTGATGGGCGTGCGCCGGGCCTGGATGTCGTTGAAGATCCGGATGTGCGGCGAGGCCGTCAGCGTGGTTTCTTCGAGCAGGTCGTTGACGCCCGTCATGAACGAGATCATGAAGATGAACATGCCGATGCCGAACGTCACGCCCAGCGCCGCCACGACCGTCTGTTTCGGCCGCGCCAGCAAATGGGTCCGGGCAATTTCCAGGGTGATCATGGGGGAATTAGTCATGCAATCATTTATTTCTTGACCAGCACGTCCGTCGTGTCGAGGCCGGCGCGTACTTCCACGTATTCCATGTTTTCGACGCCCTTGCGGATGCGGATGGTTTGCACCCGGCCGGCGCGTTCCACGGCCACGCTGTCGGCGCCCAGCAGGTAGGCCCGCGGAATGGACAGGGCTTTCGGGCTCCGGCGGATCACGATGTTGGCCTCGGCCGTCAGGCCCGCGTACGCGCCGGGCAGGGCATCGGTAAAGCGGGCATCGGCGGCAAACGTGCGGTCCCGGGCGTTGAGCATGGGGTAAATTTTTTCCACCACCGCCCCGAACACCCGGTCGGGGTAGCTGTCGAGCTTCACCAGCACGGGCTGGCCCCGCTGCACCTTGTGGATGTCGAGTTCGTCAATGCCCAGTTTGAGGTACACTCCCGACGGGTCGCCGAGCAGGGCCACCGGTTCGCCCCGTTTTACCAGTTCGCCCTCTTCCCGGTACAGTTCGTAGACCTTGCCGTCAATGCGGCTGCGCACCTGGTAGTCGGATTGCGTTTCGGCGTCGAGTTCGTACTGCGTGCGGGCATTGCGCAGGTTGTCGGCCACCGACGTCTGCGCGTTGCGGTAGCGGTTCAGCAGGGCCTCGTGCTCGTGGCAGGCCGTGCGGTAGGCGAGGGCCATCCGGTCGTATTCCATCCGCGAGGTGGCGTTCTGGGCGTAGAGGTTGCGGTAGCGCAAGAAGTTCACCGAGTCGTTGCGCATCCGGGCCCGGGCCGATTGCAGGGAGGCGGCCAGTTCTCCGAGCACCGGCGACGTAGCGGCGGCGTTGGCGGCGGCCGTGCGGTAGTTGGCCCGGGCGTTGCGCACCACGATGTTCTGCTTTTCGCTTTCCAGGTCAAAGAGCGGCTGGCCGGCCCGCACCGTATCCCCTTCGTCCACCCGGCGCCGGGCCAGGTACCCGTCCACCGTGGCAAAGACCTTGTATTCGTGGCGCGGCTGCACCCGGCCCGCGGCGTACACGCTTTCAGTCAGGGCCCGGTACCGGGGCCGGTCCCCGTCGCGTTTGCCGCCGCAGCCCGGGAGCGGCAACCCGGCCAGCAATGCCGCCAGCGCGAGGAGGGAGCCGTATTTGATGGTTTGCATGGCGTCTTTTTTGCCAAAAGTCGGGCATTGGGGGCAATGCCGCCGCTTAAAAAAAAGCCAAGCGAACGAAAAGGGAACGGAAGCGGAAAGGCACCGGCACGAAGCGAAAAGTTTTTTCAACAAAGCGTTGTGCCGAAGCAACCATTTTGCCCCATTCGAGTATATTTCCTTAGACGAAGGCGAATTCTTCCTTGTTCCTTCCGGGCGCATTTTTGGCGGCAACGCAGGCACCCGGCCGAGGCTTCCACCATCACAAACCTTCCTGCCGGACCCAATCCCATGCACAACCCGTGCGTGCACCGCGGCGCTGCCGTTTCGCACAATGGGGTGCGTTTATTACTTGCGTCGGCGGCGATAACCTGGTATGGTTTTGGTGTTAAGGTACGTGTAAGGTATTTCGTAGTATCTTGTACGGGGAGACAGACCAGCGGCCCGAAATAATTGCGGGGATGCTTGGAAATGTGATTTGGAATTGCGATTTTCTTCGCCACATTGGGCAGGAATCGGGCAAAAATATTTTGTGAGGTGTTTCATCAGCCATGTACAGATTTATAAAAAAATATCAGCTTCCGTGCTTACCTTTCGCAGAAACCGCGTATTAACAATAAATCTTACATGGTTCCGTACATTGTAATGATATAAAATTCACCAACCCAACACGTAACATAAGAATATGAAAAAGCACATAGAACGAATAATGGCGATTGAAAAGATTGACCGTTCTATAACCCAATGCGTTACCCTGGAGCAACTTGCGGCAACTGAACACTTTTTGAGCCTGTATTACAAGCAGTACGCTTTCGACGCCAAATATTTCCGTTACGAGTGGAACATGGACAGCAAGCTGAGCAACCGCCGCGTGCACATCTCCCTGCTCGAAGGAATTGATGAAGATGACATTACGCTCAACCCCGACAAGGCCAGCCTCAAGCGCCTCGTCGAGTTTGTGAGCAACCTTTCCCAGGAAGAACTGAAAGACGCCTGGACCGAACTGCGCCCGCAACTGGAAGGCGTGGACCTGAGCCGTTTCCCGGTGTTCCGCGAAAGAGTGGCCGTTATGCGCCTCAACAACCAGCACCGCGGCAAAGGCAGGGACCTGCAGGACCTCTTCAACCGGGCCCGTCACTCCCTGGCCAAGGCCAGCTAAAAAATTCTTCTGCTACCGTTGTTGGGCTGAACTGAGCCGGACTGCACCCTCGCAGCCCGGCTTTTTCGTTTGGCCGGGGTTGGTCAATGGTCAACAGGTGCACTGACAAATGAGGTGGTGGTGGGGGAGTTGGCTATGGCTTAGAAGAAGGACCTGGTATTCCCCCGTAAGAGTGGAGGAGCGGAAAAGCATAACTTTAGCGACCCAAACCACTCGTACCACCAAACCAGTCGTATCATGAGTATCAGGAAGAATTATTCGAAGGAGTTTAAAGAGGAGGCCATCCGGTTGGCTCACCAGCACGGCAACCAAAGTCAGACGGCGCGTGAT
>CADCTQ010000655.1 GCA_902805615.1 uncultured Cytophagales bacterium
TGACAGGAGCCGTGGATGGATTAGCGCAGCTGTTGGCGGATTGGAGCTGGGCGGATGATCTGCGTGGAGGGTGTAGCCACAAAGACACCAAGGCACGAAGGGTCACCAAGGAAATGTCTTTGTGTTCCTTGGTGACCCTTCGTGCCTTGGTGGCGAAAATGCTAATAACAGTCGCCGTCGTTTTCGAAAGAATCTGCGGGAATCCCTCACCAACATTCACCGGGAATCACCCCAGAGAACCAAACGCACATCCATATGCGGGTTCGAATGCTTCGACAGCCACTAAAGAGCATTCGAGCAAAAACGGCCCGCACCCATCTGCGGGATCAAATGCTACAACTCCTTTCAGAAATCATTCGAGCAAAAGCGGCCCGCACCTATCTGCGGGATCGAATGCTACGGCATTTCCAAAAACTCCGTCATCAATAATCAAGCGAATCAAAAATCTGCGTTCATCCGCGCCCTTATCCGCGACCATCTGCGTGAACCCCTTCCTTTTCCTTTCTTCTGCCGAGATCAGCGTGAAACCCAACCCTTCTCCCGCGCAATCCCCGGGAAACCCTGCCTTTCTCCTCCCAATTTTGCCAACCCTCGAAATCACTTCAACAACTCATCCAACGTACTCGTCGCCACCGAATGGTAGTTGGGCCGCGCCTGCGCGTAGATTGCCTTAGCCCGTTCCCGTCCTTCGGGCGTTTTGGACAGCTGCGCGTACAACGACACCAGGAACTTGCGCCGCCCCACCGTCACCAGGAACTTTTCCAGCGCCGGGTACGCCGGTTCGTAGCCGTTGCGCACCGCCGAGAGCAGCCACGCCGCCAGCATTTCCGCGTTGCCCGAGTCCGTAAACCCAAAGGCCGCGTCCAGTTCGCCCATTTGCGTAGGCGTCATGTTTTCGGGCAACTGCCGGATGAAGTGCAGCCACTCGTGGGCACTCCAGTTCTTGGTAAAGAGCTGCCCCGGCGCCGTGCCCAGCTTCCAGGCCAGCACCGACTTTTCCACCGCCTCGAACCGCTCCGACTTGGGGTGCAGCGCGTCGGCGGGAAAGCCCCGGCCGTACACCCACACCGGCACGTCGGCCGTGCGGTAGGCATCGGGCAGTTCCTTTTTGAGGTAATCGAGGAACCGCTCCGTGTTCATGGACTGGAAGGCAAACGCCCCGAAGTACTTCCGCACGAACCCATCCCACTGCGCGCGGCCCACCACCGCTTCGAGGCGCCGCAGGAAGGCGTTGCCCTTTTCGTAGGCAATGTCGCTCACCCCGTCGTCGGGGTCGCGGCCTTGCAGGTTGAGCCGCAGTTGCGTGTCGGGGCTGTTGGCGCCGAAGTCCTGCACCGTGTTCACCAGGTCCTGGTAGCCCAGCACCTCCAGCATCTGCGCGTAGTCCGCGCCGTAGAGTTCTTCCATGATGCGCCGTTCGAAGTACACCGTAAAGCCCTCATTGAGCCAGAAGTCGTTCCAGGTCTGGTTCGTCACCAGGTTGCCCGACCAGGAGTGCGCCAGTTCGTGGGCCACCAGGCTCGTCAGCGAACGGTCCCCGGCCAGGATCGTGGGCGTGGCAAAGGTCAGTTTCGGGTTTTCCATGCCCCCGAACGGGAAGCTCGGCGGCAGCACGATCAGGTCGTAGCGGCCCCAGGCGTAGGCCCCGTAAATGCGTTCGGCCGCCTCCAGCATCTTTTCCATTTCGGCAAACTCGTAAGCCGCCTTTTCCAGCGTGGCCGGCTCGGCGTACACCCCCGTGCGGGAGCCCACCGGGGCAAACGACACGTCGCCCACCGACAGGGCCAGCAGGTATGCCGGGATGGGCCGTTCCATCCGGAAGGCGTACACCCCCGAATCGTTTCTTGTTTGCGGGTTGTCGGCACTCATCAGGGCCAGGAGTTCCTTCGGTACGCGCACCGTGGCGTCGTAGGTAAAGCGGATGCCCGGGCTGTCCTGCACCGGCACCCACGTACGGGCCAGGATGGCCTGCGACTGCGTAAAGAGGAAAGGGTGCGTTTTGCCGGCCGTCTGTTCCGGCGTGAGCCACTGGAGCGCCGCGGCTCCCGGTCCCGTGCGGTAATGCACCGTCACCTGGCGGGTGGCCGGCGTGAGGGGTACGTACAGCGGCCGGCCGAGGAAAGGCACTTCGTCGCCCAGCCGGTGCGCAACGGCATTGTCGGGGCCGTCCGCCGTCACCTTTTCGATGACGAGGCCGCGGGTATCGAGCACCAGCGTATCGGCGCCGGGGGCGGCCCGGACCGTCAGCGTGGCCGTGCCCGACAGCGTTTTCGACGAAAAATCCACCGTGAGGCCGAGGGAGAGGTGCGTGACGGCGGCTTCTTCGGGCCGGGCGAAGGAGTGGACGTCGCGGATGACCAGGCCGGTATCGGGTTGCGTGTTCATGGCTTGCTTTTCGGATGCAGTGGGGTTGTGACAGGAACCAGCCGCAATGATAAGGAGGAGGCCGGTGAAAGCCCGGAAGATGGGAAAGGGATTTTGCATATTTGTTCGAAGCCAGGCGCTTAGGCGGGGAATCTTTGGAGAAACAATTGTAAATTCGTAAGTTCTACTCTTAAAATGTAAGGAAATTATTGCTTTTGCATGAACGCACCTAGTGTCTTCTGGACCCACCTGTCGGAACAGGGGGTAACGCCGGACCTGCCGCCCAAACAGTACAAGAGCATCGTGCTGACCAACCAGATCAGCCTGACGGCGGCGCTGTGCTGCATTCCCTTCATCGTGTTCTACTACGGCCGCAAGCTCGACACGCTGTTTGCGGTGGCGTACCTGAGCATGTTCCTGTTCCTCATCAGCATCCTCATCAACCGCTTCGGCACGCGCAACCACCGGTACCACCAGTTTGCCAAGGGCCTCATCATGGCCGTGGTCAACGCCAACATCTTTTTTACGGCCTCCTGCCTGGGCCGGGAGAGCGGCTTTCACCTGCTGTACTTTTCGGCCTTCCTGGGCGTAGTGCTGTACTACAACTTCCACCAGCGGCTGGGCTTCCTCATCATGGGCCTCTCGCTGCCGATGGCCTGCCTGGTGGTGCTCGAAACCACCAACTACTCGCTGTTCCTCATCGAAGGGCTTACGCCGCTCATCCAGCACAAGGTGTACCTGGGCGTGATGGCCGTCAACATCACGGCCCTGCTGCTCATTGCGTTGTACTTCAACACCCTCAACGCCCGGCACCGGCAGTCGGTGGCCGCCGCCCGGCAGGACCTTGAAACGGTGTTCGACAACTCCTACGACCCGATGGTGCTCATTGACACCCGCACCGACCAGATCATCGAATGCAACCGCAAGGCCGTGCAGCTCTTCGAGGCCGACGGCAAAGAAGGACTCATCGGGCAGTTGAGCAACGGCTTCCAGAAAAAGCCCCTTACCCCGAAGGAAAACCAGCACCTCTACCAGAGCCTGCAAAAAGAAGGCATGTGGGTGGATGAACGCGAACTGGTTTCGATGAAGGGCCGTTCGTTCTGGGGCGACCTGGGCATTACCATGCTCCACACCACCGAACGGTCGTTCTACCTGGCCCGCATCACCGACATCACCGACAAGCGGGCCGCCAACGAACGGCTGCTGAAGAGCGAATCGGCCCTCCGGGAGGCGCAACGCATGGCCCACGTGGGCAACTACGAATTTGACCTCGAAACCGGCAAGGGCGTGGTGTCGGAAGAAGTGTTCCGCATTTTCGAAGTGCCCGAAACGGCCGAAGTGCTGCTGGCCGACTTCATGGACCGGCTGGAGCCCGGCCAGAAGGAAGTACTCAAAGAAGCCATCAAATACACGACCCCGGCCCGCAACCAGTTTGAGGTAGAGTACGAAGCCCGGCGCGGCCACAGCGGCACCCCGCTGTACCTGCAAAGCTACGGCAAGGTGTTTTTCGACGGGGAAGGCCGCCGCATCCGCATCGTGGGCACCACCCAGGACATTACCGAACGCAAGCTCCGCGAAATCGAACTCATCAAGGCCAAGGCCCAGGCCGAACAGGCGTCCATCGCCAAACAGCAGTTCCTCTCCACGATGAGCCACGAGATCCGCACGCCGATCAATGCCATTCTCGGCCTCTCGCATTACCTGATGGACGACAGCCCCCGGCCCGACCAGGCCGACAACCTGCGCATCCTGCACCTGTCGGCCGAAAACCTGCTTTCGCTCATCAACGACATCCTGGACCTCAACAAGATCGAGGCCGGCAAGATCGTGTTCGAAGACATTGCCTTCAACCTGCCCGAACTGGTGGAACGCATCGTGCAGCCGCTGCACTACCTGGCCTACGAGAAAAACCTGGGGTTCGAGTACCGCGTGGACCCCGACATTCCGGCCGCCCTGGCGGGTGACCCCGTGCGGCTCGGCCAGGTGCTCAACAACCTGGTGAGCAACGCCATCAAATTCACCGAGGAAGGTTCCGTGTCGGTGGAAGCCACCCTGCTGCGCGCGGAGGGCGAGGAGGTGGAAGTCCATTTCCAGGTCGTGGACACCGGCATCGGCATTGCCGACGACAAGCTCGAAACGATCTTCGACAGCTTTACGCAGGCCAGTTCAGACACCACGCGCAAGTACGGGGGCACGGGCCTGGGGCTGACCATCACCAAACGCCTGCTCGAACTCCAGGGCAGCGCCATTCACGTAAGCAGCCGGGAAGGCGAAGGGTCGCGGTTCTACTTCACCCTGCGCTTCCGCAAACAATCGGAAGCGGCGCCCAGGCCGGTGGCCGGCACCCTGGCCGACCTGGACCGCGAACCGCTGCGGGGACGTAAAATCCTGATGGTGGAAGACAACGAGATCAACCGGCTGGTGGCCGAAAAGATATGCGGCCAGTGGGGCATCCACCTGGAGGCCGTCAACAGCGGCGAGGAAGCCATTGCCCGGGTGCAGCAGGAGCCCTTCGACCTCATCCTCATGGACTTGCAAATGCCGCACATGGATGGCTTCGAAACCACGCGCCGCATCCGCCGGATCAAGGGGGCGTACTTCCGGAAGGTACCCATCGTTGCCATCACGGCCTCGATGCTGTCGGACCTCCGCGAAAAGGTCAGGCGCAGCGGCATGAACGGCTACGTGACCAAGCCCTTCCAGCCCGACGACCTCTACAAAACGATGGCGGACCTGCTGGCGGCAACGCGGGTCACGGCCAAATCGCCGGCCCCGGAAGTTCCGGTCGCCGCGGAAACCCAGCCGGAGCCGCCGGCCGCCCGGCTCAACTACCAGAAGATCGTGGGGCTGACCTCGGGCAACGAGGAATTTCAGCAGTTGCTCACGGGGTCGTACGTGGGGCTGTTCCGGCAGCTCAAAGCCGATTACCGCAAAGCCCTGCTGGCGCGGGACCCCGAACAGCTTGCCTTCATCGCCAACTACATCACGCCGCCGTTCTCCTTCCTGGAAGTGACGGGCATGGGCGAGGAGATGGCCCGGGGCATGGCCCTGCTGAACGACCCGCGTACGCCCGAGAAGCTCCTGCTCCAATCAGCCGCCCACATTGACCACGGCTGCGACGCGTTGATCACCGACCTGGAGGAAAAACTACAGCAGGCCTCAAGCCTGGCGGGGTAGGAGGGAAGGGAAGTATCGCTTACGCCTTGTTACACTGTAACGTAGATAGATGGGCGTTTCAAATAAGTACCCCCACGCCGTCATCCTGAAAGAAACTTCACGGTGAGAAGTGATGCCTGACTTGCACCACGAAGGTTCGCAAGGTAAGTTGAGCATTGCTTTTCACTACGAAGTTCCTTTCAGGATGACGACCGAGAGGAAAAAGGCCGGTGAAATTCTTTAGGACTTACTCTCAATGCCGCAAGGCCCTCCGCTAAAACCGTTGCGAAACCGTCACGTACACCGCGTAGTCGGCAAAGGCGGCGTCGCCGTGGCGGCCCGTCTTCATGTCGTACACGCTGCGGATGCGGTCCCGGACCAGGGCCACCGGCAGGTTGACCGCCACGGTGGTCTTGCCCGGCATGTACACCAGGCCCGGCTCGGCCGACACGATGTAGCCGGGGCGCCGGAAGCCATCCGACTTCCCGATCAGGTCCCGGGCGGGAATGCCTTCCACCCGGCCGCCCAAGCTCACCGACAGGCCGCGACCCGGCAGCAGGGCGTAGTTCACGCCGGCCCGGGCCATGTACTGGTCGGGCACCGACATCACCGAGATGATGGCGCCGGCTTCCACCGAGTCGCGGCGGCCCGTTGCCACGCCGTTGGTGTTGCGGGGGTTGATCATGTAGAAGGCATTGGCGTACACCGAGCCGTTTTCGAACACCCGCCCGAACGCCTGGAGTTCGAGGGAAGTAGCCCAGCCGCCGTCGCCGAGTTGGATGGACTGGTCCACGAAGCGGCGCTGCGTGCCTTCGGGCCGGACGAAATCATCCTGCACCCGGTAGTTGCCCGTCGGCGCCTTGACGCCCAGGCCAATCGAAACGTTGCCGTTGAGGTGCTCCAACGGGTCGAGCAGCCAGTAACTCACCGACAGCCGCAGGTCGCCCAGGCCCCGGGACTGCGTGTGGAACCGCTGTCCGCTGCCGTTGCCCAGGTGTTCGTAGAGCGAAGAACGGTCGTTGGTGATGAACGGGAGCACCAGCGTGGCGTTGAGCCGCTGGCTCAGGGCGTACGTCACCGACAGGTCAATGGCATGGGTGGCGTTGATCACCTCCGTGTGCTGTTCCTTGCGGTGCTTCTGTTCGTCGCGGCCCACGAAGTGCCGGTCGGAGCGGAAGTACCGGTAGGCGGCGCTGCCCTGGAACCGGCCCTTTTGCAGCAGGGCCGACGACGAACCGGCCGTGCACGACGACATGTGCCGAACGGCCACGCAGCCCTGGCCGTAACCGGACGAGTACACGAACAAGCATAACAGAGACAGGCAGGCGGTTGCCGCAGCAGTAAAACGGGATAACATGGGCGTAAGGGCTTGGAATAAGTCTACAATGTATCAATTAAATGCAGGAATGTCAAAAATTGGCTGCATTCGCCTATCTTCCGCCCCACATTTCCCTCTTTACCGCCATGCCCGGAGCACCCCAAGCCGCCATCCAGCCGAAACTCGGCGTTTTCGACCTGACCATGATCGTCGTGAGCCT
Organism: uncultured Cytophagales bacterium; assembly: GCA_902805615.1. Taxonomy (GTDB): domain Bacteria; phylum Bacteroidota; class Bacteroidia; order Cytophagales; family 172606-1; genus CADCTQ01. Next base: position 7,059 of record CADCTQ010000655.1, read on the forward strand.
GGTGATCGGCGTGGGCATTTTCCGGACGCCGGCCCTGGTGGCCGAATCGGCCCGTACCGACACGCTGTTCTACGCCGCGTGGATCGTGGGCGGCCTGGTGAGCCTGTGCGGGGCGCTGACGTACGCCGAGATCGGTTCGCGGTACCCCGTGCCCGGCGGCTTTTACAAGGTCGTTTCCGAATGCTACCACCCGGCTTTCGCCCTCATGCTCAACTGGGTGTACGTGCTGGTGCAGGGCGCCGGGGCGGCCGGCGTGAGCATCATCGGCGCCGAGTACATCACCCCCGTCCTTTTCCCGGCCGCGTGGCAGGGCCCGGCGCTGGTCAAAGGCACGGTCATCGGCGTGGTGGCGGTGCTGTTCCTGCTCAACTACCTGGGCATCCGCGTGGGCGCCTGGGCGCAGAACATCCTGACGGTCATCAAGATTCTCATGCTGATGGCCCTGTGCCTGGCGGCGTTCGGCGGGGCGGGGCCGGCCGCTCCGGGCCCGGTGGCGGAGGCGGCAACCGGCTCCTGGTGGACGGCCTTCAGCGTGAGCCTCATCTCCGTATTCTACACCTACGGCGGCTACCAGGGCACCATGAACTTCGGCGGCGACATTGTGCAGCCGCGGCGCACGGTGCCCCTGGGCATCCTGACCGGCATCGGGCTGGTGATCGGCTTGTACCTGCTGGTGAACGTGGCCTACGTACGCACGCTGGGCGTGGAGGGCGTCCGCGGCGCCAAGCTGGTTGCGGCCGGGGTGGCGCAGGCGTTCTTCGGCGAGTCGGGCCTGGTGCTGGTGTCGGTCGCCATTTTCATCTCCGTGCTGGGCTTTGTCAACGTCACCCTCATGCAGAACCCGCGCATGTACTACGCCATGGCCGAAGACCGCATCCTGCCGCCCGTGTTCCGGCGGGTCAACGCCCGGACGCAGGTGCAGGAGTTTGCCCTGGTGTTCTTTACGGCCGTGGTGCTGCTGTCGGTGTTTTTCCTGGGCACGTTCGAAAAGATCGTCAACTACGTGATGTTCATTGACAGCTTTTCGCTGGCGACGGTAGCCAGTACGCTGTTCGTGCTCCGGCGGCGGGCCGGCAAGGACCAGACGTACACGGGATTCAGCGTGCCGTTGTACCCGGTAGTGCCGCTGGTTTTCATCGGGTTCCTGCTGAGCGTTACCCTCAACGTGCTCATTACGGATACGGCTTCGGCGCTGGTTGGCTTTGGGTTCTTCCTGGCCGGACTGCCCCTGTACGGGGTCATGCGCCGGCTCTACCCTAAAAAAGGACCTTGATGGGAAAGATCAGACCTTGATGGCCATGATGAAAAAAGGAGAGAGCGGAGGAGGATTAATTCCGGGACCTCTCCTTATGCTTCTTCCACGTCGCAGGAGCAGGTGAAGCCCATTTGCTTGAGGCTGCGGCGGCGCAGTTGCCGGTCGTTCATCCACTTGGGGCCTTTGCGGCTCCAGCGGAGGCGCGGCGTGTAGCAAAAAAACCCTACGGCAGTTCCGTACAACAACAGTGCGAGAAAAGCCAATACAATCGTAGCATCCATGGCAATAAGTGTGTTTCTACGCCCATAGGATGCAAGTGCGGAAAGACAGGTTGCAGCGGTTTTGGTAAAAAATTCTGCTGCGCCCTTCCCTTACGGCTGCCTGCACCCGGACGGGCCTTTTTCGTTTAAAATCATCCGGGTCGGAACGTCGGTTTATTGATGATGCAAAGTAAAGTAACCCGGCCCGGCGGAGATTGTACAAATCCGACGCATTGCCGTCGGGACCTGCGGCACCTCATCGCACCCCAAAAGAAAAAGGCAGCCGTTCTTGCCGACTGCCTTTACGTTAGAAGAACGGATCATTGTGGTCCGTCCGCCTGGTGTTGGGATTATACGGACACGAATCGGAGATTACGTGTTTGATTATAGACGACTCTCTGATTATCAAATAAATATCCTCAAATTATCTTACAATCATTTCATCAGGGTCTATCCTCCGGTTCATCCGTTTAATCCTGCCCATCAAGGTATTAGTTCTCGTTGTATACCGTGTCAATCGCCAGGCCGGCCGCCAGCAGCAGGCCCCCGGTGCCCGCGTTGGGGTTCTGGAGGTTGATCACGTAGTTGTCGGCCGAGGTGAACAGTTCCTGGGCGAAGCCGGCCCACGATTTGGTAACCGTACCCACTTGTTTGCCCGAGTTGTCAATGAACTTGAAATCCCAGCCTTTCCAGTTGCCCTTCACTTCGGCCACTTTGTTGTCGCGCACGTCGTACACGTGAAAGCCGCCGCCCAGCGAGAACAGCTTCGATTTGAAGTAGCCGATGGCTTCCCCTTCGCCGTTGAGGATGTCAATCCGGGCGGTGAACGGGTTGGCGCCCCGCTTGATGCTCAGGATGGGCGGCTCGTTTTCGTGCTCGTGGACGTCAACGCGGGTCGGGAGGAGCCGCTTGTTGACGAGCAAACGCAGGACCCGGATGAAATTGCCGGGCCGTTCCACGGCAATGCCGATGTTCTCCTGGGTTTGGGGGTCCAGGATGTCGTAGGTGTCGGAGATGCGCAGCACCCTTACTCTTTCTTTGATGAAGTACGTCTGACGGTCAAGCATAGAATGGATTGAATAAATTTCCCGGAAGGTAATACCGCCGGGCGGCCCGCCGAAAAGCCCGCGCCGGCAGGCACAATCTGCTGCGTAAGAAAGGGTTGTACCCCTTGCGGATTTTCCGGCCGAAGTGGCACAATGGAAGAGTTTCTGCGACCGGGCCGGCCCGTGCCGCCCGCGCGCGGAACAATGACCCGGCAGGACCACAAGTGGCGCCTATTCCCCATCTTTGCGCCCTAGCTTTGCCCCGCTTATGGACCTGTCGTACATTCTCAACGAACTCGGCGAAGACCGGGAACTGTATTTCAACGCCGTGGCCCCGCCCATCGTGCAGACCAGCAACTTCGCTTTTCCGGGCGTGGCCCAGATGCGGGCGGCGCTCAAGGGCGAATACCACCAGCACGCCTACAGCCGCGGCAACAACCCCACCGTGGAAATGCTCCGCCGGAAGCTGGCCGCCCTCGAAGGCGCCGAAGACGCCCTGGTGTTTGCCAGCGGCAGCGCGGCCATTGCGGCCACCCTCACCGCGCACGTACGGGCCGGCGACCACGTGGTTTCGGTCGCCAAGCCCTACAGCTGGACGGCCGGGCTCATGCGGGACTGGCTGCCCCGGTTCGGCGTGTCGGTCACGTTCGTGGACGGCACCCAATTAGCAAACTTCGAGGAGGCCCTGCGGCCCGAAACCCGGGTCATCTACCTGGAGTCGCCCAACTCGTTCACCTTCGAAATGCAGGACCTGGCGGCCGTGGCCGGACTGGCAAAAGCCCGGGGCATCGTGACGATGGTGGACAACAGCTACGCCAGCCCGTTGTACCAGCAGCCCCTGGCGATGGGCATTGACCTGGTGCTGCACTCGGCGTCCAAGTACCTGGGCGGGCACAGCGACGTGGTGGCCGGGGTGGTGTGCGGCAGCACCGACCGGATGCAGCAGATTTTTGCGGGGGAGTACATGACGTTCGGGGCGATCATTGCGCCGCTCAACGCGTGGCTGCTGCTGCGGGGCCTGCGGACGCTGCCGCTGCGGCTCGAACGGTCGGGCCAGACTGCCCGGCAGGTGATGGCCTACCTCGAAACCCACCCCCGCATCGAACGGGTCATTTACCCGTTGCTGCCTTCCCACCCGCAGTACGAACTGGCCCGGCGGCAAATGAAAGGCGCCGGCGGGCTGTTTACGGTTGCCCTGGCGACGGATTCGGTGGAAGAGGTCGAAGGGTTCTGCAACCGCCTGAAGCGGTTCCTGCTGGCCGTGTCGTGGGGCGGCCACGAGTCGCTGGTGTTTCCCGCCTGCGCTTCCTTCGACCCGAAAACGGCCGGCAAAGGCACTGCCTTCAACCTCGTCCGCCTCTACGTGGGCCTGGAAGAACCCGAAGTACTGATTGCCGACCTCGAACAGGCCCTCAAGGGAGTATTGAGTATTGAGTATTAGGTATTGAGAGAACTGAACCGCAAAGGGCGCAGAGAAGACGCAAAGGCCGCAAGCAGGATCAGGATTCACAGGATGGAAGGATGACCAGGATTTAGGCGGAGACGAAGAGAACGCGTATTTCTTTGCGCCCTTGCGTCTCCATTGCGATTCAGTTCTCTCAATACCTAATACTCAATACTCAATACTCAACACTCCCCTCCCTTTTCCTATGGAGTGTTGAAGCACGACCTACTTCCCGGTCCCGGCCCCCGTGGCGGCTACGGGTTGCCTTTTGCCGCTGAACACGCTGAACAGCAGGGCAATGGTCAACACCAGCACGCAGCCGATGAGGTTGTACCACAGAAAGGCGATTTTGCTGAAGGCAAAGAGGACAAAAATGATGGCCTGCGAGAGGATGGCCGCGTAGAACACGGCCGAGCCGCGAATCCGCTTGACGAAAAAGGCGCACAGGAAAATGCCCAGGATGACGCCGTAAAAAAGGGAACCCAACTTGTTGACGGCCACCAGCAGGTTGCCCACCCGGCCCGAAAACAGGGCCACCGCGATGCAGAACACGCCCCAGCCCAACGTAATCCACTTCGACATTGTCAGGTAGTGTTCGTCGGTGGCGTCGGGCCGCACGTTGCGCTTGTACACGTCCACGATGGTGGTGGAGGTAAGCGAACTGAAAGCCCCGGCAATTGAGCCCATTGAGGCCGAAAACACCACCGCGATCAGCAGCCCGACCAGCCCGGCCGGCAGGTAGTTGGTCACGAACGTGAGGAAGATGTAATTGGTATCGTTGGTGTCGGCGGCGGGGTTGTTCTGCTGGATCACCTCCACGGCCTGTTCGCGGATGGCCCGGCCCTGGTCGTCGGTGGCATTGAGTTGCGCCTGCGCGTCGGCGATCCGGGACTCGTTGCCGCCCCGCAGCGCACCCAAGAGCCCATCCACGGCCTGTTGCCGCGCCTTGAACACTTCGGCCTGCTGCGCCTCCAGCGCCTCGTACTGGGGCCCGTAGCGGCCGGCCTTGACCTTTGCCACCTCCACGTTGTTGAAAAAGATGGGCGGCGGCGTAAACAGGTAGAACACGAATACCATGGCCCCGATGAACAGGATGGCAAACTGCATGGGCACCTTGATGAGGCCGTTGAAGAGCAGCCCCAGCCGGCTCTGCCCGATCGAACTGCCCGACAGGTAGCGGCCCACCTGCGACTGGTCGGTGCCGAAGTACGACACCGACAGGAAAAAGCCGCCGATCAGGCCCGACCACACGTTGTACTCGTTGTCCGGGTCGAAGGTAAAGTCTACGGCGTTGAGCTTGCCGGCCTTGCCCGCCACCCGCACCGCGTCGAGGAACGAAATGTGCTCGGGCAGGAACTGTACCGTGAGGATGCCCGCCAGCGCCATGCCCGTCAGGATCACCGTCATCTGGCCCATCTGCGTGTGGCTCACCGCCTTGCTGCCGCCCGTCACGGTGTACACCAGCACCAGCACCCCGATCAGGATGCTCGTCAGGCTCGTGTTCCAGCCCAGGATGGTGGACAGGATGATGGCCGGCGCGTAGATGCTTATGCCCGTGGAGATGCCCCGCTGCACCAGGAACAGGAACGCGGCCAGCGAACGGGTTTTGAGGTCGAACCGGCCTTCCAGGTACTCGTAGGCCGTGTACACGTTGAGCCGGTGGTAAATGGGCACCAGCGTCACGCACAGCACCACCATGGCCACGGGCAGCCCGAAGTAAAACTGCACGAACCGCATGCCGTCGGAGTACGCCTGGCCGGGGGCCGACAGGAACGTGATGGCGCTGGCCTGGGTCGCCATGATGGAGAGCCCCACGGTGTACCAGGGCATGGACCGGTTTGCGAGGAGGTATTCTTTGATATTGGTGTTCTTTCTGCCCTTCCAGACCCCGTAGATCACGATAAAAGAGAGGCTGCCCACCAATACAATCCAGTCAGTCAGAGTCATTCGTCAGTGCGGAAAATCAATTGCAATTTCCACGAAAAAAAGAGGAATGTGTCAATTGCTTGCGGGTAATGTGATAAACGGCCGCAAATTAAGGGAGAAGGGCCCGGGCGGCTAGGCAAAGTACCGGGTAAAGGCGTAGAAAAGGAGGATGAGTACCAGCAGGTTTACCAGCACGGCCGCGTACATTTTCCGCCACGTGTTGAGCAGCGGCGGCAGTTCGTGGGCGTCCTGGGTATCTTGGGTGAACATAAGGCAAGGTACGGATAAGGGGAAACAGATGGTAAGATTCCGGGAAAAAAATGCGTATTTTTTCTGCCAACGGCCCCTGTAGGGGGTAATTTTTTCAACCGAACCGCCGGGATGGGGTAGAAAATTTCCGTCAAACTAATGTGCACCCACCCGTGTTGCTAAGGCAAACGCCCTTAGGGTTACCGCGCTGCGGACCTTCCGTGGCCCTTCACTTTCCAGTGTCCATTTTACATTTCCTACATGGCAATAGCTTCCAGCAACGGCACCCCTCCGGCCGGGCGACCCCAGACCCGGGCCGCCCGAAGGGGCGAAGAGGCCCCCCTTACATTCCGCGAACGCCTCCAGGCCCTGCGCAACCTGCCGGCCTTTTTCCGGATGGTGTGGCAAACCTCCCCGGCCATGGCAACGGCCAACATCGTGCTCCGGCTCATCCGGGCGGCCATCCCGCTCCTGGTGCTGTACCTGGCCAAACTGATCATTGACGAGGTGGTGGTCATCACCCAGACCCCGCCGCCGCACGACCTGCGCTACCTGTGGATGCTGGTGGGGGCCGAGTTTGGGCTGGCCGTGCTCTCCGACGCCCTCAGCCGCGGCCTTTCGCTGCTCGACAGCCTCCTCGGCGACTTGTTTGCCAACCGCACGTCCATCCAGATCATGGAGCACGCGGCCACGCTGGACCTGGACCAGTTCGAGGACTCCACCTTTTACGACAAGCTCGAACGGGCCCGCCAGCAGACCATCGGCCGGACGGTGCTCCTGTCCCAGGTGCTGGGACAAGTTCAGGATACGGTGACGATGGGCTTCCTGGCCGTGGGCCTGGTGGCCTTCAACCCCTGGCTCATCCTCTTGCTGCTGCTGGCCGTGGTGCCGGCGTTCCTGGGCGAATCGTACTTCAACGAACGGTCGTACTCCCTGGTGCGGGGCTGGACGCCCGAGCGGCGCGAACTCGATTACCTGCGCTTTACGGGGGCCAGCGACGAAACGGCCAAGGAGGTGAAAATCTTCGGCCTGTCGGGCTTCCTGATCGGGCGGTTCCGGCAGCTTTCGCAGAAGTACTACTCGGCCAACCGCAACCTGGCCGTCCGGCGGGCCTCCTGGGGCAGCCTGTTTGCCACCATCGGCAGCGCGGGCTACTACGGGGCCTACGTGTACATCATCATGCAGGCGGCGGCCGGCCGGCTCACCATCGGCGACCTCACCTTCCTGGCGGGTTCGTTCCGGCAACTGCGGGGACTGCTCGAAGGCATCCTGGGCCGCTTCTCCAGCGTGTCGCAGGGGGCGCTGTACCTGCAAGACCTCTTCGATTTCCTGCAAATCCAGCCCCGCATCTTTACGCCGGCCGCGCCCCGGCCGTTTCCCAAGCCCATCCGCGAGGGGTTCGTGTTCGAAAACGTGGGCTTCAAGTACACCAACTCGGAGCGGTGGGCCAACCGGCACCTCAGCTTTACGCTGCGGGCCGGCGAGAAGCTGGCCCTGGTGGGCGAAAACGGGGCGGGCAAAACCACGCTGGTGAAGCTGCTGGCCCGCCTCTACGACCCGGAGGAGGGCCGCATCCTGCTCGACGGCCACGACCTGCGCGAGTACGACCTGGCCGAACTGCGGCAGAACATCGGCGTCATCTTCCAGGATTTCGTCAAGTTCCAGATGACGGCCTCGCACAACATCGCCGTGGGGCGCATTGACGAGGAGGTGAACCGCCCCCGCATCGAACACTCGGCCCACCAGAGCCTGGCCGACACGGTAATCGAAAAGCTGCCCGCGCAGTACGACCAGATGCTGGGCCGCAAGTTTGCGCAGGGCGTGGAACTGTCGGGGGGCGAATGGCAGAAGGTGGCGCTGGGCCGGGCCTACATGCGCGACGCCCAGGTGCTCATCCTCGACGAGCCCACGGCCGCCCTCGACGCCCGGGCCGAGTACGAGGTGTTCCAGCGGTTTGCCGACCTGACCAAGGGCAAAACGGCCGTGCTCATCTCGCACCGCTTCTCCACGGTGCGCATGGCCGACCGCATCCTGGTGCTCGAACACGGCCAGTTGCTCGAAGTCGGCAGCCACGAAGAACTGCTGGCCCGCGACGGCCGCTACGCCGAACTCTTCCGCCTCCAGGCCCGCGGATACCAGTAAAAGGAGACCGCAGACCGGAAGAAGGGAGACCGGAGGAGGATCGGGAACGGAACTGGAAAAGGAGACCGCAGACCGGAAGAAGGGAGACCGGAGGAGGCGTGCCCATGCAACGCATGGATGCGGGACGGATTTGGGCGAGGCGCCGGTACGGGTTGGTGATGAAATGGGAAAAGGGGGAAGGGAAAAAGGGAGGTTCGCAGAACATCCGGATGCACCAAAAAATCCTTTTTCCTTTCTCCCTTTTGGTCCAACCGGTTCGCGCTACCACCCATTCTCCGCATTGCACAGGCACGCCTCCTCCGGTCTCCTTTCCTCCGGTCTGCGGTCTCCCCTTACCGATATCCCTACCTAACGACTAAGACCTGGTGCTGGCGGACGTAGGCGGTGCGGCCGTTCCATTCGGTTTTGAGCCAGATGTCCTGCCGGCCGCTGATGGCGAGGCGGTTGCCTTTGGGTACGATGTGCACGAGGCGGGCCCCGGCGGAAGGGGCGTTCATGAGGTAGGCGCCGTCGTGGTGCACAATGGCCTGGCTCGCGCCGGAGTGGAGGTTGAGCACCGCCACGTTGAGCAGCAGGATGAGGATCAGTCCCACCCCGTGCCGGATGAGCACGAACCGACCCATCCGCTTTTTGCGTGCCGCCAGGGCCAGCAGCAGGAAACTGAGCAGGAGCAGGCCGGCCATCAGGTAGTCGTAATAGCGGTCGTACCAGATGAAGAAGAAGTCGAGGTCGCTGAACTGGTAGCCCGAGAGGTTGTGGCGGGCGGCAATGTCTTCCATCTTGATGGCAACGGCCTGCCGGGGGTGGCGGCGGTAGTACAGGTTGAGGTAGTACAGCGCCTCCGTGTACTGGCCCAGGCCCTCCTCAATGAACGCCATGCGCAGCAGCATGGCCGGCGTCGCCTGGCCCGACCCGTGCAGAATTTGCTCGTATTTAACCAGCGACTCCGGGTAGCGCCGGGCCCGGAAAAGCGTGTCGGCCTGGTGCAGCAGCGCCTCGGCGGTCTGGCCCAGCATACTGCCGCTCCACAGCAGGAACGGCACCAGAAGCAACATTTTTTTTGTAAGGTTCGTTTGCATTATCACCCTCTAGTACCTACATTTGCACCGCCTTTAAGGAAAACCCGGACGGCGCACAAAAATACGGTTTGATTTGGTAGCTCAGTTGGTAGAGCAATACACTTTTAATGTATGGGTCCTGGGTTCGAATCCCAGCCAAATCACCAAATAAACAAAAAAGCCTCTAAATTCAGTTTTAGAGGCTTTTTTGCTTTGTAGGGGCACCTTCCGGGGTAAGTACATCCGGCGTTGGTGATCCGGTAAACGCCGGAAAGCTGATCTTCCCGCCGGGGAGTTGTCAGGGCGGCACGGGGCGGTTTGGTGCTCGACTCCGCGCAAAATCAACCATGATCCCTGCTGGTAATATTGCACTATCTTTTGGAGAAGCATCCGTGCCGCCAAGCCATTTGCACGGCTTCTCCGCACGTGATCACCGCGGCTGGGTCTGGTTGGCGCGTGGCGGGGATACGTAAGAGAATCAAATCAGTGGGTTGATCCCTTTTTATCTGTTTACCAGACAGGACCATGCAACCGACGGTTTTGCGTCCGTTCTTGATCCGTTGTCTCCTCATCAACAGGTGGCCGGTAACATGATCGTTCGGGAGGAAGCAAAGCAATCCGGGGGGATTTTTTTCAGCCCTTCGGCTGCCCCGTACCGGTCGCCGGTCAGTCTTTCCCGCAACGGCGACGCCCGTTGGCAGAAAGCAGACGTTGCTTATGAAAGCCCAACCGGGACTCTCAGACTTTCATAAGCGTCAAACTAATTGTATAGTTGAAAAGAAAGCGGCCAGCGCCCCGGCGGCAAAATTTTTTTGCTCATTATTTTTAAACAACTGTCGGCGTTAATAGTTGTAAATAAATGAGTTATAAATAAATTTGTGTGGTACGACACGATTGTGCTCCCGCTTTTACAGAAGGCGTTTTCTACCAACGAAGCACTACTTTCCAGCGAAAAGTAAAGCAGCGTAAAGGCATGACTGTGCGGCTGCGCCCTGGTTGCGCCCGGAGATTCTGCTGCTTTTCGGGTCAACCCCCCAGCAGAAATACCCCTTTGGCATACACGCAATTGGCTTTACCAATATGAGTAGTACTAAGCATGGCCACCAGTACCCATTCGGCTCAACCTGCCCGTATTCAGTCAGCGATACCGCCCTTCACCCTCCGGCGTCCCCTCCCTAAAGGTTGTTCATTCCCCCCAGGCCCGCTTTTCGGGTCCGCCCGCTGCTTTACACCTCCATTCCAGATTCCACTAAGCCTATGAATGAAGTTTTACCACATGAGAAACACCTTGGGCAGAGCATAAAGCAAGAAAGACTGAAACAGGTAGGTACGATTTGCATCCACGTACTCATCGTTTATTGTTTGTTAAACTGGGTGTACAATGTCCTGAACGCGCAAAACCTTACCGTAAGCGGCAATCGCTGGGTTCAGGGACTGCAGGTAGTGATACAGTTGATGATCCCTGAATTGTTCAACTGGGCCATCATCATTCTGCTGGTCAGCCTGTTTCGGAAGCGGTTCATCCAAAAATCCTGGTCAGCTGCGGGGGAGAAAATGCCGCTCTACCGGCTGTACGCTTTGCCGGTTCTGCTGGCGGGCTACCTTTGCTACGCCCTGGTATCGGTTCACTGTATTTTCTTATTGAGTGAATTTCCCAACTACTCGTACGATACGTACCTCAATGAATACGTGTACGGGGGCGTGATCAAGCCGGAGAACTACCTGAAATACCTGGCCTTTGCTTCGGTTTACATGCTGGCCGTCTTCCAGGCCCCCTGGTCCGCCCCGGAAACCTACCCCGGGCACGAACCGGAGCAGGCAGGGGATACGGAAATGGATGAGGAACCCGGTTGCGCCGCGGAAGAAGACTTCGATGCCCGGGAGGAATATCACCCCTTTGGTGCGGAAGGCCGGCCGCGTGACTGGAGTTACATGACGCACATCAAGGGGCGGAATGCGCAGGGAGAGTTGATTCTGCCGGTCAATGAGTGTTACTGGTTTGAAACGGCGGACGGTACCGGCAATTACTTCGTGATCCATCCCCGGGGCAGGTACCAGATCAGCACGTCGTTGAACAAGCTGGAACAGGAAGTGGACCCCACCGTCTTTTTCCGCATCAACCGCCGGCAGATCATCAACCTTAGCTTTCTGGAGAATTATTCTTACTGGGAAAAGGGCAAATACATCGTGCGGCTGGAAGTAATGAACGTTAAAAAGGAGTTTCTCATGCCGAGAAAACGCCTGCAAACCCTCAAACAAAGCCTGGCCGGTAAAAAATAGCCTTGCCCGGACGGGGTTTTCCGCAACGGTTCAAGTCCGCAACGCATACCGGCCGTACGACCGGTTCAGCGACGACTGGCCCTCCAGCAGTTCGCTCAGGCAGGCATGCCACAGCCGGAAAGCCTTCCCGTACTGGCCCGTGAAATCCTGGTAACCCGTTGCCTCCCAGGGTTTCACGTTCCCCTTGAAGTGAACGGCTTTGATGGTCGCCCCGTCGCGGCCCGCGTTGTCTTCGGTGAACCGGTAGTCATACAACTGGCAGTACCGGTCCAGGTGCCCGACGCAAAGATTGTAGCCCAGGTCCAAATGCAGGTTTTTCCGCTCGTACCATTCGGGAAAATACCAGGGTAAAAACGCGCCCTCCGGGGCGTCGCCGGCGGATAATGGGGGCGTTTTCCCGGAAAAGGCTTCCCGGGCGGCATCCGCCGGTTCCAGCACCAGCAGCCCCGAATCGTAGTCAATCCAGTGGTGTACCTGCGACAAGAGGCCGCCCGCGTTCACGGCCGAACCGTGGTCCCTGGCAAAAAGGTCGTCAATGTTGTGGCACACGAGCATGTCGGCGTCCAGGTAAACCACTTTCCGGTAGTGGGTCAGGCCGAATGCCTGTAGCTTGTTGCAATTGCTGCCGTAGCGGCCGGCCGGGCGCGGATGCGGCGGTTCACAGACCAGGTCCAGCTTCCGGGTTTCGATGTGCAGGTCCGCCAGCGTCCGGAAAACGTGTTCGGGCAAAGCAGCAGCGGCCAGCACGAGCAGCGCCGCCTTTGACTTCACCCGCTTGAGGGAATGATCCAGCACCAGCACGCCCGCCAGGTAGCGCTCCGAAGAAAGAATAGTTGCGTAAGTAAAAGCCATTGTTTGCGCGGTTTATACCAGGATGAACATGATTAGACGGGTAAAGCGGACGGTATTTATTTGATAGCCAGATGGTTGTTATCAACCAAATGCGTAATTACATACTGCGGGCCATTTTCTGAATTGCCACCAAGACACGGAGGCACAGAGGTTCACTACGAGCTTTCCTTGGTGTCTTGGTGACTTTGTGGCGATCCTGGTACCGCAGTATAGCGTAATCTCCCTTCCATGCCGGTATGCTTGGTTAAGCGGGGATTGGGTTGCCGGCCGCGGGCCGCAGTGCCGAAGCCGGCAAGCCGGGGTGGCAGGCCAGTTGCGAAAACACGCCGAGCAGTTCGCGGTGCAGGTACTCCATTTGTTCCGGCCGGAGAATGTCTTTTTTGTATTCACAGATGATCTCGATCCCGTTCTTCTGCTCGTTGACGTGAACGTCCAGGTCAAAGTAGCCCGTGCGGAAGGTGTCGTCCAGGTGCCCGGCCGTGAAGTCTTTGATGAAGGAGAGTTCACCCTTGTTTTTGTTGGGCATATTGATGAACACCTTGCTCACGCTTTCGAAAGCCAGGTCAAAGTCATCCATGATCCTTTCGAAAGGGTAGAACGTAAAGTCCAGCGCGTCGAGCAGGGCGTCTTTGGTGGCGGCAAGCCCGGCCGCCAGGGACGCCGACGGCACGACTTCGTTCCGGATCAGGACCGTATTGACCATAAAGCCGATCAGGTTTTTCAGGTCTTCGTTGTTGCGCGTGGCTACGTTCACGCCGATGATCGAATCCCGGCTGCCCGTCAGCCGGTAGATGAGCAGGTTGAAGCCGTACAGGATCACGTTGAACAGCGTGGCGCCCATCGCCAGGGCCAGCTCCTTCAGCCGTTCGTGGGTGGCCGCATCCACCACGAACCGGAACGCGGCGCTTTCTTTCATTTCCACTTTGCCGATCACCCCGAAAAAAAGCGCCTCTTCGTCGGCGCGCATGGGCTTGAGGTGCTCCCGGACCTGTTCGATGAGCCTTTCCCGGTAGGAGGCCGCGGCCGGTTGCCGGGCGGAGAAAAACGAACTCAGGTCGTACTCGGGCAGTTTGCGGCTGGTGTAGCGAAACCAGTATTTTTTGAAGCTCGCCGGCATTTCTTTGCTGTAGAGGGCTTTGTGCCAGTACACGTAGTCGGTGAACTGGATCCGGGGCGGGGGCAGCGACAGCGGCGCGTTCCGGGCGCAGCAACGGTACAGCTCGAATATCTCCTGCCGGATCACCGCGTTCGACCAGGCGTCGGTCAGTACGTGGTGCATGTTGAGCAGGAAAATGAAGTTGTCGCGGGTCTGCACCACTTTGATGTAAAAAAGCGGCCCGGTGCGGAAGTCGAACGGGTAGTCGCGGGCCTCGCGGGTCAGGCTTTCAACCACCGCCGGGGCCGCCTCACCGGTGCGCGGCTCGAAGGTGATGCTGGCCGCAAATGCCGCCGGGGCGTGGATCTGCTGTTTGGGCACGCCGTCCACGTTGACGAACGTACTCCGGAAAAGGCTGTGCCGGGCAATCAGCGTGCGCCCCGCCTCCAGCGCCGCGTCCACGCGCATGAAGGGCAACTGTTCCAGGATGAGGGAGTTGAACGGTCCCGGGTTTTTCAGGTAGCTGTACATGAGCCAGTGGCCGGCCTGGGCGTTGGAAAGGTCGTAGTACGGCTGGTCTGCCACCAGCGGGATGGTTTGCAGAAACGAAGGCACGCCGCCGGCTTCCTTCAGTTGGTCTTCTTCCAGGGTAATCATGGGGAGGGGGTTAAGGGTGCTGCTTGGAAAGAGAGCGGAAACGCGCAACCGGCGGCAGGGAAAAGCCGGTCATTCCGCCAGGGTGCATCTGGGAAAGTATTTATTTGCCGTCCGTCCGTTGCCGGGGGAGTCGTTTTTCAATGGATCATCCGTCAAAACCCACCTGCGGTACGGCCGACCATTTTCCGGGTGCCGCCAGGACACAAAGGCACAAAGTTTCACGATGACCTTATCCCTGGTGCTTTCTTAGCGTCTTGGTGACTTCGTGGCAATCCTTATCCCGCAGGACAAGTGCCTGCTTACGCCTGGTGCGGAGCCGGCACCGCCGGTTGCGGCGTCTGGGTGTCGAGGTATTCCCGCGGGGTCATCCCCGTCGCCTTTTTGAAAGCCCGGTTAAAGGTGGCTTTGGAGTTGAACCCGCAGTTGAGGGCAATCCCCAGGAGCGTAAGGTTCCGGTTTTTTTCTTCCCGGACCTCCCTCTTGAACCGTTCGACGCGGCACTCGTTGATCAGGTCGTTGAAGTTTTTGCCCAGCCCCGTATTGATCGCCTGCGAGAGGGTCGCGTTGCTCACTTTGAGGGATTTGGCCAGGTCGCCCAGCGTCAGTTCGGGGTTCAGGTACGGCTTCTCATCCCGGAGCACCTGGGTGATCCGGTGCGTCCAGGCGGCGATGTCGGCGTTGTTTGCCGGCCCGGATCTGGCGGTTTCTTCCGTTTTGGCCGCCTGGGTGAACAGCAGCCGCCGGGTCGGCGTCTGGGCGTAGCCGACAAAGGCCACAAAGTACACCGCCACGCTGATGATGAAGTACTCCCACCAGTTCTGGGTGTAGCTCAGGTTCAGGCCCAGCAGGTTGAGCAGGTTGAAAACCCACGACAGCGTGATGCTGAAAGCCACCATGTACAGGTAGTTGCGGTACCACGAAAAGCTGATCTTTTCAACGTCGGAATACTGCGTTTCGATCCAGCGCCGGTACTGGTGGTAGTACCGGATGGAACGGTAAAGGTAGTAGTAGTTCGAAACCAGGGTTGCGGCCTGGAACGCGACCGACAGGTAGGGCAAGTCTACGTTTGCCATCCACCGCTGGGTAAAGTCCCGGCCCTGCGCAAACACGGCCAGGTGGTACAGGCAATACACCCCGAACGGCACGGCGTGCCGGAGGTCCTGCCGCCCGAACCGGAAGTCGCTGTTGGTCTGGGCCACCAGGTAGAAGTAGATGATCGGGCCGATGAGCAGGGCCGGATCCGCCGGGAAGAAGAGCAGCTCGTTCCACATCACCTGGATGCCCATGAAGCCCAGCATGTAGGGCAGGATCAGCAGGCAACTGGCCAGCAGCAGCAGGCTCAACAGGTAATCCGAAAGCCGCCCCCGCTGGTAGCCCCGGACCACCAGCAGCACGGCGCAGACGATTCCCTGCAGAAAACCGATGAGCAGCGGGACGGAATAGAGGTTCAGGTTGATCGGCATGGCACTGGGTAAAAGACCGGGGCGGGGCGGCGTTGCGGCAGTCGTCAGAACAGTTTCACCGTCTTGTCCCGGTCCTCCGTCCTGAGGGTATACAGCAGCTTTTTCTTTTCCCCGTCCGCCACCAGGTAAACTTCCGTACCCACCGGAAAGTTTTCTTCTTTTCGCTGGAGCGGCACCAGGGAAGTGCCGTACCCGAACCGCTTGGCAGCCGGCCCTTCGATCCGCAGGTTGGCCTTGGAGAGGCTGTTGTTGTAGAGCCTGAACGTGACGTATTGCAGCGCCGCCTGCGCCTGCTGGTTGGCGGCCGCGGCGGCGGCCGAAACCACTTCGCCCGAGCCCGTTGCGTTTTGCCGGATTTGCTGCGGCTTGCCCGAATAGATGACCCGCCCTTTGCCTTCCAGGTTGCCCGTAAGCGTGCCGCTGACGTTCACGTACACGTCGCCCTTGCCGGTAATGTCCACCCTGGCGTCGCGGGCGGCCAGTTTGGCCGCGTTCACCACGCCCGAACGGTTGATCACCGTCAGTTCCTTGACTTGTCCCACCAGCACCACGTCGGCCACCTCGCCCTCGTAAGTGAACGCAAACCCGTCGAGGCCCTGGATGAAATATTCGCCGTGCCCCGACGACTGGAGGGCCGTGATGAAGGGAACGTCCACGGAGACCTGGATCTTCTGCGAGGGTTCCAGCCAGCCCGTCCGTTCGATGACCAGCACCTGGTCTACGGTATAGGTTTTTATGGAACCGAACAGGTTGGCGTCGGCGGTCACTTCCACCGACTGCATCAGGCCGCAATCCACCCGCAGGTCGAGCGGCATGTCGGCCCGGATCCTGGTAAATGCCCCCACCGCCCGGGTTCTGCTCTCAATGACGCCGTTGCCGTTGATGCGGGTGTTGCGCTGGGCAAACCCCGCCGGCCCCGCAAGGCCCGCCAGGAAAATCACCGCGAGAAATACAATGCTCTTTTTCATCTTAACGATCAATTAAATATCCCCCAATTCATTCATCCATTCATCCATTCATCCATTCATCCATTCAATCATGGCCATCCATTCATCAGTTCGATCATGGCCATCAAGGTCCATCAAGCCCATCAAGGTCCTATTTGCCCTGTTTGATCCTTCCCTGCTCGTCTTCGCCGGCAAAACTGCGGTTGCGGGCTCCTTTCACGTCGGCCCCGCCGAACCGGTAACTGAAGTTGACCGTAAACTGCTGGCTTTCCCAGGTCCGGAGCACGTCGAAACGCATGTTGCCGAAGTTGACGTTTGATCTCCACCGCTGCGTTTTGAGCAGGTCGTTGTAGCCCAACTTGAGGTAAGACTTCCCGTTCAGCAGCCGCATCCGGACGCCCACGTTGAGGCTGCCCGAGGCGGCATCGTTGAAGATGACCTTCTTGGTGGGTGCGTCGTACACGCCCGATATTTCCGCCCCCCACGTTTTGTTGATGGTAAAGTTGTGGTTCATGTACCCGTGGAACCCCCACTGCGTGACGTCAAGCGGCCCCTCCGGGAGGTTGCCGGCAAAGGTGTTCCGGAAGGCGCCCAGCCAGGTGTAGCAGAACCACCACTTGGCAATGGGCACCGGCAGGTTCAGGTTGATGTTCATGTTGCCGAACGAACCGATGTTTTCGGTGGTCAGGTACACCTGGTTCCCCGTCTGGTGGGTGATCAGGCTGAAAAAGTCGTTGGTTTTGGCGTACGAGAACGTGAGCGTCGCCCCCTCCATGTAGGCATACGTGATTTCGTAATTGTTCACGTACTGCGGCTTCAGGTACGGATTGCCCCGTTCGCTGGTGTACTGGTCAATGAAGTACTCGAACGGGTTCATGTCCTGGAAGCTGGGCCGGTTGATGCGGCGGCCGTAAGCCAGCTTGAGCAGGTGGTTCTGGGCCAGGTCGTAGGTGAAAAAAGCCGAAGGAAAGAGATTGGTGTAGGACGAGTCGGGATTGTTGATCCGGTTCTCGGAAACGTCCCGCGAAACGCCTTTTACCCGGGTATTCTCAACCCGCAGCCCCGCCTGGAAACCGAATTTGTTCAGCTTGAACGCGTAGCTGGCGTACGCCGCGGCCACGTTTTCGTTGTAGTTGAACCGGTTGGCCTGCTCCCGGTAGGTGTCGTAATTGCTCACGCCCCGGAAGTGGTTGTCGGTGTCCACGAAGTACGTCTTGAAGCCCGTCTCGAATTTGGCCTTGCTCGGGAACGTTTTGATGAAATCGCCCTTCAGCGTGTAAATGCCGATCCGGTTGCGGGTCGTGAACAGGTTGGTGTTGGTCTTGTACGCCTGCTCCTCGCGGTTGAAGAAGTTGTTGGTCAGGTTGTTCTCCGTCGTTGACGCAAACAGGGAATAGTCCGTGTTGAGGTTGATTTCGATGCCCGTGCTGTCGAGGTACTGGTAATTGAGGTTGTAGGTGTTCCACCGGCGGTTTTCGGGCAGGGCGTTGAAGGCCAGCAGGCTGGAGTCGCTGCCCGGGCCGCCGTTGCTGAACAGGATGCGGCTGAAATTAGTGCCTTCGTTGTTGCTGTAAAAGCCCGTGGTCAGGAAGCCCAGGGTGCTTTTGCGGCCCAGGAATACGTCGGCGCCGGCCCGGAAGTTGGGGCTCCGCCAGTTTTCGATGCGCCGGCTGTTCTGGTCGAAGATCACTTCGCCCGCGCTGCCGTCCACGTACCGGTTGATGCGGTCGTCGGTCTGGTACTTGCCCACCGAGCCGCCGGTCGAGCCGTACACGTGGTAGCTTTTGGCCCGGTGGTTCAGGCTCACCGACGAGTTCCACACCGAGTGGATGTCCCGCTGGAACCGGAGGTTGAAGTTGCCGTTGGTCCCCAGGGACTTGTCCTTCTTGAGGCGGATGTTGAGGATGCCGGCGTTGCCCTGGGCGTCGTACCGGGCCGACGGGTTGGTGATGACTTCGATCTTTTCAATGGCGTCGGCCTGGATCGTTTTGAGCAGGTTGCCCAGTTCCTGCGCGGGCAGTTGGGTGGGCTTGCCGTCAAGGTAGATCACCACGCCCGGCTTGCCGTTCATGCTGATGCGGTCATTCTGATCCACCACCACGCCCGGGGCCAGCCGCAGGATTTCCAGCGCATTCGCCCCCTCCGCCATGATCGTCCCCGCCACGTTCACCACCGTCATGTCAGTCAGTTGTTCCACGAGTGGTTTGCGGCCCGTCACCACCACCTCCCGGAGCACCCGGGCCTCGGCCGGCGGCAGGGCGACCGGATCGAGTACCTTCGTTTCGCCGGCGGCCACCCGGAAAGGCGCACCCGTCACGGTGGCGTATCCCAGGGCGCTCACTTTGATCAGGTACGTTCCCGCCGGCACGTCCGGCACCGAGAAGCCCCCCTGTTCGTCGGCAATGCTTCCTTTAATAAAGAGCGAGTCGCCGGATTGCAGCAGCTTGACCACGGCAAAAGGCACGGCGGCCCGCACGCTGTCGAGCACCTGGCCGGTAATCCGGGCCTGGCTGCCCTGGGCGATGGCCCCGGTGGTTGCCCAACCCAGGAGCAGGCAAGCGAGTAAAATTTCTTTTTTCATGGGGGAGAGGCTTTAAGGTTGGGTTCGGGGTGTGGGGGTAAAATTGCGGGATGCGGGGGGAGCAATCGCCTCAAAAAGCGCCGTGAGACGTGTCAAAACCGATTTTGAGCCCCCAAAAGGCGGCAATGAGGCGGTTGGGGGCCGGCGGGTAGCGCAACGGATGCCGCGCCGGGGGCCGGTTGCCGGCTTACAGGTAGGCCGGCTCGGCCAGCTTTGCCTCTGCTTCTTCGGCGCCGGAAGCGTACAGCAGTTCTTTCTCCCCGAACAGGCGTTCGGCAATTCGTCCCGACTCCCGGCAGTAGGCGATCAGCTTGTTGGAGGCGATGATGGGGTTGGAGGCTTCGGTGTACTGAATGCTGCTGATGAACTTGAGCCAGGGCTCCATCCCCATCGCGTACACGTACACTTCTTTGGGGTGAAACGTATCCACGAGCTTTTTACCCCTTTCGTAATCCGACCCGGCCAGCCGCCGCGAGCCGTCCTTGTCGCGGGCCAGTTCTTCGGTGAGCAGCGGGCCGTACAGCCAGGTGAGCGGGGCGCCTTCGCATTCCATGCCCAGGAACACCACGTCCACGTCGCCCACCTGCTTCTGCACGTGCTCGTATAGCCGGGCTTCCAGGTTGCAGGCGTCGGCCACGAAAAGGATTTTGAATGCCCCGATCTGCACGTGGTAACACAACTTGGAGTGGATGTTGAGGTCGCTGTGCTCGCCGATGAAGGGAATGCCCCGGATGCGGCAGTCCCGGAACGCGATCAGCTCCATCTCCCCGAGTTCGGTCACGTTGGGAAACCCGATGTGGTTGAACATCAGCTTCAGGTTGGGGTCTTGCAGGGCGCCCGAAGTCGTGCGGGGTACGATGATGTTTTTGACCTTGTGCCGGAGCGGCAGCAGGGTTTCGAATAAAATGTGGTCCTGGTGGTTGTGCGTAATGAGCACGTAGTCAATGGTGTCGGGCAGGTCCGCGTCCGAGAACCGCGACACGTCGTGGGCGTACCCGTAGTAACTGATCAGCGGGTCCACCAGGATGCTTACCTCGCGGGTTTCGATCAGGATGCAGGCGTGCCCGAAGTAGCGCATCCGCACTTTGTCGCCCTGGTACTTCTGGTAGGCCGGCGGCGGCGTGGTGGTAAAAAACGTTTCGAACAGGGCCTGGTTCGCTGCGCCGGCCGGCAGCAGGCGGCGCACGTCCGACAGCAGCCCGGGGGTGCGCTTCATCCGGCTCACCGCGTCAATGAACGGGTGCCCGAACGGAATGTCCAGGTGCAGTACCTCGTCGTCGTCCACCCGCGGCGTGCTGAGCACGAAGGGCCGGTCGTCGTTGTCGGTGAGCCACAGGGCCACGCTCTGCATGGACGGGTCGTAGTGTTCGCCCCCGTACAGCAGGGCTTCGAAAAACCGGAACGACGGGTTGTTGTTCAGGTCGTAGGTCAGCTCCACGTAGCCTTTCAGCGGCTCGGGCACCTGTTCGTAGAGCCCGTCCATCGAGTACCCCTTGGGGTGCTTTTTGAGCAGGCCGTCCAGCGCCTTGATCGCCTCCGACAGCCCGACCAGGCTTTTGCGTTCGGCCAGGGTCTTGTCGCGCAGTTGCCGCACGGCTTCCTTTTTCCCGATGGGGATGTCCATGAACGGCCCCCCGAGCATTTTGGGGTTGCGGACGGCGCCGGCGTGTACGTGCGGCGCCTGGAGGTAAGAACCCATGATCTTGAGGTGGCGGCCGGTGATGTTCATGGCCGCAGTGGCCGGCGAAATGAGGTGACTCCAGGCGTACCACCGGTCAATCAGCGGCTCAATGACAACGTTTGGCTTCAGGTATACCAGTTCTTCCATGAGAGGGTAGGGTTAGGGGGTAAGTAATCGGGTCATTGGGCAAGCGCCGCCGGCGGGCCGGCGGCGGCGGACAGACTTTCCCGGTGTTTGCGCAGCAGCGACGGGTAGTCGAGGTGCGGCCACCGGCTCTCAATGTTTTCCAGGCCGGCAATCTGGTCGAGGAACTTGTCGTTGGTTTCGCTCAGGGCCAGCGCCTCGGCGTACGGTGCGTTGCTGAAGGACACCAGGCTGTAGGCGGAGGTCCACCAGCCGGGGTACTGCCGGCAGAGGTGCGCCTCGATCTGTTTGCGCAGCAGAAACGCGGCATCGGCCGTTTTCTGGCTCATTTCCAGGAAATTGCGGTAAGAGAGTTCGGCAATGGCGTTGGCGTCGGGCCGGCGGATCTGCTCGAAGCGGCCCAGGGCCCGGCCCCAGTCGGCGGCGTCTTCGGCCAGCAGCCGGCCGAGCAGGTGGCAGTCTTCAAACCCGGCATTCATGCCTTGCCCGTAGAAGGGCACCATGGCGTGGGCGGCATCGCCCAGCAGCACGGCCTTGCCGCCGTAGGTCCACGGCGCGCAGCGCACGGAGGTCAGCGACGTTTCGGGATTGCTCCGGAATTCCCCGGCCAGGTCCGGCATCAGGGGCAGCGCATCCGGGAAATGCCGGTCGAAAAAGGCTTCGGCCCGGTCGTCGGTCCGCAGGCCCGCAAACGCGTTTTCCCCTTCCCGGTTCATGAAAAGCGTACAGGTGAACGAGCCGTCGGCATTGGGCAGCGCAATCATCATGAAGGCGCCGCGCGGCCAGATGTGCAGGGCGTTGGGCTCCAGTTGCCACTGGCCGCCGGCCGCCGGGATGGTCAGCTCTTTGTAGGCCAGTTCCAGGTTGCTGCGCCGGCACGTAAAGGCGGGGCAGGTCTGCTCGAACGCATGCCGCAGCGCCGAGGCAATGCCGTCGGCGCCGATCACCAGCCGGCTGCCGGCCTGCTCGGGCAACCCGGTGCGGGCGTTGTGGAAGTCGAGCCGCAGCGCTTCCAGGTCAACGGCCGTGCATTGCCGGTCGAAGTACAGGCGCAGGTTGGGCTCGGCTTCCGCCTGGTCGAGCAGCAGCCGGTTGAGCAGGGACCGGGAAACGGAGAAGATGGATTCGCCCTCCCGGCCGTAGGGCTGGAAAGAGCGCCTGCCGCCGGCCGCGTGAATGGCTCTGCCGTACATGGGAATGGCGGCCTGCCGGATGGTGCCGTCGAGGCCGACGGCGGCCAGGGCGTTCCAGCCGCGGCAACTGAGCGCCAGGTTGATGGAGCGGTTGCCGGCCGGGCTGCCCTCGCGCGGGTCTGCCCGCCGTTCGAACAGGTTTACCGAAAGGCCCTGCCGGGCCAGCATCATGCCGATCATGGGGCCAACCAGGCCGGCGCCCAGCACGCAAACGTCAGCGGGGTAGGGAGGTGTGTTCATGGGATCAATGGGGGGTGGGGGTACGCTGCAAGGGGGGAGGCGCCGGCTACTTTACCTGGTCGAGGTACCGGCTGTCGGTGAGGGCCTTCATGAATTCCACCATGTCGGCAATCTCCCCTTCGTCCAGGGGCCGGGTGCGCTGGGCCTTCAGCAGGTGGTGCACGTTGCTCTCGATGGGAAAATTGTCCATGTCGTTGTAGAACACCACCACTTCCCGGAGCGTCCGCTGGGAACCGTCGTGCATGTAGGGCGCCGTCACGGCCACGTTCCGCAGGGGCGGGGTCTTGAAGCGGCCGCGGTCTTCGGGCTTGCCGGTGCGCGAAAACAACCCGGGGTCGGCCGGGCTGTGGATGCCCAGGCTCACCAGGGAGTCGGAACTGAAGTCCGGCCCGGCGTGACAAGGTTCGTTGGCGCAGGTGTTCTCCTTGAAGAACAGCCGCAGCCCGCGCAGGGCCGATTCGCTCAGGGCATTTTCGTCGCCGGCCAGGAACCGGTCGTAGGGCGAGTCGTACGCCGTGAGGGTGCGCTCAAAGTCGGCAATGGCCCGGCAGATGTACATCGAATCGGGCGCCGCGCCGAACACGCCCCGGAACGCCTGCCGGTAGAACGGGTCTCGCTGCACCCGCACCACGGCCTCCCGCATGGACAGGTTCATCTCGTGGGGGTTGGTGATGGGGCCGGCGGCTTGTTCTTCGAGCGACTTGGCCCGGCCATCCCAGAAGAAATGCAGGCGGTTGGCGCTGTAGGTCACCGACGGCGAGTTGCGGAGCGTAGGCACGCCGCCGGTGCCCATGCTGAAGGCCTGGTTGTCGGCAAAGGCCAGTTCGGGCTTGTGGCAGGAAGCGCAACTCAGGGTGCTGTCGCCCGACAGGATCGGGTCTTTGAAAAGCCGCTCCCCCAACTGGACCGAAGTCTTGGGCAGCTCTTCGGCGGGCGACAGCACCTGGTACCCCGTGGAGACGAGAAACGCAACCAGTGCGATCAACGCCATTCCGGCCGGGCGCACCGGGCCGGGCATGCAAATGTTCTTCATACGGAGGGTGGTAAGCGGGTTTTTTTGGATGAGCAGGCAGGTTGCCGCGAACGGGGCGGGGCTATTTTCGCTGGGCAAAGACCCAGGGCAGGAACTCGGGCACGTCGCGGGTGATCGTATTCCAGCATTTTTTTCCCGTATCGGGAAACTCCTTGAACTTCACTTTGGCGCCGGCCACGCGCAGGTCGGCCATGATCAGGCGCTGGTTGCGCTGGCTGAGCCACTCGTCGGAATCGCCCCACACCACGTACATGGGTACTTTGGCGGCCTGTTTGGCCGACAGGGCGGTGAACCGGAAAAAGCCCCCCATCGGGACCAGCGCGGCAAACTTCTCGGGGTAGTCGAGGGCCAGGTCCCACACGGCGCTGCCGCCGGTGCCCGCGCCCATCGCGTATACCCGGCCCGGGTCAATCTGGTGCGTGGCGATCAGCGAATCCACCAGGTCCACGCAGCTTTGCAGCGACCAGGTGAAGGCGAAGTTGTAGCGGCTTTTCCACTGGTCCTCGTGGGGCGGCAGTTGCGGCGCCACAATGTAGCAGGGAAACTTTTCGCGGTTTTCGGGGGTGGCCAGTTGCCACAGGAAGTGCCGCAGTTGCCGGGTGTTGTCGTCGCCCCGGTCTTCGTAATCGTGCAGGAACACGATGAGGGGATACTTTTCGCCGGGGTTTGGGCGTTGCGGTGCCACCAGCCGGTACTGGAGCGAATCGCCCCGGTCGTTGGTGAAGCGGCCGGCCTGCGTCAGCGACAGGTTGTTGTAGAGCAGGTCGTAGTCCATGCCCGCCGCCCGCAGGCCGTCCACCACCACGTTCTTTCTTTCGGCAATCGCCACCGTGTCGTTGCCCGCCAGGCGGACCTCATTCGCGTCGGCCAGGAAAGCCGGGTTGCCCTCCGTCAGGAACACCCGGGTGTCGGTGATCTCCAGGCGTTTGCCGGCGGCGGCCCGGGTCCGGGCGGGTTGGTTGACGGCAATGCCGGCGTGGTCGGTCACCCGGAACATGGCCTGGCTGCCGTCGAGGGTCATGCCGTCGGCCACCAGGTAGCCGTTCTGGCGGAAGTTGTCGGTGGGCTTGTCGTTGAGGCGGCAATGGGCGATCACGCAGTTTTCCGAGGCCGTCACGTTGATGCTGCCCACCGTTTTCCAGGGCCACCGCTCCATGCCGTGGCCGGCGTCCACCTGGTGCCGGGTCGGAATGGCCGGGTCGGGCAGGACGGCGTTGTTTACCTTCAACCCGAGCAGGATGAGGTTTTTGTGCAGTTGGCCGGCCCGGGGCATTGGCGCGCCGAAGGGCTTGTTGACCAGGCTGACCGTGGCCCGGTTGATGTCGAGGTATACCAGGCCGGTGTTTTTGAGCGGCGCCTGGGCGGTGCGGATCACCTTGGGGTACGACACGGGCAGGAGCCCTTTGTCGGTGGCTTCGGGCACGTACGCCCCCGCCGCCCGTACGTCGTATTTGGGGAACACAAACCGGGTGGGCAGCTCAAACCCGTCCGTCCGCGCGTCGGCGTTGCCGGCCGGTGCGTCGCCCCGGAGCACGACGCCCTCCCGGAGTTGCAGGTCGTAGTGCAGGTAGTACGTACCGGCCGGGAAGTAGAGCACCCCGCCGCCCTGGGCGGAAAGCCCCTCCAGGGTGGCCGACAGCTTTACCGAATCCACCACGCCGTACGTCTTTACCAGGCCCTCCACCTGCCGGGCGTTCACCACCTGGTCCCAGCGGATCTGCTGCGTCCAGTGCGCACCCGCGCCGGGGTACCGGGTCTGGTAAGGGTTGTCGGTGGGCTGGGCCGTCAGCCCGCCCGCGGCGACCAGGGCTACTCCCGCGAGGAGCCACGCCGAAAGAACACGTATTTTTTTCATGGGTACATTGAAGTTTAGGGTTGAAGCAGGGCGGAGACGGGCAGCGGGCCCGGCTACCCCTCGGTGGCGACCAGCGTGGATTGCCGGGCGTAAACGTCCTTGGCGATGTAGCCGTCGTGGAAGGTGACCACGCGGTCGGCGTACTCGAAATAATGGTCGTCGTGCGTAACGGCCACCACCGTTTTGCCCATGCTTTTGAGGAGGGGGAGCAACTGCCGGTAAAAATAGGCCCGGAAAGCAGGGTCCTGCTCGGCCGCCCATTCGTCCAGCAGGAACACCTGCTTGTTTTCCATCAGGGCGTACATCATCATCAGCCGTTTCTGCTGGCCCTTCGAGAGCTTGGAAGTGGCCCGCTGGGTTTCGTCGTCGAAGCGGACCACGTCGGTCATCCGCAGCATCTCCAGGTATTCCCGCCACGGGCCGGCCTGGGCATTGATGTTGAAATCGTCGTAGTGCTCATTGAACAGGTAGGCGTCCGTGAAGATGGCCGAGAGCTTGTCGCTGTAGGAAGGGTAGTTCTGGGGCAGCACGGGGCACTCGTTCACGTAGATGTGCCCGCCTTCCGGCTGGATCAGGCCGGCCAGCAGCAGCATGAAGGTACTCTTGCCGCTGCCGTTTTCCCCCACCACGAAAACGGTTTCTCCCCGTTGGATGGTCAGGTTGATGGGGCCGAGGGTGAACTTGCGCTTCAGCCGTTCGTCGTGGTACGAATAGGTGATGTTTTCGAAGCGGATGCTGGTAATCGCTTCCTCCGGCATGAGTTCCCCGTAGCCGTCGGACTTGCCCAGGTAGGAGTTCATTTCCTTTTCGAAGTTTTCCATCCGCTCCAGGGAAATGTTGGCCCGCGTCAGGAAGGGAAAGGCGTTCATGATCATGCTGATCGGGCTCATCAGGTAGAGGATCACGATCACGAAGGTGGTGGTCTGGGCCAGGTTCACCGGGTAGATGCCGGGGAGCAGGAACACGATCACGCCCAGGATGATGTACCAGCTGTAGCTGCCGAACAGTTCGTTGTTCATGTAGCGCACCGACGTGCTGATTTCGAGGTGCTTGGCGCCCATCCGGTTTTTCCGCAGGAACCGGGTGAAGAGGTTCTCGTTGCGCCGCATGCTCATCTTGATCTCCTTGAAGCCGTGCAGCAGGTCCTGGAGGTAGCGGTAGTAGTCGTTTTCCAGGTCGCGCAGCAGGTTGAGGTCGCGGGCAATGGCCCGGTTGCGCAGGAAGTAGTAGATGACCAGCACCGAGGTGACCAGCATGGTGATCAGCGCGGTCACCGGCGAGGTCCAGCAGAGGTACACCAGCCCGCACAGGATCACGATCATGGCGTTGGTGGAATCCACGAAAAACCGCGGGATCTGCGAGAGCACCTTGGCGTCGCCGATGGCCGTGTACACTTTCTGCACGCCCAGCTTCTGGAAAGTTTCGTACGTGGCGAACCGGATCTTCTGGAGGATGGACAGCTCGAAGTCGAAGAGCATGTCGTTGGCAAAGGTGATGAGGGTGCCCTGGAAGTAGCGGCGGCACGCAAACGATACCACCAGCAGCACGATGAAGGCCGCCCATTCGTAGCCGTTCAGCCACGTAAACTCCTTTTCGGCCCGGATGTTGTCGTTGATCAGGATCAGAATGCTGCTGTAGAGGGCGCTGTTGAGAATGCCCAGCGCGATGATGAGGAAGAAGAATTTGCCTTTTCCGCTCAGGAACCTTAAAATAGTCATAAGCCGTGTAGTTGGGTTGGAGGGGTAGCGATCAATAATTGGCTTCGGTGAAACTGCGCTGGTACACGGTGGCGTGGACGGGGAGGGCCAGCCGGGCCACCGACGCCAGCGCGGCCCGGGTAATGTTGGCC
The DNA here is from genome assembly GCA_902805615.1 of uncultured Cytophagales bacterium. Lineage (GTDB taxonomy): Bacteria > Bacteroidota > Bacteroidia > Cytophagales > 172606-1 > CADCTQ01. The sequence goes on from CADCTQ010000655.1 coordinate 34,310, forward strand.
ATGAAGGCGGCGTTGATGCGGGCCGGGGTGTCGTCCTTGGAATTGTGGCCCGAGTTGCGGCTCATGCCCCCGTCGGTGATGTAGAGGGCCGGGTATTTGCGGTACCAGAACGCGGCGTGGTCGCTGTCCATGAGGAAGAAGGTGGATTCCCCGTACCCGGACGCCTCCATGGGAATCACTTTCAGGCCCTGCACGTGTTGCCGGGCCGACTGCATGAACAGGCCGGCCAGGGGTTTGGAAGCCGTATTGGAGATGCTGGCCACGAAGTCGCCCCGGAACTGGTTTGCCGCAATGGCCTGGTAGGCTTCGGGCACGGTCTTGCCCCAGTCTTCGGGCACCTTGTGGGTGTTGAGCGAATCGCGGTACGTGCCGATGGCGTCGAGGATGAGGGCGGCCTGTACCCGCTCCTGCCGGCGGATGCCCCCGTGGAACACGAAGTAGTTGCTGCCCCGGTACTCCTCCACCGACAGGTCGAAGCCCACCCCGGCGATGGTGTTGCGGAAGTGGTGCCCCGACAGCACCCGCATGATCTCCAGCATGGCCGCCAGCCCGGTGGCGTTGGCGTTGGCCCCGGGGCTGCCCCGCACGGCGTCGAAGTGCGCCCCCACGATCACCAGGTTCTTTTCGTCGGTTTGCCCCGGGTGCCGGCCGATCACGTTCTGCCCCGCCACGCCGGCGTACTCAAAGTCCTGCCGCACCGCCTGCAACTGCGCCCCGCCGAACACGGATTCGATCATCGCCTTGGTGGCGGCCAGGTGCCGCTTGCCCTTCTTGGTTTCGTGGTTGCGTTCCCCGCTGATGAGCAGCAGGTCTTTCATCATCCGGGCCGTATCCACCTCCCCCAGCAGCTCTCCGACGTTGACCGGGTACCCGTCGTCGGCGATCAGCTTGAAGTGCGCCTTTTTGTAATCAATGCCCGTGCCGGCGTAGGACCACTCGATCTTGCGGGCGTTGCCCACGGCAACCGCGCTGCCCACGTCGCCCGTGGCGCCGGCCGTGTTCACGGCAAAAGGCAGCGCCGGGGCCGGCGCCACGCGGAAGGCGATTTCCACCCGGGCGTCTTCCGGGTCGGCAAGGTCGTAGGTGATGCGTACCCGTTTGGCAACCGTGTCGGCGGAGACGGTCACGTTTTCAAGGGCCGGTGGCCGGTTCTGGGCCGGCGCCAGGTGCGCGGCGCAGCACCCCAGCCAAAGGGCAATGTGGTTGAATTTCATGGTCTTGGTGATTTTGTGAAGGGGATGAGACGGGAATGGAGAACCGGGCCGCTTACTGCCCGACGGCAACCAGCGGGTCGCCTTCCGCCGGAACGGTCCCGGCGCTGGCGGCTTCCGGCCGGATGGCTGCGCCGGCCGCCGGCTGGCGGGAAGCCAGGTAATGGGCCAGGGCCTGGAGCGTGGGCCGCGCAAACACCTCTTTGATCGGTACTTCGATGCCGAAGCGGCGGTAGAGCATTGCCTGCATGCGGATGGCCTTGAAGGAGTGCCCGCCTTTTTCGAAAAAGTTGTCTTCGGCGCCGATGTCTTCTATACCCAGCACTTCCTGCCAGATTTCGCCGAGGGCCGTTTCGGTGTCGTTGAGGGGCGGGCGGCTGGTGCGGACCGCCACGGCCTCGTCGAGGGCCAGCGCCATGAGCGACTTGCGGTCAATCTTGCGGCTGACGGTGAGGGGAAACTGCGCCAGCACGAAGACGTGGCCCGGCACCATGTAGGCCGGCAGGAACCCGGCCACGCTCTTTTTGATTTCGGCCGGCGCCGCCTGCGCCCCCGCGTGGAGGGTGACGTAGCCGCACAGGTGCTTTTTGCCTTTCGCGTCCTCCTTCACCAGCACCACGGCTTCTTTCACCGCCGGCAGCCGGTAGAGCGTTTGTTCCACTTCCCCCAGTTCGATGCGGTGCCCGTACAGCTTCACCTGGGTATCTTTGCGGCCCAGGAATTCGAGGGTGCCGTCGGGCAGCCACCGCCCCAGGTCGCCGGTGCGGTACATGCGTCCGCCCCGGAAAGGGTCTTCCAGGAAGACCTCCGCCGTTTTGGCCGGCTCTCCCAGGTAGCCGCGCCCGACGCCGGTGCCGGCCAGGTACAGCTCTCCCTTTACGCCCACCGGGCACAAACGCTGCTGCCCGTCGAGTACGTAGATGCGCATGTTGCGGACCGGCTTGCCGATGGAGACGGTAGCGGCGGCCGGCGGATGCTGCATGAGGTAGTGCGAAACGCCGTCCGACGCTTCGGTGGGGCCGTAGGTGTTGGCCACCTGGGTGAAAAGGAATTTGCCGAACCAGGCTTCCACCACCGACCGGTGCAGCACTTCGCCCACGACGGCCAGGTATTTGAGGTGCGGCGCCATCACCTCCACCCGGAAGGCTTCGAGGGCGTCGAGCAGTTCGGCCAGGTACGAGGGCACCACCTGCATCACGGTCACTTCGTCGTAATCCACCTGGCGCATCAGGCCGGCCGGGTCCAGCACCACTTCGCGGGTGTACACCAGGGTGCATCCGCCCACCACCAGCGCCGCCAGCGACTGCCACACCGACACGTCGAAACTCTGCGAGGCGGTCTGCGCCACGATGCTGCCGGCGTCCAGGCGGAAGTCTTCGATCTTGGCGTACAGGTGGTTGAGCATGCCCTGGTGCTCGATCATGACGCCTTTGGGCTGGCCCGTGGAACCCGAAGTGAAAAGAATGTAGGCCAGCATGCCGGGGGTCACGTTCCGGGCCGGGTTTTCCGCCGGCTGGCTCTCGAACAACTGGTGGTTGCCCTGGATGGAGATGTAAGGATAGCCGCTCACCAGGGGGGTGATGCCCTTGCCGATGAACACCAGTTTGGGGCGGGCCTGCGCCAGGATGTATTCCACCCGTTCGGCCGGCAGACCGGGGTCAACGGGCAGGTACACGCCCCCCGCCTTCATAATGCCCAGCATGCCGATCACGAGCCACTCGGAGCGTTCCAGGTACAGGCACACGGCCTCCTCGGGCTGCACGCCGTACACGGTGCGCAGGAAGTGGGCGATCCGGTTTGCCTTGCGGTTCAGCTCGTCGTAGGTATACAGGCGGTTTTCGCAGCGCAGGGCAACCGCCCCGGGGGTTTTTGCCGCCTGCTCCTCGAAGCGGGAGACGAACGTGGCGCCGCCGGCAACGGGCACGGCCGTGTCGTTGAACGTATCCAGGAGCTGGTGCCTTTCGGCTTCGGCCAGCAGGGGCAGTTCCTGCAACGCGGTATCGGCCAGGTCCAGGGTCGCCTCCAGGATCAGGTTGAAATGCCGGGCCAGGCGCCCGATGGTCTCGCTTTTGAACAGGTCGGTGTTGTAAATGATGTTGCCGGTGATCCCGTTTTCGTACTCGTTGAACGTGAATTCGAGGTCGAACCGCGTCGAAACCACGTTTTCGAGGGCGAACGTATCCACTTCCAGGTCGCGCATGGCGGGCAGGGCCGCTGCCGCCGAGCCCACGTTCTGGTGGGAAAGCAGCACGTCGAACAGGGCCGAGCGGCTGATGTCGCGCGGCAGGTTCAGCGAATCCACCAGGAAGTCGAAGGGGTACGCCTGGTGGCGGAAGGCGCCCAGCACGGTCTGCTTCACCTGGCCGAGCAGTTCGCGGAACGTACGCTTGCCGTCGAACTGCGTCCGCAGGGCCAGCGTGTTGACGAAAAGGCCCACCTGGTCGTCCAGGTCGGGGTGGTCGCGGCCGGAGATGGGCGAGCCGACCACCAGGTCCGTCTGCCCGGTGTACCGGTACAGGAGGGTCTTGAGGGTAGCCAGCAGCCACATGTAGATGCTCGCGTCGTTTTCCGGCGCCAGCGTACGCAGCCGCCGCAGGGTGTCGCCGCCGATGGCGAAGGGGTGGCTGGCCCCGTGGTAGGTTTTTACCAGGGGACGGGGAAAATCCGCCGGCAGGTCCAGCACGGGAATGTCGCCGGCAAACCGGCCCGTCCAGTATTCCTGGTGGCCCGCCCGGGCCTGGGTGCCCAGCTCGCCGAGCTGCCAGGCGGCGTAGTCCTTGTACTGGATGCGCAGCGGGGGCAGCGCCGGCGTGGCCTGTGCGCAGCGGGCGTTGTACGCCGCCGTGATCTCCCGGAAAAGCACCTGCATGGACCAGCCGTCGGAGACGATGTGGTGCAGCGAAAGCATGAGCAGGTGTTGTGCTTCGGCCACCCGCACGAGCTTGACGCGGTACAGCGGCCCGGCCGTCAGGTCAAAGGGCTCTTTTCTTTCCAGGCGGAACATGTCCCGCAACGCGGCATCCGACACCGCGCCGTCGCCGGGAAAAAGGTATTCCACGATCCCGCCGGCCGGCCGGGCCGGGTGGATGCACTGGCGCAGTTCGCCCTCGGCCGCCGTAAAGGTGGTGCGCAGGCTGTCGTGGCGGGCCACCACCTGCCCGATGGCGTCTTCCAGGGCCTGGCGGTGCAGCGGCCCCGTCAGCCGGTAGGCCACCGTAATGTTGTACACGCTGGCCGAGTGGTCGAAGTGGCTGATGACCCAGATCCGCTTCTGGGCGGGCGACGCCGCGTAGCCGGGGGCTTCGGCCACCCGCGCAATCTCCGCGTAGCGGGTATCGGCCAGGGCGGCGAGCACGGCCGACAAGCCTTCCACGGTCGGGTGGTCGAACACGTCGTTCAGCTCCACCTTCTTGTTGAAGTCGCGGTAAATGCGGGACACCAGCTTGGTCGCCCGCAGCGAATGGCCGCCGATCTCGAAGAAATTGTCCCGGATGCCGACCGGCTCCCGGTCCAGGATCTCTTCCCAGATTTTCGCCATTTTTTCCTCGCCGGGGGTTGAGGGCGGCACGTAGGCGTACCCGTCCAGCTGCGCCTTGTCCACGGGCGGCAACGCGTTGCGGTCCACCTTGCCGCCGGCATTGAGCGGGAAGGCGTCCAGCACCGTAAAGTAGGCGGGAATCATGTAGTCGGGCAGGTACTTGCCGGCGAATCCGCGCAGCGTGCCGGCCGGGAGCGGCTGGGAGCTGCACACGTAGGCCACCAGGTACACGCCCTGGTCTTCGTGCCGGGCCAGCACCAGGGCGTCTTCCACGGCGGGGTGCTGCCGCAGCACGCTTTCGATTTCCTGCACTTCCACCCGGATGCCCCTGATCTGCACCTGCTCGTCGAGCCGTCCCCGGTATTCGAGTTCCCCGTGGTCATTCCAGGCGCCCACGTCGCCGGTGCAGTAGAGGGTATCTTCCTCCGGGCCGTTCCCGTACGGGTTGGGCACGAAGCGGGCGGCCGTCAGCCCGGGGTTGTTGAGGTACCGGCCGGCCACCCCGATGCCCGCCACGCAGATTTCGCCGGGCAGCCCGTAGGGCAACAGCCGTTTCCGGTGATCGAGCACGTACACGCGGGTGTTGGCGAACGGCTTGCCGATGGGGATGGTTTTGCGGCGCAGGTATTCCTCCTGCCGGCCGGCCTCCACCCGGTGAAAGGTGGCGCCGATGCACGTTTCGGTGGGCCCGTAGCCGTTGTAAAACTCCTTCAGCCCGGCGTAGTGCACCGACTCCTGCAACGTGGCGGCCTCGCCGGTGGAGATGATCTTGCGCAGCGTGGGCAGCGGGTGTTTGTTGAGGATTTTGAGGTAGGCCGGCGGCAGGATGGCTACGCTCACCTGCTCCGCCTGGAGCAACTGGAGCAGCAGGTAGGTGTTGTTTTTGGCCGGGGCGTCGGCGATGCACAGGCAGCCGCCCGCCAGGTGCGCCATGCCGATTTCCACCAGCGACGCGTCGAAGTGCAGGGCGGCCAGGTGCAGCACCGCGTCGGCAGCCCCGAGCCGCAGGTGCCCGATGTGGTACAGGATGCGGGCGGCGATGCTTTCGTGCCGGATCGGCACGCCTTTCGGGTGGCCCGTGGTGCCGGAGGTGTAGATCACGTAGGCCGGGTCCCGGGGGTCGTTCGTTTCGGGCAGGTTGCCGGTTTGCTCCGGCAGCATGTCCAGCTCCACGTCAATCACCAGCAGGTGGCCCGTAAAGTATTCTACGCCCAGCATGTAATCCGAATGCGTAATGAGCACTTCGGCGCCCACGTCCCCGAGCAGGTGCCCGATGCGGGCGGCGGGGGAATGCGGGTCTACCGGCACGTACACGCCCCCGGCCTTCAGCACGGCCCAGCATGCAACCACCGAATGCGCCGACCGGTCGAGCATGACTGCCACCGGCGCGCCCGGCCGCACGGCGAGGGCGTCGCGCAGGTGCGCGGCCACCGTGTTGCACCGGGCGTTCAGTTCCGCGTAGCTCCACCGGGCGTCCGCCGCGGCGATGGCCGGGGCATCGGGCGTCTGCCACACCTGTTGTTCGAAAAGGTGGTGGAAGGAAGCCGGCTGCGGCCCGGGGGCGTCGCTTCCTGACAAGTCCAGCAACTCGTCGCGTTCGGCGGCCGAAAGCATGCCCAGGTCGTCGGCCAGTCCCTCCGGGTCGGCCGTGATGCCTTCGATCAGCTGGCCGAAGTGACCGGCGAGCCGGCGGATGAATTCGGGCCGGTACGCGTTGGCGTTGTAGTTGAAACGGATGAGCAGGTCTTCCCGCGGGTTGACGTGGATGCTGAAGTCGTAATTCACCTGCTCGAAACTGTCCACGTCCCGGATGGAAATGTCGGGCGCCGCTTCCTGGCCCGTACCGGCCTGCTCGATCTGGTCGGCCACGGGGTAGTTGCCGAACACGAAGATGTGGTCGAGCAGTTGCTGTTTGAGCACGCTGCCCGCCTGGATGTCGGCCAGGGAGTAGTGCTGGTGCGTTTCGCCCGCCAGGTGTTGCCGCTGCACCTGCTGCGCCAGGCTGCCGAAGGTGGTGTCGGCGGCGTACCGGATGCGCACGGGAATGGTGTTGATGAACAACCCGATCATCGTGTCAATGCCCTCGATTTCGGCCGGACGCACCGTAACCACCGTACCGAACACGGCATCGCGGCTGTTGTTGTACCGGGAAAGCTGGATGCCCCAGGCCGTCTGGAGCAGCGTGTTCAGCGTCACCTTGTACTGGGTCGCCAGTGCGTTGAGCCGGGCGGCCTGCCCGGCCGGGAGCACCAGCTGGAATTCCCGGTTGTCGAAGGGCTGGTGGGCCGGCGCCGGCAGGCGGTCGGCGGGTACGGTGGCGCTCCGGGCGTACTCGTGCAGGTACTGCCGCCAGTAGCCGGCCGCCGCCACGCGGTCCTGCCGCTCCAGCCATTTGATGAACGTGCCGTACTGCCCCGTAGGGGGCAGCTCGGGGGTGCGCCCCTGCCGGAGGCGGTTGTAGATGTAGTTGTACTCCTGCACCAGGATGCCCGTGCACCAGCCGTCCATCAGGATGTGGTGGTGGCTCCAGATGAACTGGTACTCGGCTTCGCCCAGCCGGAACACCATGACCCGGAAGAGCACGTCCTTGCCCAGGTCAAACAGCCGTTTCCGGTCTTGCTGCCGGAAGGCGGCCAGGTACGCGTCCTGCTCCCGGCCGGGCAGCGCGCCGAGGTCTTCGTAGTAAAAGTCGGCTTCCCGTTCCTTGAGCACTACCTGGAAAGCCCGGTTCAGCCCTTCGTACACGAAGGCCGTGCGCAGGATGTCGTGCCGCTTGAGCAGTTCGTTCAGGCTCCGCCGCACGGTGCCGGGATCGAGCTTGCCGTGCAGGCGGTACGAAGCCTGGATGAAATAAGCCGACGACGTTTTGTCGGCCACCGAATGGTACAGCAAACCTTCCTGCAAGGGGGTAAGCGAGTAGAGCGTCTGCGTATTGTCTTTCATAGGGGACGTGATCGTTTAGGCCGGGGTAGAACGGATGGCGGGTTGAAAAGGGGAGTGGGCTTACCGGAACAGGGAGTTGATGGCGTCCAGGTCTTCCACGCTCAGGTCGTGGTAGCCGAAGTCGCTCGGCGTGCGTTCCCGTTCCTCCTTGCCGGCGCAATGCCCGATGAGGCGTTTGAGGAAGTACTGGTAGCGGAAGCACAACTCCTCCACGCACGGATAGGCGTGTTTTTCCGGGTCGAACCGGAAATCCATTTGCAGGCGGCCCCCCGTGATCATGCCGACCACCGATAGCTCGAACTGCGGTGGCTGGGCGGGGTCCTGCGTGTGCCCGTGCGGCTCTTCGGCAACCCGGAGTGCGGTGTTTTCCACGTCCCGGTCAAACTGCCCCAGGTAGTTGAAGACGATCTGCGGGGAAACGAACGGAACCTGCTCCCGGAATTCGGGGTCGGAGAGGTGCGCCAGCAGGCCGTAGCCGATGCCTTCGTGGGGCACCTGGTGCAGGGTCTCCTTGGTCGCCTTGAGCTGCACCGACAGGTCGGGGTGGTCGTGGCAACTGAGCAGCACGGGGTACATCGCCGTGAACCAGCCCACGGTGCGGGAAACGTTCACCCCGGGCAGCACTTCTTCCCGCCCGTGCCCTTCCAGCATCACCCATGCCTTTTCGGCCAGGAATACCTCCCGTACCGCCAGGCCCAGCGCCGCCAGCAGGATGTCCTTGATGGTGGTGCCGTAGGCCTGGTTTACCCCGGTCAGGAGCCGGGCCGTATCATCGGCGTCGAGCTGCATGCGCACGGCCGTGGCCGGGAAAGGGGTGGGCGGAGTGGTCTGGGTGGGCGGCAGGGGCGGCACGGGCTCCCGGAGCAGCTTTTTCCAGTACGGGACCTCGGCCCGGAAGGCGGTTGAATTGGCGTACGCGACCAACCGTTCGGCCCAGTACTGGAAGCTGTCCGTTTTAAGCGGCAGTTCCAGGATTTCGCCCCGTACCGCCTGCGCGTACAGCGTGCCCAGGTCTTCCATCAGAATCCGGAACGACACGCCGTCTACCACCAGGTGGTGTACCGCCAGGAGCAGCCGGTCGCCGTCGTCCAGCCGGAAAACGGCCACTTGCATGAGCGGCCCCGTGGCCAGGTCAAAGCCGGCCTGGAGGCGGTCGGCTTCGGCGGCCATCTGCTCCGGTCCGTCGGGGAGGCCCCGGTAGTCGGATACGGTGAGCGCCAGGGGCAGTTCATCCCCCTGGTTGACCTGCCGGATGCCGCCGGGGGTGCGTTCAAACCGGGTCCGCAGCGCGTCGTGGTGCCGCTGGATGCGGGTAAACACGCGGCGCAGGATGGCTTCGTCGAACCGCGCCTCGCTGTGGAGCAGCAGCGCCTGGTTGTAATGGTGCGGCTGGGCGAGGTTGCGGGCGAAAAAGGCGTGCTGGATGGGGGTAAGAGGCGCGGCCCCGGTGATCACGCCCTGTTCGGCAAGCCGGCTCCGGGGTTGTACGCGGGCGGTCACCTGGCCGATCAGCGGGTAGTTGAACAAGTCGCGTACTTCCAGGCGGTAGCCCTCCCGGTACAGGCGCGACACGATTTGCAGGGCCCGGATGGAGTCGCCGCCAATGGCGAAGAAGTCGTCTTCGGGGCGCACTTGTTTTACCCCCAGCACTTTGGCGAACACTTCCGCCACCAGGGCGGCCAGGGGAGAGGCCGGAACTTCCGCAGGCGCGGCCGGGGCGACGGCAACTTCCGTGGGCGCAACCGGGGCGGGGGCCGCTTCGGTGACCGGCGGCAGGGCGTTGCGGTCGGTCTTGCCGTTCTCGATCAGGGGGAATGCCTCCATCGCCACGAGGTGCGCCGGGACCATGTAGTCGGGCAGGCGGTCTTTGAGGTACTGGCGCAGTTGCGCCGGGTCGAGCGGCGCGGCGGGCACGAGGTAGCCCACCAGCACGGGGTGCCCTTCCTGGAGCCGGGCCACCACTACGGCGTCGGCTACGTGGGGGTGGGTGCGCATCACCTGCTCGATTTCGCCGGGCTCGACGCGGTACCCCTTGATTTTGACCTGGTCGTCCATGCGCCCGATGTATTCCACCACGCCGCCGGGCAGCCAGCGGGCCAGGTCGCCGGTGCGGTACAGCCGCTGGCCGGGGGCAAAGGGCGAGGCGATGAATTTTTCGGCCGTCAGGCCGGGCTGGTGCAGGTAGCCGAGGGCCAGCCCGGGGCCGCCGATGCAAAGCTCACCGGCCATTCCCATGCCCGCCGGCTGCCCGTCGCCATCCAGCACCCAGGCCTGGGCGTTGAAAATGGGCTTGCCGATCACCGGCCGTTCGCGGAACGCGGCGATGTCCATGCCTTCGCCCGTACCAGGCCGGGGGGCAACGGGCTGCGTGATCACGCCGACGGTGGTTTCGGTAGGTCCGTAGTGATTCACGAACAGGGTGTCGTGGCCCTTCGCCTGCCAGTACTGTTCCAGGTCGCGGGGCTTTATTTTTTCCCCGCCCAGGAAGATGAGCCGCAGGGCGAGCGACGGGGCCAGCCGCGCAAAACCCGGCGCGTTGACGAGCAGGTTGAAGAGGGTAGGCGTCGTTTTCAGGAGGGTGATCCGGTCGCCAACGAGTTGGGTCAGCAGCGCCTCCACGTCCACGTAGGGCGTTTCGGGCAGGATGAACAGTTCGCTGCCGGCGGCAAGGGCGGGCCAGATGCTCGTGTAGCTCAGGTCGAAGGCCACCGAGGAAAGCAGCAGGCTGCGGTCCTGCGGCCCGAACCCGTACGCCTGCCGGATCGCGCAGGCGTAGTTGGTCAGCGCCCGGTGGGGGATCAGTACGCCCTTGGGCGTGCCGGTGGAGCCGGAAGTATAGATCAGGTAGAGCGCCGCTTCGGGCGCGATGGGTACGCCGGGGCGGTGGGCGGGCAGCCGGGAGAGGTCCACCTGCGCGAAAAGGATGGCCGGAACGACGGCGGCGGCCGGGGGCAGGGGCGCATCGGTCACGACGGCCCGCGCGCCGCTGTCGCGGAGCACGTACGCCACCCGCTCCGGCGGCACGTTCCGGTCAATGGGCAGGTAGACGGCGCCGGTCTTCATGATCGCCAGCATGACGGTGAGCAGGTCGGCGGAGCGTTCCATGCGGAAAGCGACCACTTCGCCCCTTTGCAGCCCGTACCCGGTGAGCAGGTAGTGGGCAAACCGGTTGGCCCGGTCGTCGAGGGCGGCGTAGGTAAGCCGCGCATCCCCGTGGGCCACCGCCGCCGCACCCGGCCGGCGGTCCACCTGCTCCTCGAACAGGTCCACCATGGTCCGCCGGGCGGGGAAGTCGAACCGGGTCTGGTTAAAGGCCCGCATCAGCCGCAGTTCGGCCGCATCCACGACCGGCGTTTCGGCCACCCGGGCGTGCGGATTGCCGAGCACGTTCCGGGTCAGTTCCCCGAACCGGTCCAGCAGTTGGCGGACCAGCGATTCGGAGTACACCAGCGCGTTGTACTCCAGCTTGAGCGACAGCTCGTCGGTGGGATGGATGATGGCGACCAGGTCGTATTGCGTATGCTTGTAGGCCCGCACGTCCTCCACCTCCCAGTCCACCCCGAACCCGTCCGCCGCGGCCGCCGTTGCCGGGGGCAGGTTTTCGAACACGATCACGTGGTCGAGCAGTTGCTGCTTCAAAGGGCTGGCCGCCTGTACGCGGGCCAGTGAGCAATACTGGTGGGTTTCGGCCGCAACGGCATCTTCCTGTACCTGCCGGAACAGGCCGGCAAACGTCGTCTGGGCGTCGTACCTCACCCGCACGGGAACGGTGTTGATGAACAACCCCGTCATGGTCTCGATGCCCGCTACTTCCCCGGGCCGGCCGGAAACGGTTTTGCCGAACACCACGTCCCGGGCGCGGGTGTGCCGGGCCAGCAACACGCCCCACAGGGCCTGGATGAAATTACCGGGGGTGACGCCCAGTTGCCGGCTCAGGTCTTTCAGCTCCCGGGTCTCCTGCCGCGACAGCCGGGCAACGGCCGCCGCCGGGGCAAACCCTTCCGCGGGCTGGCCGGTCACGGGCCGGTCCTTCAAAAAGCTGGCGCTGGTGTGGTAGCCGGCCAGGTACTCCTGCCAGTATTGCACCGTGCGGGCGGCATCCTGCTTCTCCAGCCACTGGATGTAACTGCTGAAAGGCTTTACGGCCGGCAGGTGCAGCGGGGCCCGGCGGGCAAAACCGGCGTACAACGCCACGAATTCCGACATGAGTACGCCCATGCACCAGCCGTCCATCAGAATGTGGTGGCTGGTCCACACCAGCAAATGATCGGCAGGGCTGCTTTTCACCACGGCAATCCTGACCAGCACGCCGCGGCCCAGGTCAAAGGGCGTGGCCCGGTCGCGCTGCAAAAATGCCTCGGTCTCCGCCGACTGCCCGGCCCCGTCGTAGCCGCTTACGTCCAGCACGGCAACGGCCGGACTGCGTTCCCGCAGCACAACCTGCACGGGGCGGTCGGTTAGCTGGTGATAAAACACGGTCCGCAGGATGTCGTGGCGGGCCACCAGGGCCTGCATGCTTTTTTCAACCAGCGCCGGGTCCAGCGCCCCCTTGATCCGGTAGGTCACCTGGTAGTGGTACGCATCGGAAAGGGGGGCCACCAGGGACTGGAACAGCATGCCTTCCTGCATGGGGGAAAGCGTGTAAACGTCCTGCACGGCGGCTTGCAGGTGCGTGGCGGTGTCGGCCTGCAACGATTCCAACTGGGGGATGGAAAGTCCTTTGAAGGTGAGGTCAGCGGGGGTAAGGGTGGTGTGGGGCCGGCTCAGGCAGTGGTCCACCAGGTCGAGCAGGCTCTGCCGGTAGGCTTGCGCCCACCTCTCCATGAGGACCGGCTCGAACGCCTCTTCCTGGTACTGGAGGCGGACCGAGAGCACCCCGGCCGCTACCATCACCGACACCTTCAGCGTGCCGTCGGCGGCGCCTCCCCCGGCCGTGTCTTCGCCCTTGTCCAGTTGGCTGATCTGCCAGTCTTCCCCCCCGTCGGCTTCCTGGAACTGGCCCCAGTAGTTGAACACCACCGAAGGGGCCGGCAGGCTGCGTTCGGCTTGCGGATGGGACTCGTCCTGGGAGTTGGGTTGTTCTTGCAGGTAGCGTACGATGCCGTAGCCCAGGCCCTGGTCGGGCACGGCCCGCAGCGACTCCTTGACCCCCACCAACTGGCGGCCGGCCGGCTCCTGGCAACTCAGCCAGTAAGGGTACAGGCTGGTGAACCAGCCCACCGTGCGCGAGACGTTCACCCCGGCCAGCACCTCCTGGCGGCCGTGCCCCTCCAGCAGCAGCAGCACCTTGGGGCAGTCCCAGAGCTTGCCGATGGAGAGGCCCAGTCCGGCCAGCAGCACTTCCTGGGGCTCGTTGCCGTAGGCCAGCGGCGCCTCCAGCAGCAGCTGGCTGGTTTGTTGGGGGCTCAGGCTGAAGAGCAGTTGCACCAGTCGGCTTTCGCTGCCTTGGGGCAGGGGCTTGGCCAGGGGTCCCTGCCGGGGCCACTGCTGGGATAGCCAGTACTGGCGCTGGGCCTGCATGGCGGGGCTTTGGGCGTAGTGAGTGAGTTGTTGGGCCCAGCGCTGGTAGCTGTCGGTCTTGGGGGGCAAAAGCAGGTTTTGCTTTGCGCAGGCGGCCGGGTAGAGGCTCTTGAAGTCCTCCAGCAGGATGCGCCAGGAGACCCCGTCTACGACCAGGTGGTGGACCACCACCAGGAGGCGGTCACGGTCGGGGCAGCGCAGGAGCAGGGCCCGCAGCAGGGGCCCCTCTTCGAGCCGGAAGCTTTCATGCTCTTGCTGGCAGTGCGCACGCAGCTGGTCCTGCCAGCGGGGTTGTCCGGAGAGGTCCGCTGCCTGGGTCAGGTCTACCACCCGGAGGGAAGGTTGGAGTCCCTGGGGCTGGTTGAGTTGCTGCCAGCGGCCGTGCTGCCGGGAGAAGCACATGCGCAGGGCGTCGTGGTGGTCGAGCAGGGCCTGCAAGACCAGGGTGAGGGCGGGGAGTTCGATGCGCTGGGGGCAGTCGAGCAGCACCGACTGGTTGTAGTGGTGGGGCTTTTTGAGGGCCAGTTCGAAGAAGGCGTGCTGGATGGGGGTGAGGGCGACGGGACCGCTCACGGGCAGTTGGGGGGGCAGTTGCTGCAAGGGCTGCACTTGCTGGGCCAGGTCCAGCAGGCGGGGGAAGCGGAAGACCTGGCTGACCTGGAGCAGGTAGCCCTGCCGGTAGAGCCGGGAGACGAGTTGGATGGCCTTGATGGAGTCACCGCCCAGGCGGAAGAAGTCGTCCTGGAGGCCCACGGCGGGTTTGGCCGAGAGGGCGGCCACGATCAGGCAGAGGGCTTGCTGGGCGGGGCTGGCGGGAGGCAGGAAGTCTTGTTGGGGGAGTTGGTCCTGGGGCAGGGGCAGGCCGAGGCGGTCCACCTTGCCGTTGGGGGTGAGGGGCAGGCTTTCCAGCACCACCACCTGGCCCGGCACCATGTAGGCCGGCAACTGCTCCAGCAGGTAATCACGGATTCCCTCGGCGTTCACCTGGTCCGTGCCCACCACGTACGCGACCAGGCGGGTTTCTCCCGCTCCCTGGACGGCGTGCACGAACACGTCCTGGACACCCTCGATCTGCCGGGTGCGCCAGGCAATCTCGGAAGGCTCGACCCGGATGCCGCGGACCTGGATTTGTTCGTCGAGCCGGCCGGCGTATTCCAGTTCGCCGTCTTCCGTCCACCGCCCCCGGTCACCCGTGCGGTAGAGGGTTTTTTCGTCGTCGCGCCGCGCCGCGGGGTTAGGCAGAAACTTTTCGGCGTTCAAGTCCGGCTTTTGCAGGTAGCCTTCCGTGAGGCCGACGCCCGCCACGCAAATTTCCCCGGTGACCCCTTTCGGCAGGAGCCGCTGGCGGCTGTCCATCACGTACACGGCGGTATTGGCGAACGGCTTGCCGATGGGAATGCTGCCGGACCGGTGGTAGCCGCCGGCCCGCCCGACGTCTACTTTGTGAAAACTGGCCCCGATGCACGCCTCGGTGGGTCCGTAGCCGTTGTAGAGGTCTTTGGTGCGGGCGTAGTGCAATGCCTCGGGCATCAGGATGGCCTCGCCCGTGGAAATGATCGCCCGCACGGAGGGCAGCGCATCCCGGGCCAGCAGCTTGATGTAAGCGGGGGGGAAAATGGCGACCGTCACGCCCTCCTCGGCGAGCAGCCGGACCAGCAGCCCGGTATTCTCCTTGACCGGCGGACCGGCCACCACCAGGGTGGCGCCCGCGCCCAGGCCCATCAGCATTTCAACGATGGAAGCGTCAAAGGCCACGGAAGCGAAGGAAAGCACTTTGTCGGCGGGCGTAACGTTCAGGTAGTCAATGTGGTATTTGACCCGGTCCACGATGCTCTCGTGTCGGATGGGTACTCCCTTGGGCGTACCGCTCGTGCCGGAGGTGTAAATCACGTACGCCGGGCTTTTCGCCGAAGCCCGCACCGGCGGGGTGTAGGTGGGCGGGGCTGCCTCGCGCAGGGCTTCGTCCATGCCGACGACCCGCACGCCCGGCCCGAAAGGCTGATCCGTATGGGGCGGCCGGGCAATCACCACCGTGGCGCCGGTGTCGTGCAGCAGCCCTTTGATGCGTTCAATGGGGGTGGCGGGTTCCAGGGGCAGGTACGTTCCCCCGGCTTTGGCAATGGCCAGCAAGGCGATCACCGCGTGGTACGAACGGTCCAGGCAGACGGCTACGCAGTCGCCGGGGGCAATGCCGGCCCGGTGTACCAGGTGAAAAGCCAGCGTGCCGGCCAGCCCGTCGAGCTGCGCGTAGGTCAGCCGAACGTCCCCGTCCACCAGGGCGGTTGCCTGCGGCGTGGCCCCGACCCACGCTTCGACCAGGGCATTGAGGGGCGCGTCGCGGGGGTAAGCCACGGCGGGACCGCACAAGCCCAGCAGTTCGTCTTCTTCCGCCCGGGAGAGGAGCGAATACGCGCTTACCGGGCGTTCCGGCTGCGCAATGACCTGTTGGATGAGACTTTGCAGGTGGCCGCCCAGCCGGGTGATGAACGGGGTTTCGTACACGGCGCCGTTGTAGTTCAGCCGGACCAGCAGTTGCCGCCCGGGCAGAAAAATGACGTTCAGGTCGTAGTTGGTCTGCGAGAAGGAGTCCGACAGGGCGGTTTCCGCCTCCCGGGGCTGGTTCCCGGCGGGAGCCTCCCCGATCTGTTCGCTCAGGGGATAATTCTCGAAAATGAACGTGTGGTCCACCAGGCGCTGTTTCACCGGGCTTAACGCCTGGATTTCGGCCAGTGAAAAGTACTGGTAAGGCCCCTGCTCCAGGTTCTGCTCCTGCAACGCGGAGGCAAGGGCGATGAACGGGGTCTCTTCCGAATAGTTCACGCGGACCGGCACGGTATTGATGAGCAGGCCCAGCATGTATTCCACCCCCGCAATCTCGGCGGGACGGATGGTCGCTACCGCCCCGAAAACCACGTCCTGCGTATCGTTGTACCGGCCCAGGACAATGCCCCAGACGGCCCGCATCAACGCGTTGACGGTCACTTTGTACTGCTCGGCCAGTTGGTTCAACCCGTCCGTCAGGCCGGCGGGCAGCACCCACTCCCAGTCGCGGTTTTCGTAGCTTTTGCCGGCAAGGGCGGGCCGCTGGAGCGACGGGATGCCCGTGGGCTGTTCGAAGCCGGCCACGTAACCCGTCCAGTACTGCCGGGCGTCGTCCCGGTTCTGCTTTTCCAGCCAGGTAATGAACGACTTGTACTGGGCCGCGTAGGGCAGAACGGGCTGCCTGCCTTTCGACAAACTCCCGTAAATGTGGCTGTACTCCTGCAAGAGTACGCTCGTACACCAGCCGTCCATGAGTACGTGGTGGTAACTCCAGACAAACTCGTATTCGGCGTCGGCCAGCCGGAACACCTTCACCCGCATCAACGGGTCCCGGGTCAGGTCAAAGCCCCGCTGCCGGTCCTGTTCGCGGAAAGACGCCAGGAATGCCAGTTGGCGCGGCCCCGGCAACTGCCGGAGGTCTTCCGTACCGAAATCGGCATCCCGCTGCCGGAGCACGACCTGCAATACGGCGTCCGATTTTTTATGGTTGAAGACCGTACGCAGGATGTCATGCCGCTGCACGAGCACATTCAGGCTTTTTTCCACCAGCGGCAGGGTGAGGGGGCCGCTGTAGCGGTACGCCACCTGGGAAAAATAGCCCAGGGCGTTTTCTTCCAGCAGGGAGTGGAAGTAAATGCCCTCCTGCAAGGGGGAAAGCTTGTAAATGTCTTGAATGTTTTTGCTGGTAAGCATAGAGGAGGCGGTTATGAAGGGAGGAAGGGGTGGCTTTTGGGGCAAAGGGCGGCGGAAGGGCCGTGCTAGTCAAAGAAGGTTTCCAGGTCTTCCATCGAGAGTTCTTTAAAGGTGAGGTCAGCGGGGGTAAGGGTGGTGTGGGGCCGGCTCAGGCAGTGGTCCACCAGGTCGAGCAGGCTCTGCCGGTAGGCTTGCGCCCACCCCTCCATGAGGGCCGGCTCGAAAGCTTCCGCCTGGTACTGGATGTGGACCGAGAGCACCCCGGCCGCTACGATCACCGACACCATCAGCGTACCGTCGGCGCCCTCTCCGGCCGTGTCTTCGCCCTTGTCCAGGGGGCTGATCCGCCAGTCTTCCCCCCCGTCGGCTTCCTGGAACTGGCCCCAGTAGTTGAACAGCACCGAAGGCACCGGCAGGCTGCGTTTCTCCGGCCGGTCCGATTCCGCTTGCAGGTAGCGTACGATGCCGTAGCCCAGGCCCTGGTCGGGCACGGCCCGCAGCGACTCCTTGACCCCCACCAACTGGCGGCCGGCCGGCTCCTGGCAACTCAGCCAGTAGGGGTACAGGCTGGTGAACCAGCCCACCGTGCGCGAGACGTTCACCCCGGCCAGCACTTCCTGGCGGCCGTGCCCCTCCAGCAGCAGCAGCACCTTGGGGCAGTCCCAGAGCTTGCCGATGGAGAGGCCCAGTGCGGCCAGCAGCACTTCCTGGGGCTCGTTGCCGTAGGCCAGCGGCGCCTCCAGCAGCAACTGGCTGGTTTGTT
>CADCTQ010000656.1 GCA_902805615.1 uncultured Cytophagales bacterium
GCACCTGCCTGGTTGGGGTAATTGGGGACCGCGGCCCGTACCAACTTCGCCGCCGTCAGTGTCTCACTGACGGCTTTTCACCTAATTTCAAAATGTGTCCTAATCGTAGCCTCCATCAAGGAGGGGACAGGGGTGGTTAAGCTTCAAAACGTTACCACGCTTCCGGCCCGGCGGGCAAGGCGTGGCTGATGCGCAGCACCGACCCCGACAGGGCCGTCCCGTTCATCAGGTAGAGCAGGGCCCCGGCCACGTCCTCGCCGATGTCGGGCCGGCTCCGGGTGTGGGGGGCCGAACTCAGGTAAAGCGCCTGGCGGGCCTGCACCGGGCTGTCGGCCGGGAGGGGCGACCGGACGGGCTCCGTCCACACGGCGTTGACCCGCAGGGGCTGCAACGCCCCCGTCAGCCAACGCACGTAGCCGTCTGCCACCTCCCCGGGAACGGACGCAGCGTCGGCGGGAACCACCACCGGTCCCGAAAACAGGGCAACTGACTGCACCACTGCCGGCTTGCCCCGGCGCACCAGGTCGTACGCCCACTGGCCGGCGCCGCCCGGCCCGGCAAGGCTCGTCTCGACATCTGCCCCGGCGAGCGGGTCCGGGCCGGCGGCGTGGCCGATGAGCAGGTGGTCAATGGGGGCCGGAAACGCGGCCAGCCACGCATCCACCTCCGCGGGCCGCGACAGGTCGAGGCCGACGGTGTGGTACAGGGACGGGGCCGGCGGTGCTGCCGCGGGCCGGGCGCCGGGGACGTGCCGGACCAGGGTGACTTTGGCGCCGAGGCCGGCCGCCAGCCGGGCCGCCGCCTCGCCGGCATCCGTGCCGTTGTCGAAGATCACGACGTGTTGGTTGATGAGTGCCATAAGAATTTTTGCAAAAGTAGGGGCCCGCGGGGGCGCCGGCCATAGACGGAAAGGGACATCACCTGGACGCATCCGCCGCCCCGGCCACGATGGAAATGCCCGTCCGGTCGCGGAAGCCCTGCGGCGAGACGCCCGTGATTTTTTTGAAAAAGCGGCTGAAGTAGAATTCGTCCGCGAACCGGAGGCCGTAGGCTATTTCCTTGATGCTGCTGCGCGTCAGGTGCAGCCTTTTCTTGGCTTCCAGCACCAGCCGCTCCCGGATCAGTTCGGAGGGCGTTTTGCGGAAATACCGGCGGCTGCGCTTGGTGAACGTATTGGACGGGATGGAGAGCCGTTCCGCGTAGTCGGCCGGCCGGTGCAGCGTCAGGTAGTGCGTCTCCAGCAGTTCGCGGAACCGTTCCATCAGCGGGTCGGCCGGGACCGGCTCTTGCGCCATTGATTTTCTTTTCAGGTTGCTCGATTTGGCCAGCAGCAGTTGCAGGTAGGCCCGCAGCACGGGCAGGGAGGGTTCGTCCTGGCGGAGTTCTTCCCCCAGCTGGTCCAGCAACTGGGTGAAGCTTCCCTCCGCCCGTGCCGACAGCGGCACCGACGGTTCCAGGTAAATGTTGTTGAAAAGCAGGCCGTTGCAGGCCACCTCCGGCCGGTGGTACTCGATGCAGTAGAAGTCGCCGTGGAATTGCAGCGTGGTCAGGGCCACGGGCTCCCGCGCCTCCACGTACACCACTTGCAGGGGCGTGGCAAACAGCAGCACCGGGGCCGCGAAAGGAAACGCCCCGAAGTCGGCGTGGTAGGTTCCCGTCCCGGCCGTCACCAGCACCACCGTGTACGCGTCGAACTGCACCGGCCGCTGCAATGCCAGCGCGGCCTCCTCGCCCTCCTTTACGCCGAACAGGTAGGCGCCCTTTTCCGAATGTACCGTCTGCATGGGGTGGCTGGATGGGGGTTGCCGGGGGTTGCTCATGGGGGTGCAAAGGCCGGCGCTTTACCGGTTCAGGGGGCGGTAATTGAAAAACAGGTTGAGCCACACCAGGCGCGACACCCGGAAAAGCACCGGCAGCAGCCCGATGCCCAGCAGCAGGATGGCCGCGAAAGTGATTCCGTAGCCCAGCTCCAGGTAGAACAGCAGGACCACGCCCACGGCCAGGAACAGGCCGGTGGACAAGCCGTAACTCACGTACATGGCGCCCTGGTAAAAGTCCGGCTCCGGTTCGAAGACCAGGCTGCACACGGAGCACTGCTCGTTCATCTTGCTGAAATCCAGGTTTCGGTACGGCGCAAACCGGAACACCTTTCCTTCCTGGCACCGCGGGCACACGCCGTGCAGGACGCTGTAGAGCTTATTGCCTTTCGTGGGAATCATGGAGTGGGGAGTTGGGGAGTTTGAGATGTTGGGAGTTTGAGAGGCCGGGCGGGTATGGTGTATGGGTGCAGAGACCGGGTGCGGCAAGGATGCGTACGCGGGCAACACTCAACCTCCTTAACTCCCGAGCCCTTTAACTTCTGCATGTATTGACATGGGAGGTCATGATTGAAATAAGATTCACCCCGGAGGACCTCCCGTAGAGACGCGATTTATCGCGTCTCTACGGGAGGTTTCAACCGCAGAGGACACCGCGGAAAAGGGAGCAGAAACCAAACCGCAAAGGGCGCAATGGAGACGCAAAGGAAGCAAGGAAAACGCGTACCCCTTTGCGTCCTTTGCGCTGCTGAAGCGCCACTGCGTGAAACCCTTTCTCCGGAAAGACGCGTTCTCCGGAAAGACGCGATAAATCGCGTCTCTACGCCAGGCCCTCCGTGTCTCCGTGGTAAACTTTTTCATCACAACCTTCACTGTAAATTCACCTACACGCTTGCTTCCGTGCCGATGTACTTTTTCAATTCCGCCGCCGCGTGCACGAACAGGGAACGGGTCTGGGGAATGGTGGCCAGGCCGTTGAGCAGCCCGAAGTCGTGGATCACGCCGTTGTAACGAATGGTGGTGACGGGCACGCCGGCTTCGTCGAGCTTGCGGCCGTAGGCTTCTCCCTCGTCGCGCAGCACGTCGTTTTCGGCCACCTGGATGAGGGCCGGCGGCAAGCCCCGGAGCTGCTCCACGGTGGCCCGCAGGGGCGAAGCGTAAATGTTCTTGCGTTTCTCGGGGTCGGGAATGTACATGTCGTACATCCATTTCATCAGCGGCGTGGTCAGGAAGCGGTCCTGGCCGAACTGCTGGTAGGAACCGGTCCCGAAATCGGCGTCCACGATGGGCCACATCAGGATTTGCAGCTTGAACTTGGGCCCGTGCTTTTCCTTGGCCATCAGCGTAGTTACCGCCGACATGTTCCCGCCGACGCTGTTGCCCACGATGGCCATCCGGTGGTGGTCCACGCCGATCTCGCGGCAGTGGTGGTTCACCCACTGGGCGGCGGCGTAGATCTCGTTGATGGCCTGCGGAAAGCCGGCTTCCGGCGTGCGGGTGTAGTTGACGAACACCGCCGCGCAGCCCGACAGCACCACCAGGTCGCGCACCATCCGCTGGTGGGTGGGGAAGTCGCCCAGGACCCAGCCGCCGCCGTGGATGAACAGGAACACCGGCAGGTCGCCGGGCACGCCGGCCGGCCGCACAAGGTGCAGGGGCACGGTGTAGCCGCCCTGGGTGATGGTCCTTTCGGTGACTTCAATGCCCGACAGGTCCACGTCCACCGCGGCCTGGGCGTCCACCAGGACTTGCTTGGCGGCTTGCGGGGGCAACGACTCCATCGGGGGGCCGCCCGCATTGAGGGCTTTCAGAAACGTCTTTACCTCCCGGCTCAGGCGGGGATCGGTGGCGTAATCGGGAATCTGGGCAACGGCTTGGGGTTGCTCGGTGGTGGTGGCTGACGACATAAGGCTGGTGGTTGAAAGGGGTTTGAAAAAGGTTGGGGTCGCGTTTTTATACCGGAACGAATTGGAGAATCAGGTTCATCATGGTCTACTCGCCGGCGGCTACGGCCTTCGCCCCGGCGGGCAGTTGCCCGGCGGCTTTGATGATGAAGGCGGCCACTTTACCGGGCTCCGACACCATCGGCACGTGGCTGGTGTTCAATTCGAGCACGGTGGCTTTGGTGGTCTTGGCCTGGGTCCGTTGCACGACCGGGCTGATCATGCGGTCCTGGCCGGCGATGACGTTCCAGGAAGGCTTGGTTTTCCAGGCTGCCCTGGACACCTTGTCGGTGACTGCTTTTTTGGCCCACGGCCCCTGGGTGGCAAAGATGACCTTGCGTTCGGCGGCCGGCACGTCCTGGGCGAAAAACTGGTCAATGCCCTTGGCCGTCAGCGTCTGAAAGCCCGCGGCGTCGGTGCGGTACTCGGCATTGCCCGGGGCGGCCGGCGCGCCCTGCAAGGCATCCGCGACCGACTGGCCGTCGTTGGGCACCAGGGCAGCCACGTAGAGGAGGCCGGCCACTTTGGGGTCGTTGCCCGCCTCGGTGATGACCATGCCGCCCCACGAATGACCGACCAGCAGGACCGGGCCGTCCATCATGGCGATGGCCCTCTTGGCCGCCGCCACGTCGTCGGCCAGGGAAGTGAGCGGGTTCTGCACGGCAATCACCCGGAACCCTTTGGCTTGCAGCACCGGGATGACTTTGGCCCAACTGGAGCCGTCGGCAAAGGCGCCGTGGACGAGCACCACGTTTTTGACGCCCGCCGGGGCGGACTGGGCCCGGGCCGGGAGGGTAGAGGACAATGTGAGCACTGAAGCAAAGAGGGCGCTGAGTACCAGCCGTTTGAAATGAGACATGGAGGTAAAGGGTTTGGTAAGAAAAGATTGCGGGTATTGGTGTTGGATTGCGGGGGTTAGTGGTGGGACGTGCCGGCGCCCGCCGGTTCGGGAACCGTGAAGCGCACCGTCTGGGCTTCGAGCACCCGGTGCGTGGGGTCCACCAGTTCGATGAGGATGTGGTGCGGGCCCGGGGGCAGTTTGTTGACGATGATCGGTTCGTTGCTCGCGTCGAGCCAGCGCCAGGGGGCGCTGTCCACGGTGATGTGCAGGTGCCCGATGCGCGGCGAAACTTCCAGCGCCGCCGCCCCATACACCGGCAGGATGCGCAGGTTTTCGGTGCGGTACTGGATCACCACCCGGCCCTGCGCCAGCGACTCGGGCAGGGGCGGGTCTACCACCAGTTTGGCGGGCGGCTCGGAAGCCAGCGGCACCACGGGAGCGGCCCCGCGCACCTCCCGGGCCGTGGGCTGGGCCGGGGCGGCCAGGGCCATCCCCACCACCGAGCAGGCCAGGAGGAGGTAGCGGAGGTAGTGGGCAACATCCGTTTTTGCTTCCGCCGGGGCGGACCGGGCCGGGGATGCGTGCACGGCCGGCAATGCCAGCAGCGAGGCAGTCAGGGCGCCGAGCACCAGTCGGTTGGAATGGAACATGGGAAGGACAGGTTTGGGTGAAAACGTTCGGGGACCGCCCGGCGGGCCGTTGCAAAACGCCCATCCGGTGGTCTGCCCTCTCCTTACGCCAACCCTGTGCCAACCCGGCTTCCCCGCCGCAAAAGGCGCTTAAAACCGCTGTTTGGGGCAAAAATGGCCGCCGGGCGAAGCATCCGGCCGTTCCTGCCCCGGGCACCTGCCTCCGCCGGTTTAGAGGCTCGGAGCAGCACCTCCGGGGAATTGGAGGAGAAGGATTAGGTGTCTGAACCTTGATGGGCTTGATGAAAGGATGACCAGGATTGCGGCGCAAAACGAAAGCGCAAAGAAAAACGCATACGCCTTGCGGTCTTTGCGTCTCCTTTGCGCCCTTTGCGGTTCAGTTCTTCCGGTCTCCTTTCCTCCGGTCTGCGGTCTCCTTTTTCTCCGTGTCACTCCGTGCCCTCCGTGTCTCCGTGGTTGCCCTTTTTCCGGCACAACCTCAATTGTCAATCCAACTACCCGCTGCTAGCTCCCCCGAAATGTTCCGTCCGGATGGTTTCCGGCGGCAGGCCCGCATTCAGCAGGGCATTGGCTGCCGCCTCCACCAGCAGGGTCGGGCCGCAGACGAAACTCAACGGGGGTTGGGGGAACGTGTCGAGCAATTGCCGCAGCATCGGCTCGTCAATGCGCCGTTGGTAGCCGGTCCAGCCTTCGGGGGCTTTGCGGGTAAACGTCAGGTGCAACCCGAAGCGCGGGTCTTCCCGGGCCAGCCCTTCCAGTTCCTGCGCGTACAGCACGTCGGCGGGCGTGCGGACGCTGAACACCAGTTGCGCGGGGTTGGCGAGGCCGGCCGTTTTGCGGTGCCGCAGCATTGCCATCAGCGGCACCACCCCGGAGCCGCCCCCCACCAGCAGCAGGGGCCGCCGATGCTCCGCGGGCGTCCAGACGAAATACCCGCCGATGGGTCCCCGCACTTCGAGGGAGTCGCCCACCGTTACGCCTTCTACCAGGTAGGGCGACACCTCCCCGTCTGCAATGTGGTCCACGGTGAGGTCGATGGAGCCTTGCCGGGCGGGCGGCGAGGCCACCGAGTAGCTCCGCTGGGCCTGGTAGCCGTCCTCGGCCGTCAGCCGGATGTCGTAGTGCTGGCCGGGCAGGTGGGCCTGCCAGGCGGGCAGCCGGATGGTAATGGTTTTGGCCCGGTGGGTTTCCCGGCGCACGCTGGTGACTTCTCCCATTTGCCATTGCATGGTTCGTGGTGGGCTAGTGGTGGTTGGACGGCTGCCGGAGCTGGCTTTTGTGGCTTGATCATCCGCGGGCTCAATCATCGGTGCGGTAGCGTTGCTCCTTCCAGGGGTCGGCGTGCATGCTGTAGCCGGCCTCCTCCCAGAAGCCGGGCTGGTCGTCGGCCATGAGGCGCAGGCCCTTGATCCACTTGGCGCTTTTCCAGAAATACAGGTGCGGCACCACCAGGCGGGCCGGGCCGCCGTGTTCGGGCGTCAGGGGCTGCCCTTCGATGCGCAGGCCGATGAAAGCTTTGCCGTTCTGCACGTCGGCCAGGGGAATGTTGGTGGTGTAGCCCCCGTAGCAATAGGCCATCACGTAGCGGGCTTCGGGCAACAGGGATACTTTTCCCAGCAGGGTATCAATACTTACTCCTTCCCAGTGGGCATCCAGCTTGGACCACTTGGTGACGCAGTGGATGTCGCGGGTGTACGACTCCACCGGCAGGGCGTTGAACGCCTCCCAGTTCAGTTGCACGGGCGAGGCCACCAGCCCTTCGATGGTAAAGTTCCAGGCCGGCAGGTGAATGCGCGGGGTGGGTCCGGCGCTGAGCACGGGAAAGCCCTGGGTCAGGTACTGGCCGGGCGGAACCCGGTCGGGCGACGAGGTGTTGGGTTTGCCCCGGAAGCCTTTGTTGTAGAATGAGGATGGCATGGTTGGCGAAAGTAAGGGGTTGAACGGACGGCCTTTGCAAATGGTACTCCAAAACCGGTCCGGTTGTTCCGGGAGTACCCCGGCGTTGCCCGGAGAAAAGAAGTGAGGAGCGAGAAGACAGGACCGCAAGGATCGCAATGGAGACGCAAGGGGCGCAAAGAAATACGCGTATGTGATTAGCGTTGGTGAGGCGAAGCAAAACGGGCTGGCGCGGAGTAGCGTGCTGCGCGAAGAAAACGGGTTGGCGCGGTGTAGAACGTGCTGGCGCGAAGCTGTGCTTCGTGCCGGTTATGTTTCCGCCTCTGGCGGAACGAGGGTTGGTTCATTGCGGCATTGGCATCGTGTCTGTTATCCCTGCGTTTTTCGATCTGTTGCCGCTTTCACGTGCCAGTGAGATAAGTCTGAGCGCACTATTCTCTGAGGTTGGTTCCGCCAGAGGCGGAAACATAGCCGGCACGAAGCAGAGCTTCGCGCCAGCACGCTACACCCCGCCAGCCCGTTCCCTTTCGCCTCACGAATGCTAATCACATCCGCGTATTTCTTTGCGCCCCTTAAGTCTCCATTGCACCTTTTGCGGTCCTATCTTCTCGCTCCTCACTCTCTTTTTCTCCGTGACCCACCAATCCTCCTGACCGCCGGGCCAGGCCCTCCGCCTCCCCGGAGGCCGACCGCCCTAAACTCCGTGGCATTGGATGTTGCGTGCGGTTCGCCCGGCCGGCCGGCCGGGCGAACCGGGCCACAAAAGCCGTTTTTTCGCCGTTGCAACCCCTTTCCGGCGCCGGACCCGGGGCCGCCGGGCGGTTTGGCATTCTTTTTCCAATGCCCCTGCCGGCCCCGCGCCGGATACCCCGCGCGGGCTCTGATTCACCCATTCTTTTCAACCCAACCCGTCTACCCATGACCAAGATCACCGTTCCGACCCGCGACCAAGTGAGCCCGGCCAACCAGGCCCTGTTCGACACCATCCAAAAGAACGTGGGCAAGGTGCCCAACCTGTGGGCCGCCATGGCCAACTCCGAGCACGGCCTGGCCTCGTATTTTGCCCTGACCACCGCCAAGAGTTCGCTCCGGGCGAAGGAAAAAGAGGTGATCAACCTGGTGGTAAGCCAGGTGAACACCTGCGACTACTGCCTGGCGGCCCATACCGCCCTGGGCAAGATGAACGGCTTTACCGACGAGCAGATCCTGGAGATCCGCCAGGGCGGCGCCTCCTTCGACCCCAAGTTCGACGCCCTGGCCCGCTTCGCCAAAAGTGCCGTCGAGCACTACGGCCACCCCGACCCGCAACTGCTGGAAAACCTGTTTGCCGCCGGCTACACCCCCGGCAACCTGGTGGACATCCTCCTGGTGATCGCCGACAAGATCGTCACCAACTACCTCTACTCGGTGTCCGACATGGCCATTGACTTCCCGGCCGCGCCTGCCCTGCACGCCCAAACCGCCTGACCGCCGGGAGACCCTCCGGACCACGAACAACCACCAACCAAACCACTGCTGCTTATGAAATACAACGTGCTGGGAAATACCGGGCTGAAAGTGTCCGAAATCTGCCTGGGAACCATGACGTTCGGGGGCGAAGGCATCTTCCGCGACGTGGGGACGCTGGGGCAACCCGAAGCCGATGCGCTGGTGCGGCAGGCCGTGGAAGCCGGCATCAACTTCGTGGATACGGCCAATATGTATTCGGCCGGCCGTTCCGAAGAAATCCTGGGGCAAGCCGTCCGCAACCTGGGCCTGTCGCGGGATTCGCTGGTGCTGGCGACCAAAGTCCGGGCGGCCACCGGCAACGGACCCAACGACGCAGGGCTCAGCCGCAAGCACATCCTCCAGGAGGTGGAGGCCAGCCTCGACCGGCTGCAAACCGATTACATTGACCTCTACCAGGTGCACGCGGCCGACCCCCTGACGCCCATCGAAGAGACCCTGCGGGTGCTCGACGACCTGGTGCGCAGCGGCAAGGTGCGCTACACCGGCGTGAGCAACGTGTCGGCCTGGGGGTTGATGAAAGCCCTCGACGCGTCGTTCTACCACCGCTGGGAACGGTACGCCTCGCTGCAAGCCTATTACAGCCTGGCGAGCCGGGAACTGGAACGGGAGATCGTGCCCCTGCTGCGCGACCAGCAGGTGGGCCTGATGGTCTGGAGCCCCCTGGCCGCCGGCCTGCTGAGCGGCAAATACACCCGCGACAATGCGGGCCGGGCCGGCGGACGGCGCGACAAGGTTTCGTTCCCGCTGGTGGATGCCGACCGGGCTTTTGCCGTGCTGGACGTGCTGCGCCCGATGGCGGAAGCCAAAGGGGCAACGGTGGCGCAGCTTTCGCTGGCCTGGCTGCTGCACCAGCCGGTGGTCAGCAGCGTCATCGTGGGCGCCAACACTCCGGAGCAGTTGGCCGACAACCTGGGCGCAAGTGGAGTTCAGTTTACCGCCGAAGAGCTTGCCCAACTCGACGCGGTGAGCCGGCCCGCCCCCGAGTACCCCGGCTGGATGATCGAGTTTAGCAACGCCGACCGGCGCTAACGGCCTGCCGCGGCACCGTACCCGGTGACCCTAGCCGGTGACCCTACCTGACGAACGGCCTGGTACCTTGAAAGCCGCCGGTTACCGTTGCGGCTGGGGGTAGTCTTCGGACTACCCCCTTTTTTCGTGCAAAACTTGGTTTTGCCTTTCCCGTGCAGCCTGTTCAAAAAGGTGCAGCGTGGTCACGGCAACCAGATGCGGGATTGGTAGTTATTCCGGCACCGCCTCTCCTCGCGGTCATTCCCGAAGGGAATCTTTTTGGTGACAGACATAGTATGACGTATCCATAAAAAGATTCCCTTCGGGAATGACCGTACCAGGAGAGATCGGAAAGATTCATAAAAATCGTTTAGCTGGCTGCTATGGAGGGCAAAACTAAGTTTCGCACGAAAAAAGGGGTAGTCCGAAGACTACCCCCAGCCGTAACGACGCGGTGTCGTTCCGTTCATGATTACGCCTGCCAAACTGCCTCCAGCCGTAACGACACTTTCCCGTTTCATTCGAGCTACGCACCTGCCGGGCTCCCCCAGCCGTAACGGCACGTTACCATTGCATGCATGATTACGCGCCCGGCCCGGCGGCTAGTCGAAGAACGCCTTGCTGACGGCCCAGGTGTCTTCGTACAGGTACAGCCGCACGATCTGGCCGCCGGCCACCGCCAGGTGCATGGCGACCGGCGTGGTGAATGACCGCCCGGTGCCCGCGGCCGTGTGCGAAAAGGTGCCCAGCATGATCGCGTCGCCGCCCGATACCACCAGTTTCCCGACCTGCGCCGTGCTCTTGCCCGGCTCGAAGTGGGGCCACATCGTGCGAAAATAGTCGGCCACGGCGGCGCGGTGCGAACGGCGGCCGATCCAGGGCAGGGCGGTGTCGCCGGGCACGTACCAGTCAATCTCCTCGGCGAAGAGGGCGGCCATGCCCTCGGGGTCCCGGGCGGCCAGCCGCCCGAAAAAGCGCGTAACGACCTCCCCGGTGCCCCCGGCCGCTTCGGTGCCAGGGGTGCCGGGCGCCAAGGCTTCCACTGTTTTTTGTTCCGTGCTCATGTGCGTTTACGGTTCGGGTGATGGGTTATGCGGTGTACTTGGCGAGCCACTTGGCCTTGATCTCGGCGCGGGCGTTGATGAATTCCACGTCGGTGCCCTCGGCCACCGCATCGAGCGGGTAGCGCAGCGGGCGGGTGCCGTCGGGCATGTTCACCAGGGCCAGTACGCCGTCGGCAACCGTCTGCGGGTTCATGTTGAAGGCCGCCACTTTGCCGAACAGGCCCGCCCCGAAAGTCTGGAACTTCTCGACCGCCGCGTCGCCGTACTCCGCCGCAACGTCGGCCCGGTCGGCGTTAAAGCCGGCTTTGCTGCCGTTGTTCATCTCGGTGGGATACACCCCCGACTGGATGGTCACGTTCTCGATGTTGTAGTCGCGCAGCTCTTCCTGGATGCCTTCGGTGATGGTCTCGACGGCGAACTTGGAGGCCATGTAGGTTGACATGAAGGGCAACGAGTGCCCGGAGGCGCCCGTGGAGAGGTTGATCACGAGCCCCTTTCTGGCTTTGCGCATGGCCGGCAGCACCGCCTGGTAGGTGCGCAGCACGCCGTAGAAGTTCACCTCGAACATCTGGCGGACCTGGTCCAGCGAGTAGGCTTCCGCCAGGCCGAAACCCGACACGCCGGCGTTGTTGACCAGCACGTCAATGCGCCCGTGCCGGGCCAGGGTCCCGGCCACGGCCGCCTGCACCGACTCGTCGCTGGTAACGTCCACCTCGGCGACTTCCACGTTGGGCAGGGCGGCCAGTTCGCGGGCTGCGGCCGCATTCTTGCCCGTGGTGCCCCGCATCCCGGCAACGACGGTGTGCCCGGCCGCGGACAAGGTGACGGTCATCAGTTTGCCGAAGCCGGTGCTGGTGCCGGTAATGAAAATGATCTTAGACATGGTGTTTTACTTTTTTTTGTGAGTTGGGTTGACAAAAGGTGCCAAAACGGGTGCCAGGCCGGAAAAAGCCGCCGAACTTCCGGCAGTCGGTTCACTTACAGGTACTTATCCGGCGCCGGACGTACCCGCGGCGCGCCCCTGCCCTCCGCGTGGGAGTAGGTTTGCCCCCGTTCTCCGGGCGTACGGAGGCTTCTGGGCCCCGGACCGTTTTGGGTTTGAAGAAATCTTCATACTTTTGCTTGCAATTTGCAAGTACAAAGCTAACGAAGTTTACTTTCAATTTGCAAGTAAATTTGAAATTATTTTTATGAAAGAGATCAAACCACGTTCCGCCTGCCCCGTCAGCTACTCGCTGGACGTGCTGGGCGACAAATGGACCCTGCTCATTCTCAGGGACATGCTGTTCAAGGGCAAGACCTCCTACGGGGAGTTCCTGGGGTCGGACGAAAAGATTGCGACCAACATCCTGGCCGACCGGCTGGCCGTGCTCGAATCGCAGGGGCTGGTGTCGAAGGCGGTGGCGGCCGACAAAAAATCGAAGTTCACCTACCGGCTGACGGAAAAAGGCATTGACCTGCTGCCGCTCATCGTCGAGTTTACGCTGTGGGGCGCCCGGTACAGCCCCGTGGGCAGCGACGAGGTACTGCTCCGGGAACTGGCCGAAGACAAAGAGGGCACGCTGCGCAAATACCGGCAACTGGCCCTCGAACGGATGGCCCCGTAGGCGGCAACGCGTTTGCCGTGGGGTTACGCCCGGGCGTAGTCGGCCGGGGCGTAGTCGGCGCTCAGTTGTTCTTCTTCGAACCCGAGGCGGATGGTGAGGCCGGGCGGGCTGGTGATGACCAGTTCGCCGCCCAGCTGCCCGCTGAAGCCGTGCAGGAGCGTCATGCCCAGCGAACGGCTCTGGCCGGGGTCGTAGTTGGGGGGCAGGCCCACGCCGTTGTCGCTGATGGTCAGTGCGTACCGGGCCGGTGCCTGCCGGTGCAGGCCCAGGCACACCCGGCCAGCGCGGCCGCCGGGGAAGGCGTACTTAAAGGCGTTGGTGATGGCCTCGTTGATGATCAGGCCCAGCGGCACGGCCTGCGTGACGTCGAGTTCGATGTCTTCCACCTCCACCTGGAAGCAGACCCGGTGGTCCAGGCAATACGAATCGCTCAGGTAGGCCACCACTTCTTCGATGTAGTCGCGCATGGGAATGCGGGCCACGCCTTCACTCTGGTAGAGCTTCTGGTGGATGAGGGCCATGGATTGCACCCGGTGCTGGCTCTCCTGGATGGCCGAGAGCGCCGCCTGGTCCTGCAAAGAGGCGGCCTGCGAGTTCAAAAGGCTCATGACCACCTGCAGGTTGTTTTTGACCCGGTGGTGGATTTCTTTGAGCAGCCGTTCCTTTTCGGCCAGCAGCCGCTGCTGCTCTTCCAGCAGTGCGTCTTTCTCGCAGAGCAGTCCTTCCTTTTCGCCGATCAGGGTGTCTTTCTGCCCCAGCAGGGAGTCTTTCTCGCCCAGCAGTTGGGACAGGTGCTCATTCTTCAGGTTGATTTCCCGTTGCTGGGCTTGCAGCACGTCCTGCTGCGCTTGCAGTTCCCGGTGCTGGTCCTGTAAGGCCCGCTGCTGGGCTTGCAACAGCCGGTTGCTGCGCCTTTTGAGGCGGTAGCGGTTGTAGATGAGGACCAGCAACAGCAGCAGCAGAACCGCCCCGCCGATCATGGCATTGCGGACCAGTTGGTCCTGCTGAATCTGCTGGTCCTGGAGCTGGCTCTGCTTGGTCAGCAGGTTGATCCGTTGTTGTTTGAGCTGGATGTTCTGCTCTTTCTGCTCGGTTTCGTGGAGCACTTCCAGGTTGGCAATCTGCCGGCTTTGGGTTTCGTTCAGCAGTGAGTCCTGCAATTCCTTGTAGCGCTGGTAGTGTCTGATGGCGGAAGGATAGTTAGCCTGCATCGAGTCCAGTTGAAACCACCACAAATGCGCAACGGACGCCCCGCGCCGGTATTTGGTGTCTTCGCACAACTTTTCGTACCCGGCCAGGTACTTTCGGGCCTGCCCGTACTGTTTAGTGGCCAGAAAGAAAGGAATGACGCTGTTGTACAGGTCTTTCAGGTGAATGTCGTCCTTTCCCGACCGTTGGGCAAAGGCAAGCAGTTGCCGGCAGTACTGCCCGGCCGTGGCATACTGTTTCAACGTCGTATACCGGAACAGCAGGCGGGACGCCAGCAGGCTACTGTCCCCGGCATTGCGGGGAGGATATTTCCGGGCCATGCCCAGGAGAAACCGGAGCGATTCTTCCGTTTGCCCTGATTTGTGCAACGCGCTGGCAATGTTGCCCGTGAGCAGGAGGACCGAAGCGCGGTCATCATATTTTTGGGCGATCAGCAGGGCTTTTTTCAGGTACACATACGCCTTGCCGAATTTTTTCAGGTTATGATACGTCAGTCCCACCCGGTTGTAGATCGTGCATAGCTGCATGCTGCTGTCTCCCATTGCTTCCGCCGTGCGCACGGCCCGTAAACCGTATTTCAGACCCTCCTGGTAATCGCCCAGGTGCGAGGAAGCATACCCCAGCAAATCGTAGACGCCCTGCAGGTGCCGGTAGTGGATGGACTCGTACAGTGCCAGGGCCTTGCGCAGTTCGACCAGGGCCAGGGCGTGGTTTCCCTGGAGTTGGTACAAATCACCCAGGTCTTTGCCAACGTCGGCCTGCCCGCGCGGATTGCCGGCTTGCGCGAACGTCTGTTGGGCCTGCCGGTAGTACTTGATTTTCGCGTCCAGTTCCCCGCCGTGGATGGCGTAGGTATTGCCCAATTCGACGCAAGCCTCGGCGGCCTGCTGCCAATGGCCACCGGGAACGGACAGGTCGAGGGCCTTTTGCGCCAGGGTGCGGGCCGCCCCGGCGTCGCCCCGGTCGCGCAGGGCGTGGGCCAGTTGCAGGAGGCTTCCCGCTTCCGCTTTTACGTCTTTGTAACGCCGGCTCAGGCGGATGGCCGCCTGCTGGAAAGCAATGGCCCGGGGAAAGTCCCTGGATTCGCGGCTGACGGTGCCCAGCAGGTTCAGACTTTGGGCTTCCCCCGGGTAATGGCCCAGTTTACGGCTCAGGGCCCGTGCCTGCCCGGCATAGGTGCGGGCAGAATCCAGGTCGGCTTTGAACTCGCCGGGTTTGTAGACCTGGTACTCGCCCAGCCGCAACAACACCTTTACCCGGTTGGTATCGGCCTTGCTGCGGGCCAGCACCCGCAGCAGGCTGTCGGCTTCCGGCCGGTGAACGACCTGGGCGATTAAGGCACTGCCCGGCCCGAGCAGCCAGCAGAGAGAAAGAACGGTGAAAAAATGTCGCATAGGAGCCGGTAACACGCTGAAAATGCAGAAGGCAGTAGCAATCAGAGGGCCAATGTCTGGCAAATCACCCCCGGAGCGACCTTACCGGCCGCCTGAACGCCGCAAAAGGATACTACTCCGACGGCCGGTAACTTTATGCCCGCGGGTAGTGCTCCCCAAACGGCCCGGATGCGCTTTTTGGGGTTGCCGGCTTGCGTAGTCTCCGGAAAGCAACGCCCCGGCGGGTAAAGTGCTACCGCTTTACCCGGCTCATGTGATCCACCGGCCCGGCTTTTCGCCGCCGCGCTTCCTCCATCTTCCCGGAGGCGGTTGGGCGGATACTCCGAAGCAATGGAGGGCGCCTCCACGGGCGCGGAGGCACCGCACCGGCGCCATTTGCCAAAGCCGGGCGGGCCGGCAAAAGTCCCTGCCTTCTCCCCCACCGCAGCGGAGGCGTTTGCGTGGAAACTCCGGGCCCGTGGAGCTTTGGCCCGCCCGGCCGCCGTGGCCCCGGCTGGGCCGGCCAGGGAGAAAAAGGCGTTTCTGACCCGCTGCAACCGTTTTTGGGCACCGGCCCGGGCCAGCCGGGCCGCCTGGCACTCTTTTTCCGATACCCCCGCCGTGCCACCCGGCGACGCCAACGGCCCCGCGGCGGCACCCCTGATCCTTTCATTTTACCCATTCTTTCTACTTCATTCGCTCTCCTCATGGAAAGACTCACTACGGACGTCCTGGTCATAGGCTTCGGCCAGGGAGGTAAAATTCTGGCCCGCCACCTGGGCAAAACGGGCATCGCCACGATCCTGGTGGAGCAGTCGGATAACATGTACGGCGGCACGTGCATCAACGTCGGCTGCATCCCCACGAAAGTGCTGGTGGAACACGCCGGGCGGGGCACGCCCTACCCGGCGGCGGTGGCGGCCAAAAACGAACTGCGGACGTTCATGCGGCAAAAAAACTACGAGGCCGTGGCCGGCTTCGATTCCGTGACGGTGCTCGACGGCAAAGCCGCTTTCGTAAGTCCGCACGAGGTGCAGGTCTCCCGGCCGGGCGGCGCCGACGTGACTATCCGGGCCAGCCGCATCTGCATCAACACGGGCACGGTGCCGGTGGTGCCGGGCATTGCCGGCCTGGAGCAGTCGTCGCGGGTGTACACCAGCACGACGCTCATGGAGCAGCAGGAGTTGCCCCAGCGGCTGGTGATCGTCGGCGGCGGCTACATCAGCCTCGAATACGCGTCCATGTACGCCCGGTACGGGTCCAAGGTCACCATTCTGGAAAGCCAGCCGGTGTTCATGGCCCGCGAAGACGAGGACATTGCCGGCGAAGTACACAAAGTGCTGACCGGGAAAGGCATCGAAATCCGGACCGGCGTGACGGTGCAGCGCGTGGTGCCGGGCGCCGCCTCGGACTGGGTGGTGTTCGAATGGGACGGCCAGCGGCACGAGGTGGAAGCGGACGCCATCCTGCTGGCAACCGGCCGGCAGGCGTACACCCAAGGGCTGAACCTCAAGGCCGCGGGGGTCGCCGCCGACGCCCGGGGATTCATTCCCGTGAACGACCGGTTGCAGACCAACCAGCCGCACATCTGGGCGCTGGGCGACATCAACGGCGGCCCGCAGTTCACCTACATCTCCCTCGACGACTACCGCATCCTGCGCAACCAATGGCTGGGCGGCCCGGACCGCCGCACGACGGACCGCAAAAACGTCCCGTTCTGCGTATTCCTCTCCCCGCCCCTGGCGCACGTGGGCCTGCGCGAAAAGGAAGCGGTGGCGGCGGGCTACCCGGTGAAGGTTGCCAGGATTCCGGCGGGCATCGTGTCGCGGCCCCTCATTGCGGGACAGACCGAAGGGGTGCTCAAAGCGATCCTGCACGCGGAGACGGACCAGGTCCTGGGCTTTACGCTGTTTTGCATCGAGGCGCAGGAACTGGTCAACCTCGTGGCGCTGGCCATGGACGCGGGCCTGACCTTCACCCAGTTGACGGACCGGATCTACACGCACCCTTCCATGACGGAGGGCTTCAATTATTTCGACTATTTCGGGTGAATTTGCCCGCCGGGAAGGGCATTGTACGGGCAATGGCGGCAGGATTTAGCCACAAAGGCCCCGAGACCCCAAGGGGCACCAGGGCTTGGGCGGAAACGGAAGTCTTGGTGTTCCTTCGTGCCTTGGTGACTTGGTGGCAGCTGATAAACAGTACGTCTACTCCCATTAAAAACCGACCAGCCATACCACCGGCTCCGGCCAAAACCAACCGCATCCCTCACGACCATGACCACCACGCCCCCCGAAACCGCCGGGTATCCCACCCGGTTCAAGCGCCTCCAACTCGGTGCGCTGACCCTCTTCTACCGGGAAGCCGGCCCGCCCGACGCCCCGGCCCTGCTGCTGCTGCACGGCTTTCCCACCTCCTCGCACATGTTCCGGCACCTGATGGAACACCTGGGCGGCAAGTACCGGCTGATTGCGCCCGACTACCCGGGCTTCGGCTTGAGCAGTTGCCCGTCGCCCCGGGAATTCGCCTATACCTTCGACCACCTGGCCGAGGTGATGGAGGCGTTCGTGGAGGCCCTGGGCCTGACCCGGTTCAGCCTGTACGTGCAGGACTACGGCGGTCCGGTGGGCTTTCGGCTGGCCGCCAGACGGCCCGAACGCATCGGGGCGCTGCTCATCCAGAATGCCAATGCCTACCACGAGGGCCTGAGCCCGGCCGTGCAGCAAATGTGGCAACTGGAAGCCGCGGGCGACGCGGCGGCGGTGCAGTCCATCGTAGACCACATGCTCACCCTGGAAGGCATCCGGGAGCATTACATCCACTACCCCGGCATGGCAGAGAGCGTGAGCCCCGATGCGTACCTGCTCGACCACTATTTCATGGAACGGCCGGGGGTCCGGGAAATCCAGGCGACGCTGCTGGGCGACTACAAGACCAACTTCCCCCGGTACGAAAGCTGGCACGCCTACTTCCGGCAGCACCGGCCCCCGGCGCTGGTGCTGTGGGGCAAACACGACCCGGTGTTCATCGTGCCGGGCGCCGAAGCCTACCTGCGCGACCTGCCGGAAGCCGAACTGTACGTGCTGGAGGGCGGCCACTTCCTGCTGGAAGGACAACACCGGGCCGTGGCCGGGCTCATTGACCAATTCCTGACCCGGCACCAGATCCGCTAAGCGCGGGAACCAGGCGGAGAATAAGGGAGACGGGAGACCGGAGGAAGGGAGACCGGGATGAACTCAACCGCAAGGGGCGCAATGGAGACGCAAAGGGCGCAAGGGGAAAGCGAATCCTCTTTGCGCCCTTTTTATTTTTACTTTGCGGCCTTTGCGCTCCTCCTTTGCGCCTCTGCGCGAAACGCCGTGGAACCCGTGAATGCTCACTGCGCGAAGGCGGCCGTGGCCGGGATGACCCGCATTTGCTCTTCCCCAAACACCAGGCTGATGGTCAGGCCGGGCGGACTGACCAGGGAGAGTTCGCTGCCCAGCTGCCCGCTGAAACCGTGCATGAGCGTCATGCCCAGCGAACGGCTGCGGGCCGGATCAAAGTGAGCCGGCAGGCCCACGCCATTGTCGCTGATGACCAGTTCGTAACAGGCCGGGGCCAGCTGGTGCAGCGAAAGCCGGATGGTGCCGGCCCGCTCCCCCGGAAAAGCGTACTTGAAGGCATTGGTCAGGGCCTCGTTGATGATGAGCCCGACCGGCACGGCCAGCGTCACGTCCAGTTCCACCGGTTCCACCGCCAGGGTGATGCGCACGGGCCGCGCCCGGCAGAAAGAATCGTGCAGGTAGGCACTCATCTCTTCGATGTAGGCGTCCATGGGAATGCGGGCCACGCCCTCCGACTGGTAGAGTTTCTGGTGGATCAGGGCCATGGCCTGCACCCGGTGCTGGCTCTCCTGGATGGCCGAAAGCGCCGCCCGGTCCTGGAGGGAATCGGCTTGCAGGTTGAGCAGGCTCATGACCACTTGCAGGTTGTTTTTGACCCGGTGGTGGATTTCCTTCAGCAGCCGTTCCTGTTCCTGGAGCAGTTTGTCCTTCTGCATCAGCAGGGAATCCTTCTCGTCGAGCAGTTGGGAGAGGTGTTCATTCTTCTGGTTGATCTCCCGTTGCTGGTCCTGCAACTGCTGCTGCTGCACCAGCAGGCGGAGGTTGCTGCGCCTTTTGAGGCGGTAGCGGTTGTAGCTCAGCAACAGCAGGGCCAGCAGCAGTGCCGTGCCCCCGACCAGGGCGTTGCGCTGGGTTTGCTGCGCGCGGCTCCGCTCGGTGAGCAGGGCGATGTTTTTCTCGCGCAGTTTGAGGGCCTGCTCTTTTTGTTCCGTTTCGTACTGAATGTTCAACCGGGCCACCTGCTTGCCCTGGGTCTCGCTGAACAGGGAATCTTTCAGGGCGGTGTATTGCTGGTAGTGCCTGATGGCCGAAGGGTAGCGGGCCAGGGCTGAATCCACCCTGAAATGCAGCAGGGAAATTTCCATGCGTTGCCTGGGCATCATTTGTTTCCGGGCGGCGGCCAGCCTTTTCAGGTACGGATCAGCCTTGGCGTGCTGCCCGGCCGACACGTAAAACCGGCTGATGGATTGCCAGGCAAACACATGGAAGCCCAGCAGGTTGGTCTTGCCGCCCGATTCCACGCCTTCCAGGTAATACCCCTCGGCGAGCCGGGGCTGGCCGGAGGCACTGTAATACGCGGCGAAGCTCAGGGCAATGCTCATCTTGTTCTCGTAGGTGAACGAAGGGGTTCTGCCCCGGATGTCGCGCAGCATGCGCAGCACTTCCCGGTCTTTGCCGGCCTTGAGCATCACGTCCGTCATTCTCCGGAGCGTCCCGATCCCCAGGAACTCCCGGCCCTTTTGCTGGCTGAGGGTGAATGACCGCTGGAAGTATTCGGTGCTTTTATCGTACTGGCCCAGTTCCAGGTAGGCGGCCGCCAGCATGGCGTAGGCGTAATCGAGTTCCCCGGTCATGCCGTCGCGCTGGGCGTCTCTGGTGGCTTCCAGCAAATAGAACAATCTTTTGTTCAGGTCGCCTTTCCGCTCGTAGATGCCCGCCAGCAGGTAGTTGACGTTCGACAAGGCCGCGTATACCATGGGGGCCATGTACACACTTTCATCGGCCAGTTCGTGGGCCGCCCGGTTGAGGGCCGGGTAGCCGATGACCTGCTGAATGTCGAAGGCCCGTTGCGCCTCGCGCAGGGCCGCTTCGAGGTTGCCGTCATCGCGCTGGAAATGGCCCATGTTTACCAGGATGAGCGCCTCCCGGGGCCGGTCGCCGAGCTGGCGGGCCAGGGCCAGTGCCCGGGACAGCGCCTGTAGGTTCTCCCGGCAGTCCTCGCAGAACGTGGTGTTGGCGAACCGCAGCAAGGCCCGGATTTCCCCGGCTTTGTCGCCGGCCCGGCGCCGCGCTTCGATGACCTCGGTAAAGTTGGCTTTGCCCCGCGCCCGGTCTCCCTTCAGCAGGTAGCTCACCCCGATCAGGCTCAGGCTCTCTTCCCGCCACGGCCCGCTGCCGATTGCCTGGCTGAGCTTTTCGGCCCGGCGAAACAGGGCAATGGCGGCGTCGCGGTCGGCGTCGCGGGTGTAAGTGGGCCGCAGCAGGTGCTTGCCGAGTTCGAGCAGCAACCGGATGCGGTTGGTATCGCTCACGCTGTCGAGCATCGCCAGCACCCGGTCGGCCTGCTGCCTTTTGACGAAGATTTTGCCCCGTAGAAAAACGGCTTCTTCCCGCCCCCGGGCATCCCCGAGCCGCGTACTCAGCGCGCCGGCCTGCCCGGCCAGCACAAGGGCGCTGTCGTAGCCGCGGTTCGGGTCGGGCGTTTTGCGCAGGTAAAACTCGCCCAGCCGGAGCAGGGTGGCCACCTGCCCGGGGTCCTCCCTGCCTTCCTTCAATCGTTGCCGCAAGCTGTCGGCCTGCGCCAAGGTGACAGGCTGCGCCTCCGCCGGCGTTGCCAAAGCGGCCAGCAGCAGCAGCCCGGGCAGGAAAAGCAAAGCGGGTGGGTAGCGCATAGCGGGTCGTAAAAAAGGGTCCGGGCAGCCTCTTCCAAAAAGCCACGACCCCAGTCAAAGATAACACTTTCAGCCAGATGCGCGGCATCCGGCCGGCGGTCCAACGCCAAGGCCCCGCCCGGTCCGGACTTTCTCCACCGGCCCCCTCCGTTTCCCCGGAGGGCAGTTCGTAGGCACTCCAACCCGGCGGAGCTTTTGCCGGGCTGCAGACACCGGCCGTACGGGGCAGGGGCCGGGTAAATGCGCCTTTGTCCGCGCTTGGCGCCCTTTTCCGCGTTGGGGCGGCGGTACCCGGGCGGTTTGGCATTCTTTTTCCAACATCCATGCCGTACCACCAACGCTTCGTGCTCCCATGCATTGCCTCCCCCAGCCCAGGTTGCGCGCCGCCGCGACGTACCGCCCCACGCTTACCCGGAATCATCCGCCCGCAACGAACAACGCATAACCCCCAACTCCTTATGAACAAGCAAGCAAATCCGATCTCCCGCCGTACCTTCGTGGCCTCCGCCGGAATGCTCACGGCCGGTTTTTTCCTTCCCGCCCGCGGCCTCTTCGAAGACGCCAGCCCGGTGACGACCATCATCGGGGAGGCGGCCAAATCCCCCGTGACCGTGCAGAAGCTGCGCGGCAACCTCAGCGTGCTCGACGGTTCGGGCGGCAACATCGTAGTCTTTACCGGCCCGGAAGGCAAGCTGATGGTGGACGCGGGCATTGACGTGTCGAAAGAAAAAATCAAGAAGGTGCTGGCCGGCCTGGGCAAAGAACCCCTCAAGTACCTGGTCAACACACACTGGCACTTCGACCACGCCAGCGGCAACGAATGGGTGCACGGGGAAGGCGCTACGGTGGTGGCCCACACCAATACCAAAAAGAACCTGGCCCGGCAAATCCGGGTGGACGACTGGCGCTACACCTTCCCGCCGTCGCCGGCCGGGGCGCTGCCCACGGTGACCTTCGCCAAGGACCGCACCATGACGTTCAACGGCGAAACCATCCGGATGCACTACTACGGGCCGGCCCACACCGACAGCGACATTTCGGTCCACTTCCAGCAGGCCGACGTGCTGCACGTGGGCGATACCTGGTGGAACGGCCACTATCCCTTCCTGGACTTCAACACGGGCGGCACCATCGAAGGGATGCTGCGGGCCACCGACGAAAACGTGAAGCGGGTGACGGGCAAAACCATCATCGTGCCCGGCCACGGACCGGTGGGCAACAAGGCGCAACTGGTCGAATACCGCGACATGCTCGGGGAAGTAAAGACCCGCATCGAAGCCATGAAAAAGCAGGGCCAGTCCCTCCGGGAAGTGGTGGCGGGCAAACCCACCAAAAGGTACGACGACAAGTGGGGCAAGTTTGTCATCAACGGCGACTTCTTCGCCAACCTGGTCTACCGCAGCGTGTAAATACTACCTCACGGAAATGGCGGGGATGTTTTCATAAGCAAAACACCCCTGTCCCCTCCTTGATGGAGGCTACGATGAGGACACATTTTGGGAATGGGTTAAAAGTGGTCAGTGGGAGTATGTGATTAGCGTATATGATGCGAATAACAGGATGGGTGGAGATAGGCTGGTGAATGGTTGATGATGCGTAAGTGGGATTTGTTCTTTTTGGCATTGCCCCAAAAAGAACCAAAAAGGGCTAGTGGTCAGGAAGGGTCAAAGTGAGGGGTCGCGTTGCGGGAAAGGGTCGCGTCGCGGGAAAGGGCCGCGTCGCGGCTCCCCTCCTCGGAGGGGCCGGGGGTGGGTTGACCCATAGCAGACAAGTTATGGGAGGATCACCGCCCGGGCAAAACACTCGGGGTCCGAACCTTTCGCAAATTC
>CADCTQ010000657.1 GCA_902805615.1 uncultured Cytophagales bacterium
TTAAAATTCAGACATTAGATTTTAGACGGGAGACGGGAGACACTGGCCCGGTGCCGCACTAACCACTTATCACTAACCACTTACCACTAAAATTATGACCTTCGAACACCTCCTCTACGACGTACAGAACGGCGTGTGCACCATTACGCTGAACCGCCCCGACGTGCTCAACGCCCTCAACGAGAAGCTCAACTACGAACTGAAAGACGCCTTTACCCAGGCCGGGGCTGACGACGCCGTGCGGGTGGTGGTGCTGACGGGGGCGGGCCGCGGCTTCTGCTCCGGCGCCGACCTCAAGTCGGAAGCGGCCTTTCAAAGCGGGGGGGGCGAACGGTCCCTGGCCGACGCCGTGCGGAACCGCTACAACCCGATGATCCTGGCCATCCGCAACCTGCCCAAGCCGGTGATCGGACGGCTGCACGGGGTTGCCGCCGGGGCGGGCTGCTCCCTGGCCCTGGCCTGCGATCTGCTGGTGGCTTCGGAGGAAGCGGTGCTTGCGGAAATCTTCATCGGCATCGGCCTGGTGATGGATGCGGGTTCGACGTGGTTCCTGCCGCGGATCGTGGGACCGATGAAGGCGTTCGAGATGGCGACGATGGGCACGAAGGTAGCCGCAAAGGAAGCGTTGGCAATCGGCCTGGTGAACAAGGTGGTGCCCGCCGACCAGCTCGACGCGACGGTCGCCCAGGTGGCCGGGTACTACGCCACGGCGCCCACCAAGGCGGTGGGCCTTATTAAGCAGATGCTGCAAAAGTCGTTCGGGTTCTCGCTGGAGGAGATGCTCGAATGGGAGGCCCTGTGCCAGGACGCGGCCGGCCGCACCCAGGACCACCGGGAAGGCGTGCAGGCTTTCCTGGAGAAGCGCAAACCCAATTTTACGGGGAGGTAGCGTAGGGGATACACGAGTCATCCCCCTGCCCCCTTCGCTTGCGCACAAGCAACCGCACAAGGGGGACCGCGTGCCCAGCGGCCTCCCGGCAAGGAACGGTGCGTGTCCACTGGAAACGGATTATTGCCTTGTAGCGGCACCCGTGGGCACGCAGAACTGTGTTCGGTACGTTCGGCTCACGGCCTCCCAACTACGTTCGGTACGTTCGGCTCACGCCTCCGTACCTTTGTGCGGCTGCCCGTGCGCTAGCGAAGGGGGTAGGGGGATGACCGGATTATTCCTACCTTTACCGCATGCAAGAGCGGTACATGCAACGCGGCGTGTCGGCTTCCAAAGAAGACGTGCACCAGGCCATCCAACACCTCGACAAGGGCCTTTTTCCCAAAGCTTTCTGCAAGATCGTGCCCGACCTGCTGGGCGGCGACCCGGATTACTGCAACATCATGCACGCCGACGGGGCCGGCACCAAATCATCGCTGGCCTACCTGTACTGGCGCGAAACCGGCGACCTCTCCGTGTGGAAGGGCATTGCCCAGGACGCCGTGGTGATGAACGTGGACGACCTGCTGTGCGTGGGCGTGACCGACCGCATCCTGCTCTCTTCCACCATCGGCCGCAACAAAGGACTGATTCCCGGCGAGGTGGTGGCGGCCCTCATCAACGGCA
The DNA here is from genome assembly GCA_902805615.1 of uncultured Cytophagales bacterium. Taxonomy (GTDB): domain Bacteria; phylum Bacteroidota; class Bacteroidia; order Cytophagales; family 172606-1; genus CADCTQ01. The sequence continues at coordinate 1,556 of CADCTQ010000657.1, forward strand.
CCGAGGAAGTGCTGCAAATGCTGCGCGACCACGGCGTGGGCATCTACAGCACGGGCGGCGAAACGGCCGACGTGGGCGACCTGGTGCGTACGGTGATCGTGGACAGTACCGTGACGGCCCGCCTCCGCCGCGACGAGGTGATCAGCAACGACCGCATTGCCCCGGGCGACGTGATCGTGGGGCTGGCTTCGTTCGGGCAGGCAACCTACGAAACCGAGTACAACGGCGGCATGGGCAGCAACGGCCTGACCTCGGCCCGCCACGACGTGTTCGGCCGCATCCTGGCCCAGAAGTATCCTGAAAGCTTCGACCCGGCCCTGCCCGAAAGCCTGGTGTATGCCGGTACCCGCCACCTCACCGACGTGGTGCCCGGCCTGCCCCTGGACGTGGGCAAACTGGTGCTCTCGCCCACCCGCACGTACGCACCGGTCGTGCAGAAAGTGCTGCAAACCCTCCGGCCGCAGGTGCACGGCATGGTGCATTGCAGCGGCGGCGCCCAGACCAAGGTGCTGCACTTCGTCGAAAACGTGCACGTGGTCAAAGACAACCTCTTTCCCGTGCCGCCGCTCTTCGAGATGATCCAGACGGAAAGCGCCACCCCTTGGGCGGAGATGTACAAGGTATTCAACATGGGCCACCGGTTCGAATTTTACGTACCGGAAGCCACCGCCGGGGAGATCATCGGCATCGCGGAAGGATTCGGCGTAGCGGCCCGGGTGGTCGGCCGCGTGGAGGCCGCCACGGACCGCCGGCTGACCATCGAGAGCGAACACGGGACTTTTACCTACTAAGGCGGCGCAGCGCCACAAAAGCCGAACCCTACCCTTTTTTATTCGTAAGTAATACCACCTCAAACGGGGTGGTGTCCCGGACGATTTATGCGAAAGGGAAACCGGGTTGCGGGCAAGGGCATTCTTCCGCCGGTGGCGGGCCATGTGTCTTTACCTGCGGGGGGTAGAATTTGTGTATGACTTATGACTCGTGTGCTGGACCTCAAAAATTACGACAAGGTTTTGTCGGCATTTCACCGCCTTTGTGAGGCAATGCCCACCCTCATTGAACAGTCGGGATTAAAACACCGGCAGATCTACGAACACCCGGGTCTGAAAGCTTCCCACATCAAAATGGGCAAGGACACCTTCTACCGCCGCCTCAACACCAACCAGTGGACGCCCGAAGAACTCTCGGCCATCCTGCCGATGGTGATCGAAGGCATCAAAAAAAACAACAAGGACTTTTACCGCGAATTCAAAATGACCCTCGGCGAATCGGTCGAAAGCAATTGAGCTATCAGATGTGAGAATTGAGATGTGAGACAAAAAACGGATGCGCGTGCCGTAGTCTGGTGTCTCACATCTAATATCTCAATTCTCAATTCTCTTCTCACTGCCACGCCACCACCTGCCAGCGGAAGGCCCAGGCCCAGCGGATGGACACGTTGCGCCAGCCGGCCTCGGCGAGGATGGCCGCCAGTTCGCTCCTCCGGAAGGCCCGCCACACCGACAGCTTCGCGTCGTTTTTCACCAGGTACGATTTGGAAAACCACCGCGTGAGCCACGAGATGGAGTGGTACGCCAGCGGGTGGCGGTGCAGGTCGTTGATGACCAGGCCGACCCGGGCCTGCGCTTTCAGCTGCCGGAAGAGTTGCACCAACTCCCCGTCGCGGAAGTGGTGGCAAAACAGCGTGCAGGTCACGATGTCGTAGGCTTGCCCGGCAAACTGCGGGGAGAAAATGTCTTCGCAGCGGTAGGCGATTTCGGGAAAGCGGGCCGTGTTCTCCCGGGCGTACGAGACGATGTATTCGTTGGCATCCACGCCGGTAAACTGGGCGTCAAGTCTCCTTTTGCGGGCCCAGCCGGCCATGAGTTCGAGCATGTCGCCGCCGCCGCACCCCAGGTCGGCAATGCGCAGCGGTCCCGCCGGGACGTTGCCGCCCGCCGTGCGCAACAGCCGGTCCAGGCCCCGCAGCGTGACGCGGTTGCCCCCCAGCCAGTGGTTGATGAACTTGAGTTCGCGGAGCGTCTGCGCCATGTCCTCGCCGCCTAACGTCAGCTCGTCCATGATTTCCGACTGGGTACTTCTGTGCTCGAACATTTTTAGTATTGGGTAGTGAGTATTGAGTAAGGTGCATCGGGTACTGGGGAAAGTATTGGGTATTGAGTACTGCATACGTGAAATTTCACGACCTTACCCGCAATCGCAGTACTCACTACCCAATACTAAACTTCAGTCTCCGTGCCATACGCGCAGCAGCATGGACTCCAGCGTGAGGCCGGGGCCGAAGGCGAAGCTGAGGATGCTCTTGCCGTCGTCGCCCACCCGCAGGTCGTTCCAGAGGGCTTTGAGCACGAACAGCACCGTGGGCGACGACATGTTGCCGTACTCCTTGAGCACGTGGTACGCGTAGCGGTTGTCTTCCCGTTGCAGGCCGAGCTGCTCCTCGATCACCTCCAGGATGCGCCGCCCGCCCGGGTGAATGGCAAACAGCGGAATGTCGGCCACTTTCATTTTGAGCCGCTTGAGCAGCTTGTCGGTCAACTGGCGGATGCCGTTCCGGATCAAGTCGGGGATGTACGAAGAAAGCGTCATCTCGAAGCCGAAGTTGGAGATGTCCCAGGCCATGTCTTTTTTGCCGTTGAGGGCCAGGTCGCAGTAGAACGACTCCATGCTGGCCGAGATGGCCGGTCCGGGCCGCCCCTGCACGATCACGGCCGCCGCCCCGTCGGCAAAGAGCGAATTGGCCAGCAGGTGGTCTTCGGTTTGTTTTTTCTGGAAGTGGATCGTGCACAGCTCCACGCAGACCACCAGCACGCAGGCGTCGGGGTTGCCCTTGCAGATGGCGTCGGCCACCTTGAGGCCGTTGAACGCGCCGTAGCAACCCATGAAGTTGATGGCCGTGCGCTGCACGCTGGTGGGCAGGTTGAGTTTTTCGACCAGTTCGATGTCAATGCCCGGCGCGTACATGCCCGTGCAGCTGACCGTGACCAGGTGCGTCACCCGCGAATACTGGAAGCCCGGGTACACCTCCACGCAGTTGCGGACCGCCGCCACGCACAGGGGCAGGGCGTACTGCCGGTACAGTTCCATGCGCTGGTCAATGGCCGGAAAAGGCTCCAGGTCGGGGGTGTTGGGGTAGAAGGTAAATTCACCCACGGGGCGGGTATAGTCTTCGAGCACGGTGTGCCGGTACTGAATGCCGGTGGTGCGGTAGAGGGCCGAAAGCTTGCGTTGTTCCCGCGGGTCCAGCTTCGTCGCCTCGGCCATAAACTGGGCAATGTCCATTTGCGATATCCGATAGGGAGGGTTGGCAGTGCCAATCGCATTAATATAACTCTTCATCTAAATAGCTGGTCTGTCAGTGGTTTTATTCAAAATCCGCTAAAATTTTTCTATACTTACGAAAAAAGTCAGCGCTTTACTTTCGCATGGTTCAGACTTCTACGTGGCTGCACTTACGCATTCCGTTCTCCTTTTTCCTGCTGCCGGTGTCCCTCTTTGCCCTGGGCATCTCTCCGGCACCGGTAGGCTGGCGGACGGGGCTGGCCTTTTTTATCACGCATTTCCTGCTTTACCCGGCCAGCAACGGCTTCAACAGCTACTACGACAAAGACGAAGACAGCATCGGGGGCCTGGAAAAACCACCCCCCGTCCATAGAGAACTGCTTTTGGCGTCTTTGGTTTTGGATGCAGCCGCTTTATTGCTGGGCATCTTCCTAGGTTGGTCCTTCGTCGCCGGGCTATTGGTATACGGAACCATTTCAAAAATGTATAGCCACGAAGGCGTGCGGCTGAAAAAATATCCGGTCGTGAGCTGGTTGCTGGCCAGCGGCTTCCAGGGGGCCTGGACGTTCCTGATGATGTACCAGGTCATCAACGACGTGCCGGTGGGGGAGGTGCTGCAACCCAAGATCCTGTGGGGCGCCCTCCTCACCACGCTGCTGCTGATGGGCTTCTACCCGATGACGCAGATCTACCAGCACGCCGAAGACGCCCGCCGCGGCGACCTGACCATCAGCCGGCTGCTGGGCATCCGGGGTACGTTCGTATTTACGTTCGCGGTGTTTGCGGTGGCCTTCGGCGGGTTTTTCATCTTTTTCTACCAGTTCTATTCGCTGCGGTTCTTCTGGCTGTTGCTGGCCTGCCTGGCCCCGGCCATCTTTTTCTTCGGCTCGTGGTACGTCAAAGCCCGGCGCGAAGAAAACGCCGCCGACTTCCACCGCGCCATGCGCCTGAGCCTCCTCTCGGCCACCGGCACCAACCTCTTCTTCATCATGCTCGGCGTCCTGAAGGGCTGGTAAACAGCGGCTGCGCAACTTCCTTTCGAACCGTCATTGGTCATTCGCAACAGTAGTTCCCGGATTACATTGTCGTTGGGGAAAGTCCCGGAGGGACGCCCTGTTCCTGGCACACGGCGTTATCCCCTCGTGGTTGAGCTCCGTAGGAGCGGCCTGTTGGCTGACAACATTGGAACAGGACGCTCCTACGGAGCTTTCAAGAAGGCTTCCACCAGATAACGCTCTTGCCAAAGGTATCCCTGCCTTTCTCTAAACCTGGATTGGCAGAAAAACCACCCCCGGCCCCTCCTTGATGGAGGCTACGATTAGGACACATTTGATAGAACATACTTAAAAGGCCGTCCGGAGCCGTCAGTGAGACACTGACGGCTCCGGACACTGACGG
>CADCTQ010000658.1 GCA_902805615.1 uncultured Cytophagales bacterium
CACGCCCACCAACGAGAACCACGACGCCGTGACGGTGCGCCTGCGCAACCAGGGCATGGGCGTGCTGCGCATTGACGCTCTCCGGCTCTCTAACCCCAATTTCTTCCGCCTCGAAGGGCTAAACGGCAAAGCCTACGACCCGTCCGCCCTGCCGCTGCGGGTGCCCTCGGGCGGCTACGCCGACGTGCTGGTGAAGTTCATCGCCACCAACCCGCCGGGTAACAACGGCCGGGTAAAAGTGCTGCACGAAACGCTGGTCGTGGCCTCCAGCGACCCGGCGCAGCCGGTTGATACGGTCAGGTTGCACGGCCTGTGGCAAAAAGGCTTCGAGGGCGGCAACGAACCCTTCACCGGGGAAATCGTGGAGGCGTTCGGTTTCAGGACCCGGCTCGGCTTCCGGCACATCAACAACCAGCACGACGCGCCCCTGCCCGATTCCGACGAAATCTTTTCGCCGTACTTCGTGCGGGCCGACCCGGCCCGGCCGGTGACGGTGCGGCAGATGGCCGCCTACCACGGCTGCTGCCAGGACCAGGAATTCATCCGCTGGGACGCCAAGGCCGGCCATTCGGGGGGCGGCGTCATCATGCGGCACGCGGCCGTGGACGGGCAGTCGCTGCTGCCCCGCCGCAACGACGGGGCCGGATCGGCGGGCCGGGGCAGCTTCAACCCGGGCGCACCGTTTTCCCTGCGCATTTCCGGCGACTGCACCGACCCCAAACGCAACGAGTACGGCGGCACCGTAACGGTCCGGGGCGTGACCTACCCCATGCGCGGCGCCCGGGTCTGGAAAGCCCGCGACAGCCGCGGCAACCTCATTCCCGACGCCTACCTGGTTTCCCACGACTACCTGGGCGAGGAGGCCAACCTGGACTACAACGACAACGTGTATTTCGTCGCCAACCTCCGTCCCGAGGCCGGCCCGAACTCGGTTTCAACCCTGGCGGCGTCCCCCTCCGCCCTCGACTTCGGCGAACGGGCCGTGCTGTCGAACCCCACCCTGCCGGTCACCCTGTCCAGCCTTGGGCAGGGCAACGACCCCGCCGCGGTGATCACTTCCGTACGGATCGTCGGCCCGAACGCCGATGAATTCACGGCCAGCCTGCCCGGCGGCGCCACGCTGCTGCCCGGCAAAACCACCCCGGTGCCGGTGCAGTTCGTGCCCAAAAGCGCCGGCCTCAAAAATGCCGCGCTGCTGGTGACCTACAACAACGCCCTGAGTCCGCACCGGGTGCCCCTGTACGGGATGGCGACCGACCCCTGCAACCGCATTGAGCCCGTGCTGCGCCTCAAGAGCGCCGCCGACGCCGACGTGACCATCGGGGGCAAAGTCTGGCAGGCCGACCAGTCCTACCGGGTGGGCAACTTCATGCTCGACAACCTGGAAGACCGCACCAGCGCCGTCGGGGGCACCGACGACGACGCCCTGTACCGCACGTACATGTCGTCGCGCCAGGACCTCGACGTGCTGGGCTACGCCATTCCGAAGCTGGCCGCCGGCAAGTACCTGGTGCGGATGCACTTTGCCGAGAACTACTTCGGCACGGCGCGGGACGGGTACCAGGGCGGTCCGGGCTCGCGGGTGTTCAGCGTAGCCCTGGAAAGCAACACCCGGCTGGCGAACCTGGACATCAGCGGCGAGGTGGGTCCCAGGTTTGCCCTGGTGGCCGATTTTGAAGTGGGGGTGACCGACGGGCTGCTCAACGCGCAGTTTGCCCCCACGACCAACCGGCTGGCGATTTCGGCGCTGGAACTGTACCGGCTCGTTTCCACCACCACCATGACCTTCGCCGTGCAACAGGCCGACCCGGTGTGCGGCGCCCGGCCCGGCGGCACGGCCGCGGTCACGGGCCTGGAGGGGGGCACGCCGCCCTACGCGTACCACTGGAGCAGCCGCCCCGGGCAGCAGGGCGACAAGGCCACCGGGCTGCCCCCGGGCGAACAATCGGTGACGGTAACCGATGGGCAGGGCTGCACCCGGACGGAGAAGTTCGCCGTGTCGGCCAACCCCTACTGCGCCGGTTTCCGGGTAAATGCCGGCGGCGCGGCCTTTACGACGGCCGACTCGGTTTCGTTCATCGCCGATACGTATTTCACGGGCGGCGCGCCGTCCAACCCGGTGGCCGGGGAAGTGGCCGGTACGCCCGACGACTACCTCTACCAGACGGGCCGGCGGGGCAACGCGTTCAATTACCAGTTCCCGACCGGCAACGGTACGTTCCGGGTCACGCTGCACTTCGGGGAGTCGCACTGGGGCCACCTGGCGGCGGGGGGTGCGGGTTCGCGCCGGTTCCACGTGGATGCGGAAGGCACGCGCCGGCTGGCGGATTATGACATTTTTGCGAAAGCCGGGGGAGCCATGCACGCCGTGCGGGAAACCTTCGAGGTGCAGGTGGCCGACAGCACGCTGAACCTCGTCTTTGCCAAGGGGACGGCCGACGTGCCGCTGGTGTCGGCGATTGAGGTCGTGCCGGTACGTCCCGAAGGCGCGGGCCTGGGAGTGACGCTGTTCCCGAACCCCGCGCACCGGGAGCTGTTCCTGGAGGTGCCGGCCGCCGTGCTGCCGGTGCGGGTAACCCTCTACGACGCGGTGGGAAGACGGCTGCCGCTGCCGCCGCCCCGACCGGCGGGCGAAGGGAAGCTGGCCGTTGACGTATCCACCCTGCGCAAGGGCACGTACCTGCTGCACGTCCAGTCACCGGAGGGCAAGCAGGTGCTTAAGTTCGTAAAGCTGTGAGGGAGAGGAGTGGTAAGTGATTAGTAGGTGCGCGGCTCATTGCGTACGCGTAGCCCGGCAGAACGCGGCAGCTGCCTTACGCACACCCACTTACCACTAATCACTTACTACTACTTGACGGTAATGGAAGGAGGGGCCGTCGGAGGCGGCGTAGCTTTCTACGAGTACGCCGGGCCCGGTGTGGCGCAGGTACACCTGGCCTCTGGTGTACGAATGGATTTTGCCGGGCTGGCCGGGCAACGCGTGGTAGCTCAAACCGGGGTTGTCGAAGGTAGCCAGGATGCCGGAATCACCGGCGCCGTACTGCACGAAGGTGTACGTTCCGGTGGCTTCGTAGCCGTTGGAGCGGTACCGGCGGAAAGTGCTGTCGGCGTTCAGTTCGAAGGTTTCCTGGTAGGGCGGCGCTTCCGGCTTGGCGGGCGTCCCGGCAACCATGCTGGTGTGCTGGAAGTGGGTCAGCTGCCACTTGCCAATCAGGGAGGTTGACGAAGCCGGGGCACTGTTGGCCTCCGGGGAAACGGTATCTTCATTTGATGCGCAGCCCAGGCCGGTCAGCAGCATCAGCAGGGAGAAGGAATACAGAATAATTTTCATATTTATTATTAACACCTTGTACGCCCGTTAACAATTTTTCGGCTCAAAAGATTGCATCGGCTTTTTTTACCTCGTATGGAAACCCCCAATCCCAATACGCTTTTCCCGCTGGCCGCCTACGAACGGCTCTGCTTCCTGAAAAACCTGGTAAACCACCCGGCCATCGAGGTGGGCGACTACACGTACTACGATGATTTCGAGGACGTAAACAACTTCGTGAAGAACGTAAAGTACCACTTCGACTTTACGGGCGACCGGCTGGTGATCGGCAAATTCTGCATGATCGCCTCGGGCGTGGAGTTCATCATGAACGGTGCCAACCACCTGGCCGACGCCGTGTCGGCGTACCCGTTCGCCGTGTTCGGGGGCGCCTGGTCGGAGGCGATGCGCGGCAAGTCTTACCCTTCACGGGGCGATACGGTGGTGGGCAACGACGTGTGGATCGGTTACCGGGCGGCCCTGCTGCCCGGCGTGAAGATCGGCGACGGGGCCATCATCAGGGCGTATTCGGTGGTGACCAAGGACGTGGCGCCGTACGCCATCGTGGGCGGCAACCCGGCCCGGGAGATTCGCCAACGCTTCTCCCCCGGGCACGTGGAACGGTTGCTGCAACTCCGCTGGTGGGACTGGGACCTCGAAAAACTCACCCGCAACGTGCACCTGCTCACGGGCAACGACGTGGAGGCGCTGGCGCGGTGTACGTGATGGCGGGATACCGGTGTTACTGCGTCGCTTTGTTCACCGCGTAGGGAATTACCCCAATTCCCAGCGTCAGAATGATGCTTGTCAAGCCATCCAGGTCGGGCGCCTGGCCGCAGTACAGGTAGTAATACAGGTAATACGTAGTGATGCAAACCGCGATGATGATGGCCGTGAAGCCCGAGAGAAACAATACCAGGCGGCTGGCACTGCGGTTGCCGGGCCCGGTCTGCATGGTCTGGGTTTGCGGGGTATTGCTGGCGGCCAGTACGAGCACGTTTGGGGCATTGTTGGCGGCCTGTCCGGGCGGATTTAGGGGATTGGCAGGGGCGGGCACGGTCGTAGTCATCGTGTCATTTTCCGAGAGGGCGTCGGCAAGTTTGTAGCCGGCCCGCTTGAGCACCCGGAACACAAGCAGGAAAAAGAGTACTGCCAGCACGACCGGCAGCACGACCAATCCTTTCTGGAAGGGCAGCAGGTCCTTCTCGCGGCAAGTGCACGGGGTGGTGCCGGCCGCGGTACCAGCCGCTGCCGGGGGGTTTACAATATTATTTACGGTAGTTAAAGCCGCCTTGCCCGAATCAGCCTGCACCACCACTTTCGTCGGATCTGTCGCATGGGCAGCATCAGAGCCGGTAATCAGCAGGATTATGATCAGGAGTTTGAGGAAAATACGCATGAGGCTATTTGAAAAAATGGTCATAAGGTGGTTAGAATGATTGCATTAGGAGCATTGCAGGAGTGTTGTACATACGCTCAGGGTAATCTGTGCCTGCCGCCGTCAGTGTCGTATGTGAGTAGCGGGTTGTATGGGGCGTCATTGCGAAGTAGAGACGCCATTCATGGCGTCTGTAGGGCGACGAAGCAATCTCACCCGGTAGCCCCGCCAAACGCCGTTACCGGTGGGGTCAGGTTATTACACCTGACATTTAGGAGAGGAAGCCGTCTCTGGCCTTTTGCGCCTCTCCGGGTGAGATTGCTTCGTCATGCCAACCCGCAAAACCAGCCCCGATTCCTCGCAATGACGCATCGCATACAACCCGCTAAGCACGTACTCAGTGTCTCACTGACGGCTCCGGATGGCCTTTCGAAGATGTTTTACCCCAGTGTCCTATCGGGCATCAACGATTCATATGGGCAAGGGCGTACCGGAAGAGGTCGTTGCCGGTTTTGGCTTTGATTTTCCGCATGAGGTTGCGGCGGTGCGTATTCACGGTGTGCAGGCTGATAAACAGCTGGTCGGCAATCTGCTGGCTGGTGCAGCCGACCGCGATCAGATCCAGGATTTCTTTTTCGCGTTTGCTGGGCAACAAGTGCTTGGGCAGCTCCCGGTCGGCGGAGGCGCACACGAGGCAGGTAGTGCCCGCGGGGGAGACGACGGTGGCGGTAAGCACTTCGTCCTTTTTCCAGTGCGTAATGTCGGTACACGAGGCCGCGAGTTGCGTGATTTCGCCCCGGGGGTCGGTGCAGAGCACGGTGCTTTGTTCGAGCAGGCGCAGGTACGTCCCGTCGGACTTGCGCAGGCGGTAATCGTAGCTGCACTGGTACCCGATGCGTTGTGAAGGCGGCACCGTAAGCAGGAATTCGTCCACGCGGCCTTGCAGTTTTTCCAGGTTGGTAACGTCGGCCGGGTGCAGCAGTCGCCGGGTGAACTGGAGCCCACCCGTGGTAAAGGCTTCGGGGGCGTACCCGAGGAGCCGTTGCAGGCTGCTGCTCACGTGAACGTACTGCCCCGTGCCCACGTGCAGCACCCAGGCGAGGCCCGGTTCGGGCAGCGGCAGGGTCGGCAATTCGGGCTGCGCCGGGCCGGGCACGGGGGCATTATCAGTTCCGGGTTGGCGGTAGCTCGGGAGGCTTTGGCGGAGACGCACCCGGCGCAGCGACGGGTTCTCGGCCCACGGGGGCGGCACGGTGGAACGGAATGCAGCGTACATAGAAGAAGGGTGTTAGTGGTGAAAAGCTTCACCCGGCTTGCACTCACCGGGCACGGCAAAGTTCACCCTTCACCCAACGGCCGGCAATGTGAGTTTTCACATGGGCGGGATGTGCGTTTATGCACGGCAGGAGGATGTGAAGATGTTAAAGGGGGGATGTGAATTTTCACAGGGAGGTGTGATTGTTCACGGCAAAAGAGGGCCACCATAACTGCAAACGTCTAATAATCAGCGGCTTGTCATCAGCTCATTTTTAGCAA
>CADCTQ010000659.1 GCA_902805615.1 uncultured Cytophagales bacterium
AACGTGATTTCCAGGACCCTTACCTGTCCGAACTGCTGTTTCAGTACGGCCGTTACCTGCTCATTGCCTCCTCCCGCAAAGGTGGGTTGCCCGCCAACCTCCAGGGCATCTGGAACCAGAAAATGAACCCGCCGTGGAGTTCCGACTATCACCTCAACATCAATTTGCAGATGAACTACATGGCCGCCGAGGCCGTAAACCTGGCGGAGTGTACGCTGCCTTTGTTCTCCCTGATTGATTCGCTGGCCCTCCACGGCCGGCACACGGCCAAAGTCATGTACGACGCCCGGGGCTGGGTGGCCCATCACCTGACCGATGTGTTCTGGCGGACGGCTCCCGCCGACGGGGTCGTGGGCCTGTGGCCCATGGGCAGCGGCTGGCTGACCCGGCACCTGTACGACCATTACCTCTATTCGCAAGACACCCTTTTTCTGCGCCGGCGGGCTTTCCCGGTAATGAAGGAAGCGGCCCTGTTTTACCTGGATTTCCTGGAGCCGGTGCCGGCTGGTCTGCCCCTGGCGGGAAAACTGGTCACCAACCCGTCGCATTCTCCCGAAAATGCATTTCAGAAAGCCGACGGCACGCAATACCAGTTTACCTACGGCGCCACGATGGACATGCAGATCATTCATGAACTGTTCACCCATTGCCTGCAAGCCATCGAGACCCTAAGGGAGCCCGGCCGGCCTTACGAACCGGAATTTAAGGCCGAACTGGAAAAAGCCCTGGCGAACCTGGCCCCGCTCCAGGTCAGTCCGCAGAGCGGCATTCTCCAGGAGTGGACCGAAGACTACAAAGAACCCGAAATCGGTCACCGGCACATCTCCCACCTGTACGGTCTGTTTCCCGGCAACCAGATTACTGCCCAAACCCCGGGACTGTACGACGCCGCCCGTAAGGCGCTGGAAAGGAGGTTGGTCGGCAATCCCAACGCCGCCACGGAAGAAGCCGGGAACCGCTACAAGAGCTACGGCAGCTACCTGGACGGAAAGAGTTTCGGGGGGTGGCAGAGTGTGTGGATTTCGATGATGTGGCTTCGGCTGGGTGAGGCTGCGGAAGCCTACAAGCACCACCAGTACCAGCTCAAATACGGCATGAAACCCAATTTCTTCGGACAGGCCTATCAACTGGACGGCACCTTTGGGTCGTCGAACGTAGTGGCGGAGATGCTGCTGCAAAGCGGTGCGGGAGCCCTGGACTTGCTGCCCGCCCTGCCCGCGGCCTGGCCGTCCGGTTTCGTGTCCGGGCTCCGCGGCCAGGGCGGCTTCCAGGTGGACATCCAATGGGATAAGGGCCAACTTACGGAAGCGCAAGTCCGGTCGGAGCAAGGCGGGGAATGCCGGTTGCGGGTCAGCGGGCCGGTAAGCATCCGCAGCAACGGCCGGGAGGTTCCCGTGAAGCGGACCAGCACCGGTGAAATTGTTTTCCCCACGCAGAAAGGCGGCATTTACACTGTCAGTGCCGCAAAGTGACGGCGGCATGGAAACAATAGCGGTACCGGGCCAACGTATCGCAGCGGCTTGCTTAGGCGAAGCAGAACGGGCTGTCGCGGTATCGCGGGCTGGGGCGGTGTGTGACGTGCTGGCGCAGTAGAACGTGCTGGCGCGAAGCTCTGCTTCGTGCCTACTATGCCTTCCGCCTCCGGCGGAACGAGGTTGTTGCTCACATTACCAGTGCATCACTCCCCTTGCCCCAGCACCGCTCTTGCCCCAGCACCCCTCCCGCCCCGGCACCGCTCTTGCCTCGACCCGCTGGCGCAGGCGTCCGCCGGTGCCTTTTTCTTCCAAGCGTCCGCTTGTCCCTTTCGCGTCACCAAACATCCACAACGGCGTGACGGCGTAATCACCCTAATATCCACTAAGACAGGTACTGTCATGCTGACGAAGGAAGCATCTGGGGTGTTCCGGACCGGCTCATCAAACTTATCGGATGCTTCCTTCGTCAGCATGACAACCGGTGGTGCCGTGGCAAGGAACTTCCGCGAGACACTACCCCGTTTTCGGTACCGGCAAGCAATACCAAAGATGCATGATTGGGAATGGTGTGGTTCAATGCTTAGCGGAGGATCAAGCGGACGCTTGGAAGGGTAAGGTACAGGCGGACGCCTGCGCCAGTGGGCCGATGCAAGACCGGTCATGCATCTTTCATGCCCGGGCAAGGGTAGTGATGCGTCAGCCATGCCAGGAAAGGACTATGCCCAGGCAAGGGCAATGAAACACGCTGCACGCGTCGTGAAATTGCCTTCGTTCCGCCAGAGGCGGAAGACATAACCAGGCACGAAGCACAGCTTCGCGCCAGCCCGTTCTACTGCGTGCCGACACGGCGGTCTGCCGGACGCAGTATTTTGCGGGCGGCGTGTTGGGTGGGAAAAAGAATAAAGAGTAACATTCCGAATTCCGGCCGATCCCCGTCCCGGCAATCCTGTTCATCCCGCAATCCTGCGAATCCTGATCCTGAATCCTAGCGGCGCCCGGCAGCCACGTACACGGTGGGCAGGAATTTTTTCTCCTCCACCAGGTAACCGTTGCCGCGGGTGAGTACGTGCACCTTCAGGTTTTCGACCGACAGCGGCTGCCCGGTTTGGGCCGCCACCACGTTGGAGTGGCTGATGTCCGAGCCGTCCACCAGCATCACCGCCCCGGAGCCGATGATCTCGATGCGGTTGCCCTCGGCAATGACCATGCCCGTGTCTTCGCCCAGCCCGATGCCCAGGCAGCCCGGGTGCGCGGCCACCACCTCCACGAGCCGCCCGAAGCGGCCCCGGTTCACGAAGTGCGTGTCAATGATGAGTCTTTCGGCAAACGCCAGTCCCGGCGCCAGTTGCACGCCGCCCTTGGTGAGGTACCCCTTGATCTCGCCGCGGGCCACCATCACCGCCGACATGGCCATGGCCCCGGCGCTGGTGCCCGCAATTACGAAGTGTTCCTCGTGGTACCGCTTCAGCAGGATTTCCCGGAACCGTGTGTCCGAAAAAGTCGTGCTCAGGCGGAGCTGGTCGCCGCCGCTGAAGAGCACGCCGCCCGCCGACTTGATGCGCTGGAGGAACTCGGGATTCGAAGCGTCCTTGCGGTTGCGGATGTGCATGAGCCCCACGTTGGGGTAATCGAGCTTCTGGAAGGCCCGCACGTAGTTGCTGCCCACCTCGCGCGGAATCTCCGAGGCCGTGGTGATCACTTCCAGCCGGCCGCCCGCCGAGATCACTTCCCGCAGGATTCTCTTTAAAATGCCAAACTCCAGGAAACCCGCGTGGTCCACTTCCGGCATTCCCGGCAGGTACAAAGAACCTTTGTTTTCGTTGCCGCCCACGGCAATCAGTTTTCCTTTCGGCGCGTAGTGCATCTATCGAATCCGGCTTAAATACAATTGAGAAAGCATAAATTTAACCCATTCGTAACGTTTTTGCGCGCCTTTTCATTCCACGGGGCACCCGGCGGGAGGCGGCCGCAGGTACCTTTTTCCCGCGCCCCGTCGCCGCCGGCCCACCTGGGCGCTTTCACTGGCAATCTCCATAACGCTTTGAATGATAATCTTTTAAAACGACTTATAAAAGATTACGCGCGAAAGCGTCACATTTTTACCGGTTCTCCGTAAAGGTCAATAGGCACGCATTATGTAACGAATCTAATTTCAGATTGCATAAAACCGATTGAACACGAGCCCTATGCCACCCGCGAAAACGCTTTCCCTCCGATCCCCCGGAGTACTTTTTGTGCCCATTACAACGCGTTTTTTCCGGCTCGCCAACCTTGTACGAAACTCGTAAACCTGTATGAAAATCGTGGAGACCAGGGTCATGCGTGGCCCTAACTACTGGTCAGTGAAGCACCCGCAACTGATTGTCCTCAAACTCGACCTTACCCATTCCGCTTTCGGACATACCCACCCATTGCCCGGCTTTGCCCGGCGGCTGGTGGCCTGCCTGCCCGGCCTGGGCGACCATCCCTGCCCGGCGGGCCACGCCGGCAGCTTCATCAAATCCGTGGAGGATGGTACCCACCCGGGGCATGTGGTGGAACGCATTGCCCTCCACCTGCAAACGCTGGCCGGCATGCCCTGTAGCTTCGGCCGTTCGCAGGCCCTCGACGCCGAGGGCCTGTACGAGGTGACCTTTGAATACGCCCTGGAGGAAGCCGGCCGGTACGCCGCCGAAGCCGCCGCAACGGCCGCCCTGGCCCTGGCCCGCGGGGAAGACTACCAGCCCGAAACGGCAGTGGCCGCCCTGCGCGACCTCTACGCCGACTACTGCCTCGGCCCCAGCACCGAAGCCATTGTGAACGAGGCCCGCCGCCGGGGCATTCCGGCCATCCGGCTCGACAACGCTTCGCTGGTGCAACTGGGCTACGGGGCCGGGCAGCGGCGCATCCAGGCCAGCCTCAGCAGCCTCACCGGCGCCATTGCCGTAGACATTGCGTGCAGCAAGGAGGCCACCAAGTCCATGCTCCGGGCCGCGGCCGTGCCCGTGCCCGAAGGCCGCCAGGTACGCACCGAAAGCGAACTGGAAGAGGCCATTGCCCAAACCGGTTTTCCGCTCGTGGTCAAGCCGGCCGACGGCAACCAGGGCAAAGGCGCCACCATCGGGGTCACTACCGCGGAGGCCGCCCGGGAAGCGTTCCGCCGCGCCCGGACCTTTTGCAAAGACGTGATCGTGGAGAAGTTCGTCCGCGGCAGCGACTTCCGGCTGCTGGTGGTCAACTACCGCTTCGTGGCGGCGGCCCTCCGCACGCCGGCATCGGTGACCGGCGACGGCCGCGCCTCCGTGCAGCAACTGGTAGATTGCACCAATGCCGATCCCAACCGCGGCGCGGGGCACGAGAAAATCCTGACGACCATCAAAATGGACGACGAATCACGGCAACTGCTGGCCGAGGCCGGCCTGACGCTCCATTCGGTCGTGCCGGCGGGCCGGACCGTGTTCCTCAAGCGGACGGCCAACCTGAGCACCGGCGGCACTTCCACGGACGTGACCGGCGAAGTCCACCCCGACAACATCGCGATGGCCGAACGCATTGCCCGCACCATCGGCCTCGACATCTGCGGCATTGACGTGATGGCCCCCGACATCCGCACGCCCATCACCGAGAACGGCGGGGCCGTATTGGAGGTCAACGCGGCGCCGGGCCTGCGGATGCACCTGGCCCCGGCCCACGGCCGTCCGCGCAACGTAGCCGCGCCCATCATTGACATGCTCTTCCCGGGCGGCCGGAACGGCCGCATTCCCGTAGTGGCCGTCACGGGCACCAACGGCAAAACGACCACCACCCGGCTGATTGCGCACCTCTTCGCCACGGCGGGCAAAAAGGTGGGCTTTACCACCACCGACGGCGTGTACCTGCACGGCCAGCGGGTGCAAAAGGGCGACTGTACCGGCCCGGTAAGCGCCCAGATGGTGCTGCGCGACCCCACGGTAGACTTTGCCGTGCTCGAATGCGCCCGGGGCGGCATGCTCCGCGCGGGCCTGGGCTTCGACCGCTGCGACGTGGGCATTGTCACCAACGTGGCCGAAGACCACCTGGGCCTCGACGGCATCCATTCGCTCGACCAGATGAGCCGGGTGAAAGCCACGGTGGCCGAAAGTGTCTCCAAACACGGCTACGCGATACTGAACGCCGACAACGAATGGACTTACGCGATGGGCCGCCACGTGCGTTCGAAAACTGCCCTCTTCAGCCTCGACGCCCAGAACCCGCGCATCCTGCTGCACTGCGCGGCCGACGGCCTGGCGGCGGTGGTGGAAGACGGCGAGGTGACCCTCTGCGACGGCCTGCTCAAAATGCCGCTGATGCCGGTGGCGCAGATTCCGCTCACGTTCGGCGGCACGGCCTCGTGCATGACCGAGAACGTGCTGCCGGCCGTGCTGACGGGCTACGTGCGGGGCCTCACGCTGGAACAGATCCGGCAGGCCCTGTTGTCGTTCGTGCCGTCGCCGCGCCTCACGCCGGGCCGCCTCAACGTGTTCCGGTTCGGCGGCTTCCAGGTGGTGGTGGATTACGCCCACAACCCGGCGGGGCTGATGGCGCTGGGTACGTTCGTGGTGCAGCAGCCGGCCACGCGCAAGGTGGGCATCATTGCGGGCATCGGCGACCGCCGGGAGGAAGACACGGTGCAACTGGGCCGGCTGGCCGGGCAGATCTTCGACGACATCATCATCCGGCTGGACCAGGACCTGCGGGGCAAGCCGGCCGACGCACTGGTGGATTTGCTCAAGCGGGGCATTGCCCTGGCGGGCCGGGGCAAGCTCCTCAAGGTGATTCCTTCGGAAACGGAGGCCATCCGGTACGCCATTGCGCACGCCCGGCCCGGCTCGATCATCGTGGATTGCAGCGAATCGGTGGAGGGTGCCATCCGCACGGTGGAGGAATGCCTGGTGCAGGAACGGCGTACGGCGCCCCTGTTTGCGCACGAAGACCGGTGGGAATCCAGGGAGGCATCCATGATGGGATAGTTTGAGATGCCTGGTGATCGGTTATTGCGAAAGGTTTCTCGCTGATCTCGCAGGGAAGGAAGAGAAGGGGTTCTCGCAGATTGCCGCGGATAAGGGCGCAGATGGACGCAGATTTTTGATTGAGAAATGATCAAGTGTGATATGCTTGAAAGTGCCGTGGGTTTCGATCCCGCAGATGGTGCCCGAAGCGTTTTTGCTCAAATGATCTTTACTTTAGTGGGTGCCGTGGGGAGAAATGCCGCAGATAATCAGGCGAATAGTTGTCTGCGGTATCTCACGTACAACCCCTACCGTACTTCGTTCGAGCAAAAACGGTTCGTACACCATCTGCGGAATCAATTGCTAGGACACATCCTGAAGATCATTCGAGCAAAACCGGCTCGCACACCATCTGCGGGATCGAACCCTGCCGCGTTTACAAACATTCCCCGAGCCTACCTAAATCTGCGTTCATCTGCGCCCTTATCCGCGCCAATCTGCGAGAACCCCTTCCTTTTTTCTCCCCGCCGAAATCAGCGAGAAACCCTTCCTTTTCTCCTGCGCAATCCGCGAGAAACCCTTCCTGCCAGTCCCCATCCTCCCCCGCAATACTCACCCAAATCCTTCTGCCCGCATCCCCGTTAAACCCTCCTTACCAACTACGACCGGAGCCTCGCCGCCCAAAGCCCCGATGCCTCGGCAAAAAACCACCTTAACCCACCAATTATGATAGAGGCATTTATCTTCGACATGGACGGAACCCTGATTGACAGCACCCAACTGGACTACGAGGCGTGGCAGCAAGCGATGCGGGAATACGACACCGAGTTTCCCTACGAAGACTACATTGCCAAACTGGGCGCCAAAAGCACGGAAATCGCCCGGCAGTACCTCGACATCAGCGACGACGAAATAGACGCCCTCATCAGCCGGCGGGAAGGATACTTCAAGCAACTCGTGGAAGAAAAGGGCCTTTCCCTCCTGCCCCAGGCCGAACAGTTCCTCCAGCAACTGCGCAATGCGCACCTGAACACCGCCCTGGCTACCGGCGCCAACGCCGAGAAGCTGGAATTCATTTTCACCAAACTGCCCCTGCGGCAGTACTTCGATGCGTTCGTGACGGCCGACGACGTGAGCAAGGGCAAGCCCGACCCCGAGGTGTTCCTGCAAGCCGCCGGCAAGCTGGGCGTAGAACCGGCCCGTTGCGTGGTAATGGAAGACGCCACCAACGGCGTCGAGGCGGCCAGGAGCGGCGGCATGTACTGCATTGCCCTCACCACCACCCGCGGCGCCGACCAGTTGCAGGGCGCCGACCTGATCGTGGGCGGCTACGCGGAGATTGACCTGCTGCACTGGCTGGAGGCGCAGCAGTCACAGGGCAGCGGTGCCTCCTGACCAACGCGGGGGATCGTTCGTGCCTCGTAGTGCGCCGACAAAGCAAAAGGGCCGGTTGAAATAGATCAACCGGCCCTTTTTTGGACCCGCCCCGGCGTTCCCGGCCGGACCCTACGCCCTGAACCGGGCAGGCATTATTGCTTCCGCACCGATCGGAAGGTGCACGAGAAGGGCACTTCGGTGGTGGAACCCACCCGGGTCGCCGTGCCCGAGTAGCTGCCCGTAGCCACGTAGTAGCCATTCATGTCGTCCAAGGCGGTGATCGTCAGTTCCCCGCCCGAAAATGTGTACCGGGTTGCAGTAATCCCACCAGTGCCGGCGGCGGGTGAAGCACCCACGTCCACTTTGGAGGGCAGCACCGTGTACGTACCCACGCTGTCAATTTTACCCGCAGTGATCAGTTCAAAGTACATGTAGCGCTCCTGCTCGGGGCAATACGAACCGGCATAGCCGAAGAGTTTTGACCGTTGCTGGCCATTGGACACGTACGAACCCAGGGTAAGGTCGTTGGGCGACTCCACGATCGAATACGTGCCCTCGCCAACCGTTAAAGTCATGAACCCATCCTCCGGGGTGCATCTGACCCGCATGGTACCCGCGTTGTAAGCAGCCTGATTCGCGGGAACGTACACACTGGCGTAGAGATTATTTTTCTCCAGCGATTTTTCAATCGCCTGCACGGTGATCCGGCCTTCCAGCGAAGGATTGGGACAAAGGTAAACAACCGTCTCGTAGCTGCCGTCGCCGTTGAGGGTAACGCACTGCGCATCAGACCCGTTCATGGACACCCTCACGTACCCGTTGGTGAGGGGAGTGCCGTCGCACTTTTCGATTTTACCCGTGATCACGACCCGGTTCTTGGCATTCTGATTGATCGTCGTCACGACCTCGCCAAGATTGGTATTGGCAGTGAACGGGCCGATTTGCCTGGTAAAAGGCACATCCTGATAGCAGGCGTAAGGATCTACTTCCAGGGTATACGTCCGGTTGGCGCCGATTGAAGTGTTGATGCGTCCGTTGGCATCCGTCCGGGGGCTGTACGAGAACGTCGTACTGTCTTCCACCCACGAGAGGACGACCGGCACGTTTGACATCACTTGCCCGGCGGCATTTTTAATGACCGCCTGCAAATTCACCGCCTGGAAGGGCAGGCCGGTGGTCCAGTACGTGAAATGGCTCGCGGTTCCTACATACGCACTTCCCTGCCGGGTGGCCGTGCCCTGCTCCTGCCACGTTCCTTTCTGTTCGTCGAAGTACCAGAGCGGAATGGTGGCCGGCGCCGTCGCCTGCAAGGAAACGGGGATGGACAGGGAGAGGGTGGCGGCTTTGCCCGCCGCTACTTGCAGCTTCTCACCGTTGGCCCCGTTCAGTTCCACCACCATCATGCCGAATGACTTGATCCCCCTTTCCTGCCCGCTGGCATTCAGGCCGCGGAGTTCGCCCGGCATGGTCTCCCCCGCCGTGGGGCTGGTCGGATCAAGGTAAAAGGTGGATACGGAGACCGTTCCGTCGTAGGGGCTGCCGTCGGCTTTACCCACGGCGGCGGCGGGAAACACCACCGAGCCACGGGCAGCAGTCGCCTTGCCACCCGCACTGGCTGCAAAGCTACCCGTGACCGTTTTGGCAATCAGCGCGATAGCGACCGAGTGCACGCTATTGGCATTGACCAGGAAGGTGCTCGAACCGGTAAAGAATCCTTCCTTTTCGACTTTGACAAACCCGGAATTCGCGTTCAGTTGCACGTTCTGGAGCGCAAAAATACCGTCGGCGTCCGTGGTGGTCATGCTGCCGTCCGGCGTAGTCACGGTGGCACCGGCAACGGGGGCTTTTTCAAACACCACCCGCCCCTGCACGCTTGCCGTCACCCGGGCACCTGCCTGGGATTCTTCTGTCTCCGGCTCCACGACTTCGAGGTCGGGTTTGCAACTGGCAATGAAGCCGGCGCAGGCAAGCACCAGGCAGAGGCAGGCAAACCGTTTTTTGATGTCTAACTTTTTGGGCATGGCATTACATAATTGGTACAAGCCCCAAAAGTAGTTTTATGCCCATTGCCCCTTTTTGCCCTTCCGCCGCACAACTTACAGGGCAATGCTTCCGGCGTTGTTCGTTCACTTTTCCGTGAATGGCGGCTTCATTGCTCCACCCGGGGCGGCAGGACGATGGGATGTACCGGGGAGGCTGTCCCATTCTTCCGCCCGGCGGAGCGGGAACGTGCCGGCCATCGCGGAAAAATCAAATTCTTTGCCTGGCCGGTGGCGCCGTTCCGCATGGCCGCCAGCCAACGGTGCAGCGCAGAACTTATATGAGAATAACCATATAATAAAAACAACCTGCCCTTATTCGAAATATTACTTACGCAACGCAAAAACTTCTATTTTATTGCTCAAATCGCTTTAAGATAAAAATTTTTTGAAAACGACCGATAAAATTTCATCATTCTTTAAAATACTGGTATGCTTGCATCCTTTTTTAAGCCAAATTTTCGTTGTCTATTGAATGAAAGCAAAGTTTATTTTTTGGTGTTTTTTCGTACTGGCAGTTAGTCTGCACACCGGGCTGTTTGCCCAGAACAGTACAATTACAGGTAAAGTCACTTCCGCAGAAGACGGGGCGGCCGTACCGGGCGCGAACGTCGTGGTGAAAGGCACTACGACCGGTACCGTTACCGATGCCGAAGGAAGATATTCCATTTCGGCGCCGGGCACGGGAACCCTTATATTCAGTTTTATCGGCCTCGTTACCGAGGAAGTGGCCGTGAATAACCAGACGGTCGTTGACGTACAACTGGTGAGCGACCTCCAGTCGCTCCAGGAAGTGGTGGTGACGGCCAACGCCATTGAGCGGGAAAAGAAAAGCCTGGGCTATACCGTTACCGAGATCAAGGGCGACGAACTCACCAAGGGCCGCGAGCGGAGCTTCGTGAACGCCATGCAGGGCAAGGTGGCCGGCGTGCAGATCCAGAGCAACTCCGGCGCCCCGGGCAGTTCCACGCGGGTGGTGATCCGCGGCGGCACGTCCATTACGGGCAACAACCAGGCCCTCTACGTGGTAGACGGCATTCCCATTGACAACTCTTCGTTCGGCACCGGCGACAACCTCAACAACCAGGTGGACGCCGGCAACCGGGGCAACGACATCAACCCCGAGGACATCGAATCCGTGAGCATCCTCAAAGGGCCGGCCGCGGCGGCGCTGTACGGCTCCCGGGCGTCCAACGGGGCCATCCTCATCACGACCAAGAGCGGCAAGAATGCCGCCAGCCGCAACAAGAAGGCCGAAGTGACCTATTCGGGCGCTTACACGTTCGACGACATCCTGCGCCTGCCCAAGTTCCAGAACGAGTTCGGCCAGGGCGCCCACGGCGACGTGGACCTGCGCGAAAACTGGAGCTGGGGCCCCAGGTTCGACGGCCAGCTGCGTCCCTGGGGCCAGGAAGTGGAAGGCCAGCAGTTGCAGAAGCCCTACGTGGCCCTGCCCGACAACGTCCGCGAGTTCTTCGACCTCGGCCGCACGCTCCAGAACAACCTGTCCATTGCCGGCGGCAACGAGACGTCCAACTACTACCTGTCGCTGGGCAACCTCAACAACAAGGGCATCATCCCGGCCACGGGCTTCGACCGCACCACCATCAAGCTGACGGGCGGCACGCAACTGAGCAACAAGCTCACCAGCAGCGCCTCGGTGAACTACATCCGCACGGACGGCGACCTGTCGGCGCAGGGCCAGGGCGACAATTCGCCCTACAACCAGGTGCTCCAGACGCCCCGCGACATCAGCCTGCTGGCGCTGAAGGACTACACCAGCCCGTTCAACGACATCAACGGGTTCTACTCGCCGTACCTGGTGAACCCCTGGTTCGTGCTGAACGAGAACTTCTACACCTCCACGATGGACCGCCTGATCGGCAACGTGCAGGTGGGCTACAAGCCACTGAACTGGCTCGACGTGACCTACCGCATCGGTACCGACCTCTACACCGACCGGCGCCGGCAGGGCTTTGCCATCCGCCGCCCGGTGGGCCAGAACGAAGACGTGGTGGAACCCGGCCGCTACCAGGAAGCTACCTACTCGGTGCGCGAACTGACCTCCGACCTGATGGTGACCGGCAAGCGGGCCCTCACCGACGACCTGAACCTGAGCGTGTTGCTGGGCTACAACATCCGCCAGCGGAACGAATCGCAGCAGACCGGCACGGTCAACGAACTGGTGACGCCCGGCGTGTTCAACTTCGACAACGGCAACGGCACGCCCACGCTGTTCAACTACCAGGAGAACCGCCGCCTGCACGGCGTGTACGCCGACGTGAACTTCGGCTTCCGCGACTACCTGTTCCTGGGCCTCACCGCCCGCAACGACTGGTCGAGCACGCTGCCCAGGGGCAACAACTCGTTCTTCTACCCCGGCGTCAACGCTTCGTTCGTGTTCACCGACGCCCTCGGGTGGCAGGGCAAATTGCTTTCCTTCGGGAAGATCCGGGCCAGCTGGGCGCAGGTGGGCAACGACGCCAGCCCGTACGCCCTCAACACGTACTTCGAAAAGGGCTCCATTACGGACGGGTACAACAATTCCCGCCTCAACTTCCCGCTGAACGGCACGCCGGGCTTTACGCTGGGCAACCGCATCGGCAACGAGGACCTCAAGCCGGAAATCTCCGAGTCGTACGAGGTGGGCACCGAACTGGCCTTCCTCGACAACCGCGTGAGCCTGGAAGCGGCCGTGTACCGCACCAACAGCCGCAACCAGATCCTGCCGGTTTCGATTGCCGCCTCGTCGGGCTACACGTCCAAGCTCATCAACGCCGGGCTCCTGACCAACCAGGGCATGGAACTGGGCCTGAACGCCACGCCGGTAAAGGCCGGGGATTTCACCTGGCAACTGAGCGCCAACTTCACCCGCAACGTGAGCCAGGTGAAGGAACTGTTCGGCAACACGAGGCAGATTTCCATCGGCGGCCTGGGCGGCATTGACCTGGTGGCCCAGGTGGGGCAGCCCTACGGCTCGTTCTACATCAGCCCCGAGTTGCGCGACCTGCAGGGCAACGTGGTGGTAGACCCCGTGACCGGTTACCCGCGCACGGCGGCCAGTCCGCAGATCGTGGGCAACATCCAGCCGGAGTGGTTCGGCGGCTTGAGCAACACGTTCTCTTACAAGGGCCTGGCGCTGAACGTGCTGTTCGACACCAAGCAGGGCGGTAAACTCTACTCCCGCACAATGAGCACGCAGGAGTTTGTAGGCACCTCGCCGCTGACGACCTACAACGACCGGCAGCCCTTCGTGATCCCGGGCAGCGTGGTGGAAACCGACCCCGGCGTGTACGCCCCCAATACCACCCCCGTGAAGAGCGTGGAGCAGTACTGGACCAACCGCAACGACGCCAACTACGTCATTGACGCCTCGTACGTGAAGCTGCGCGAACTCTCGCTCAGCTACAGCCTGCCCAAAAAGCTCATTGACCGGACGCCGTTCGGCAACGTGCAGGTGGGCGTGTCGGGCCGCAACCTGCTCTTGTGGACCCCGGAGGAAAATACCTACGTGGACCCCGAGACCAACTCGTTCGGCAACGGCAACAACCAGGGATTCGAGTTTACCAGCGTCCCCTCCACCCGGAGCTTCGGCGCCAACCTGCGGTTTACTTTTTAAAGTTAAGCGTTGGGAGTTTGAAAGTTAGAGAGTCAGGGAATTGCCGGCGATCCGGTAACGCTCCAACGCTCTGATTCTCAAACTTCCTGACTCCCAAATTCCCAAATTCAACGTAGATCAATGAAAATCAAACCCATATATTCCGCCGGCCTGCTGGGCTTGCTGCTCACGGCCAGCGCCTGCGAGAAGGAGTTCCTGGACGTGAACCAGGATCCCAACCGCCCCCTCAATTCGACGGTGCAGACGGTACTGCCCACGGCGCTGGGCTACACGGCCTACACGATGGGCAACCAATACCAGATCCTGGGCGGCTTCTGGGCGCAGTACTGGACGCAGGGCCCCACGGCCAACCAGTACAACAACCTGGACCGCTACGTGATCACCAGCGACGACTACAACCGGCCGTGGACGGACCTCTACTCGGGTCCGCTGCGCGACTTGCAGTACGTGTACGACGAGGGGTTGAAGCTGAAGAACAACGCGGCGGGCTCCGCCGACAAGGCCCGCGGCGGCAACTACGCGGCCGTGGCCCGCATCATGCAGGCGTACGTCTTCCAGACGCTTACCGACCTGCACGGCGACATTCCCTTTACGCAGGCCCTGCAAGGGGCGTCGGAGAGCGGCGGCAACATTACGCCCCGCTACGACCGCCAGCCCGAAGTGTACGACGGCCTGATCCGCCTGCTCGACGAGGCGGCAACCCTGGCCGACCCCGAAGCCGCTGAACACCCGCGCGGCGATGACTTCGTGTTTGAGGGCGACATGGCCGAGTGGCTGCGGTTTGCCAACTCGCTGAAGCTGCGCGTGTACCTGCGCCAGTCGGAGGTACGGCCCGAGGTGGCCCGGCAGGGCGTGCAGTCGCTGGCGGCCGCCGGCGCCGAATTCCTGAGCCGCGACGCGGAAGTGCGTTTCGTGGATGCGCAGTTCAACCAGAACCCGCTGTACATGACGTTCCAGGGCCTGGGCACCACGGCCAACATCCTGGCCAGCAACACGGCCCTCAATTACCTCAAAAGCACCAACGACCCCCGCATCGGCGTCTTCTTCACCAAAGCCGCCCGGGGACCGGCCGCGGGGCAGTACAACGGCCTGGACCAGGGCCAGGGCAAAGCCGGCCAGTTCGGCGCCGACATGGCTTCCACGCACTACTCCAAGCCAGGCCCGCAGGTGGCCGGCCCCGAATCGCCGGTGATCCTGATGAGCGCGGCCGAAAGCGACTTCCTGCAAGCCGAGGCCGCGGCCCGGGGCTGGCTGCCCGGCAACGCTGCTGCCCTCTACGAGGCCGGCGTGAATGCATCGTTTGCCCGCTGGGAACTGGCCGAAGCGGCCCCTGCCTACCTGGCCCAGCCGGCCGTGGCCTTCCCCGCCGCCGGGAGTCAGCAGGAGCAGATCGAGGCCATCATCACCCAGAAGTGGGTGGCGATGACCGGTACGCACCACGTGGAGCCGTGGAACGAATGGCGGCGGACGGGCTACCCCGACTTCCTCACCGTATCGCTGGATACGCAGATCGGCAACGCTTTCCCGTCGCGCCTGCTGTACCCCAGCTCCGAAGAAACCCGCAACCCGAACGTCCCGGCCCAGCTTACGGTGAAGGACCGGGTGTGGTGGGATGTGCGGTAAGGTTGGCGAGTTGAGGGATTGATTGAAAGGTTTTACCGATCATCCAGGTGCCACCCGTTGAATGAAAAAAGGCTGCTCCATTGGGGCAGCCTTTTTTAGTGCGTGTTAGGTGGACATTACTATCTGTTTTCGCGGCAGCGGGTGTCGGCACGGACCACGTGGGGCGATATTTTGCCCCGGCGGAGGAGGCGGCTTTGCTTCTGGAGGTGGTTGCCGCTGCGGCGCAGCACGCGGCCTTCCTTGCGGAGCTTGCGGGCCTGGCGGCGGCTGCCGTCCTCGCGCAGGGCTTTGCTTTCCTGCACCATCTCCTTGCCTTTCCGCTCCAGCCGCTGGCCCTTGCGCTTCAGCAGCCGGGCTTCCCTTCTTACTTCCTTGCGGCTCTTGTTGGGGGGATCGGGATACGAATGGGCGGCCTCCGCGGGGGCGGCGGCGAGTAAGGTCAGTCCGACCAGCAGGCCGGTCAATAAGCGGGTTACGAATGGGTTGCGCATGATTTCATTGGGTGTGTATGGTTGAAAAAAGGTGCCTCCCGGCCCGTTGGCGCCGGAGACACCACGTCCTTTTCAAAAAGCGTGCTAGAAATGGGAGCCTTGCCGGAATGAGGGCGGAAATTGACATTTTAATTGTATCATTTCATCGGGCAATCGTGCTATTTTTGCAGAAAGGGATTGCAGACCAGAAAGCATGGGAATGAAAAACAAAAAACCCGCGACGAAGCCTGGAAAAACGGCCTTTGAAGCCCTGCTCCACAAGATCGATTTAGAAGAATACCGGGAATTCCTGCGGCACTACGCCGCCAAAAACCAGGGTTTCCAGGCAGAATTGGAAGTGTATTTTGCCGACAAAGACGACCGGATTGACGTCAGCGAGAAGTACGAAGACCTGGTCCGAAAGCTCATTCGCAGATACTCCGACCAAGGGTACGTAGATTACCGTGCGGCCACCGAACTTTCCAACGAAGTGGACCGGCTCCTCAGTACGGGCTACGACCTGGCCGCGAAAGGAAACCCACGCGATGCTTTTCTGATGGCAAAACCAGTCCTGCGCCAGATGATGGAAGCGCTTACTAAAAGTGACGACTCCAGCGGGGACATTGGGGGCACCATTGACAACATCATCCAACTGATTGCAACGGTTACCCAAGCCGTTGAAGCAGCACCGGAACTGAAAGAACAGGTGTTTGCTTTCCTGCAGAATGAGCTTACCGAAAAAATTTATTTTGAGTACGGGGACTTTGGCTACGATCTGTTCCGGGTTTACCAGGGCCTGGCCGTACAACTGGGCAAAACCAACGAATACGTGCGTTTTGTGGATGCCCAGGTTCCCAGAATCGGCACCCCTCATGAAAACTACCGGGGAGAATTTTACCGGAAGCAAAATATTGCCTTTTTTCAAGCCATTGGCAAGCCGGAAGAAGCCCACAAACTGATTCTGCAAAGCCTTGACATTGTGGAAGTGCGACAGGGCGAAGTAGAAAAAGCCATAGCCCGAAAAGACTTGGCCGTGGCAAAAGAACTGATTACCGAAGGAATCCACCTTGCCGAAGAAAAAGGGCGCCGCGGTACGGTTGACCAGTGGCGGAAAGAGTTGCTCCGCATTGCCCTGCTGGAAAATGACTTGGATGCCGTGCGATTGTACACCAAACACTTCGCCGTTAATTCCCGGTTCGACGCTGAATATTACAAACAATGGAAAAAAACCTATCCGCCGGACCAATGGAAAGAGACGATTGCGCAATATCTGGAAGCGAAAACGGAAGAAATTACCGAGGCCCACGAAAAAAAGAAAGGCACCCCCTGGCACAAGCCCAATCCGCCCCTGCTTTCGGCGCTGGCCCCGGTTTACATTGAAGAAAAATACTGGGACCGGCTTTTGGCTTTGGTAAAGAAAGAAAACAGCCTGGAAATCGCTTTGCAGTACCATGAATACCTGTTTAAAAAGTACCCATCCGACTTGCTGGAAATTTATCTGCCGGCCTTCCGGCGCTGGGGAGACCAGGTGAGCAGCCGGCAGGAATACGCTAAACTGGCCGGCACGATGAAGAAAGTGATGGAAGACATTCCGGTAAGCAAAGAGCAAATAAGGGCCATTGCCCGGGAACTGAAAGCAAAATACGCCAGAAAGCCGGCCTTTATTGACGAATTGAACGCCGTGCTGAGGGTTGATTGAATGGACGGAGGGCAGGGCGCGAAGGGCAAAGTGCCCTATCATCCCCTGCCCCACGTTTGCTAATGCAAAAAGTCGTACCCGTACCCTTGTGCCCGTACCAACCTCCCGGGAAAGATCGTTATGTTGCGGATGATCCGTTGTACTCTCACGGGTCTGGTACTGCCCGCGCATGAACATCAAAGCCCTGCTCCTCTTCCTGCTCACTGCCCTTTCCGTTTCGGCCCATACCATCTCCTACACCCTCACCAAACCCGGCCCGGTGAGCCTGGCGATCTACAACCCCGGCGGCGTGCTGGTGCGGACGGTGCACGAGGCCAAACCCCAGGCGGCCGGCCGCCATACCTACGAATGGGACGGCCTTGACGACGACGGCCAGCCCGTGCCCAACGCGCTGGCCTGCACCTGGAAGCTGCTGCAACTGCCCGCCCCGCTCCGCGCCGACTACCTGCTCACGCTGCTGGTCACGCTGCCCCAGGGCGGTGAATGGTGGGAAACCGGCGTGGGCAACCACTCGGCCGTGCGGGCCGTTGCCGCCGACGCCAGCGGCATCTACCTCGGGTCGGGCATCTCCGAAAACGTGGGCAACGCCATGAAGATGAACCCCGATGGCACCAAGCGCCTCTGGTCGGCGTGGCAGCCCCACCCCTTCCGCGGCCGCTGGGCGTTCGGCATCTCGAAAGGCAACTTGTACCACCTCCAGCAGGACGGCTACGTGGGCTACCACCCCGTAAACGCCCCCAACGGCCTCTACCAGTCGGTCGGCGTGGGCAAAAACCAGACGGGCAGCCGCTGGGACGCCCAGTGGCCCGGCAGCAAGCGGGCCGCCAGCGACGACTGGCGCCCCGTCAAAGGCCAGTCCATGGACATGGCCGCCCACAACGGGGTAATGGTCATCTCCTACCGCGACCAGAACGCCGTGCAGTTCCGCGGGCCCGACGACGGCGCCGTGCTCGCCACCGTGGAAGTAGACGCGCCCCTCGGCGTGGCCGTGGACAACAACGGCGACGCGCTGGTGATCTCGGGCAACGCCGTGCTGCGGGTCACCCGCGACGGCAAAACGGCCCCCTTCCTCTCCGGCCTCGACGCCCCCTGGCGCCTCGACGTGGACCGCCGGAACGGCGACGTGTACCTGGCCGAAACCGAACCTTCGCACCGGGTCAGGCGGTTCAGCGCCGCGGGCAAGCTGGTGTGGGAAACCGGCCGGGAAGGCGGCCGGGAGTACGGCGTCTACAAGCCCCGGCATTTCAAGGACATTACCGACATTACTGCCACGGGCGACGGCTTCCTGGTGGCCGAAGAAGCCGCCCCGCGCCGCGTGGCCCGCTTCGACCAGGCGGGCAAGTTCGTGAAGGAGTGGCACACGGGCACCCAGTGGGTTCCCTCCGGCGCCCCCGACCCCGACGACCCCACCACGGTGTGGGCCCGGGCCGACTCCTACGACCTGCTCAAGCTCAAGCTGGACTTTGCGGCCCGCACCTACCGGATCGAACGCATCTACCGGCTCTCGGGCCTGGCCGGCAAGCGCATCGGCCCCCGCTTCAAAGGGCACGACGAGGGCATTGGCGGCGGCTTCGGCGACTGGGTGGTGCGCAAACGGAACGGCAACACCTACCTGGCCCGCCGCGAACTGATGCAGGTGATCCGGGTGGACGAAAAAAACGGGGCCCTCAAACCGGTGGTCGTGGGCGAATTCGGCAAAACGAACAGCAGCCTGTGGACGGACGGCGACGGGGACGGCGAACCGCAACCCGGTGAGTTCCGCAAGTTTGCCTGGGGCGAGACGGGCATCTTCGGCAACGCCACCGTTGGCGCCCCCGACGACCTGGATTACTACCGCTACAACCGGTACGCCAACAAGGTGTACCGGGTGCCGGTGCAGAAGTTCAACGCCGCCGGAGCCCCCGTGTACGCGCCGCTCCCCGACCTGGTGACGGCCGTGCCCACGTTCACGGGCTTCGACCTCAAGAAGGTGTACCTGGCAAAATCCACCGGCGCCATTGCCAAAACCGACGACCGGTTCTTCGTGGCGATGAACACGCAGCCGCCCAAGGCCGACTGGAACGTATCGGACTACGCCCAGTTGCACATTTTCGACGCGGAGGGCAACTACGTGGCCCGGGTGGGCCGGCACGTGGACCGCCCCAAAGGTCCCTACCAGTTCGCCCCCCGCCCCGGGCCGGGCGAGGTGTACTGCTTTAAAAACCTGGTGGGCGCCGTGTACGACGTGGCCGTGGCAACCGACTTCGACGGGGGCTTCAGCGGCAAGCTCTCGGCCATTACCTACGCCTGGGACAAAAACGGCCTCTTCGCGGGCGGCCTCTTCGACAAGCCCAACACCAAAACGGCCCCGTTGCACCAGTACTACCACTCCGGCGACAACGGCTCGGGCACCATCCTGCCCGACAAGGCCACCGGCGAAGCCCTGTACTACGCCGGCCGCGAAAACGAACTGGCCGTGTACCGGGTGAGTGGCTGGAAGGGCTGGGTCCGGCTGAGCGGGAAGGTGAAGTAGGGGTTCAGGGGTTCGCACTTCGACACTGCGTGCGTGACCGGGTGCGGAAGACAGGAAAGTTCATTGGATCAAATCTTATCCATACGGGGATGAATGCAACGGGGCGCTTGGTCACTAAAGTCATTTTCTGCATACTCGCCGCCTGGCCTTTAACTTGTGCGGGCCAGCTTTCCGGGGAGGCCCGCAAGGAAGTTGCATTTTCGTCTTCCGAATGGAAATCAGATACGTTGGGAAAGCGTGGCTACCGAAGCAGATGGGTGTACGGCGGTGGCTCCCTTGAACCATTCTACGGCAAGACCACGCGTGAAATAGAAGGGTTGTTCGGAGTCCCCGATTGTCGGTCCAAAGATCGGGAAGGCGTTGCGTACGGGTACGTTTTTGAATACTTTCCTCCTGAAGACAGGATTCTGCCCGCACGCAGACCAAATCAGAAGCGCAACAACTGTTTGGGCCAGGGATCAACGATTGCACTTCAGTTTGACCGGAGGAAAAAAACACTGCAATCGGCAAGTGTAGTCCGCCATGAATGACCACGCATTGCAGCTTTTTATCGTCTACGTGGGGCAACTACCGGGCTTATTGCGTACATTTCATCCTGCAATTATTCAATTCAGTATGGTTTAAGTGAAGGTACGCCCCGCCGGCCCTCACCCGCAACTGCCAACGAACAACTACTCCTCCATGAAGCGAACGTTGATTGCCGCCTGCCTCCTCTCGGCCGGGCTACTGACCGGGCTGATGCGTCCCGTCCCGCCCGATGACGGCGAGTGGCGCGAATACCTGGGCGGCCCCGACCGCAACCACTACTCCCCGCTCACGCAGATAGACGCCGGCAACGTGGGCCGGCTGAAGGTGGCCTGGGAATACCACACCCGTGACTCGGGCCAGGTGCAGTGCAACCCCATCATCGTCAACGGCGTGCTGTACGGCATGACGGCCTCCACGCAGCCCTTCGCCGTGGATGCGGCCACCGGCCGGGAAATCTGGCGCCGCCGCGACACCACCGGGGCCAACGGCCTGAGCACCAGCCGGGGCGTCACCTACTGGGAAAGCGGCGACGACAAACGCATCCTGTTCACCAACGGGCCGTGGCTCCACGCCCTCGACGCCCGTACCGGCCAGCCCATCCCCGGCTTCGGCCAGGGGGGCCGCACCAGCCTCAAAGCCGGGCTGGGGGCCGGGGCGCAGGACCGGTTCGTGATCTCCAACACGCCCGGCACGCTCTTCGAAGACCTGCTCATCATGCCCCTGCGGCTCTCGGAAGGCCCCGACGCCGCGCCGGGCAACGTCCAGGCGTTCAACGTGCGCACCGGGGCGCTGGCCTGGGCCTTCCGCACCATCCCCCACCCCGGCGAGTACGGCGCCGACACCTGGCCCGCCGGCACCCACCAGAACCCCGAAGTGGGCGCGGCCAACAACTGGTCGGGCATGGCCGTGGACCGGAAGCGCGGCATCGTGTACGTGCCCACCGGCTCGGCGGCCTTCGACTTCTACGGTGGCAACCGCAAGGGCGACAACCTGTTTGCCAACTGCCTGCTGGCCCTCGACGCCCGCACGGGCAAGCGCCGCTGGCACTACCAGTTCGTGCACCACGACATCCTCGACCGCGACCCGCCCGCCCCGCCCAACCTGGTGACGGTCACGCACGGCGGCAAACGCATTGACGCCGTGGCGCAGGTCACCAAGCAGGGCTACGTGTTCGTGTTTGACCGCGAAACGGGCAAGCCGCTCTTTCCCATCAACGAGGTGCCGGTGCCGGCCTCCGACGTGCCCGGCGAAACGGCCGCGCCCACGCAGCCCATCCCGGCCAAGCCGGCGCCCTACGCCCGGCAAACGTTTACCGAAGCCGACATCAACCCCACGGCTTCCAACCGCGACGAACTGGTGGCGGCCTTCCGCAAAAGCCGCTCCGAAGGGCCCTTTACGCCACTCAGCGCCGGGGGCTCCATCGTGTTTCCCGGCCTCGACGGGGGAGCCGAATGGGGCGGGGCCGCCGTGGACCCCGACGGCATCATGTACCTCAACAGCAACGAAATGGCCTGGCTCATTTCGCTCAATCCCAAAACTTCCGACGACCAGTTGGCCGCCCTCACGCCCGGGCACCGCGTGTACGCCACCACCTGCGCCTCGTGCCACGGTCCCGAACGCAAGGGCAACGCGGCCAGCGGGTTTCCCTCGCTGGTGGGCATCGGCAACCGCCGCACGCGGGAGTACGTGGCTACGGTCGTCGCCAACGGCAAGGGCATGATGCCGGCATTCAGCCGGTTGTCGGGCGCGGAAAGGCAGGCGCTGGTGGCGTTCCTGTTCGGCGACGAGAAGCAGGAGGCCGGCACGAACGCCCCCAAAGCCGCCGTGCAGGAAGTAAACCAGGCCAAGCCGCCGGCGTCGTACCGGATTTCGGGCTACACCAAGTTCCTGGACGCCGACGGCTACCCGGCCATCAAACCGCCGTGGGGTACGCTGAACGCCATAGACCTGAATACGGGGGAATACCGCTGGAAAACGATTTACGGGGAGCACCCGGCCCTGGCGGCGAAGGGCGTGGCCCAGACCGGCGCGGAGAGTTACGGCGGCCCGGTGGTGACGGCCAGCGGGCTGCTCTTCATTGCGGGAACGGCCGACGGCAAGTTTCGGGCGTACGATAAAAAGACGGGCAAGCTGCTCTGGCAGACCCAGCTCCCGGCGGCGGGCTTCGCCACGCCCAGCACTTACCAGGTGAACGGCCGCCAGTACGTGGTGGTGGCCTGCGGCGGCACCAAGCTCGGCGCCAAAAAAGGCGACAGCTACGTTGCCTTTGCGGTGGAATAAAGGAGTTGGGGAGTTTAGGCGTTTGAGAGTTGGGGGGTGGCCGTAGAAGCATGAAAAGCGGGTCATCCCCCCGCCCCCTGCCCTTGCCCACGGGCAGCCCCACAAGGGTACGGAG
>CADCTQ010000660.1 GCA_902805615.1 uncultured Cytophagales bacterium
TTGAGTTCTTCGATGATGCGTTCGCGGGACACGATTTCGATGCGGTCCTTCATGCGGCGGATGGCGTCGAAGGTGTCGGCCTCGATGTCGAAGCCCAGTTGCGAGGCGAACCGGACGGCCCGCATCATGCGCAGCGGGTCGTCGGAAAAGGTGATTTCCGGGTCGAGCGGCGTGCGGATGATCTTCTTGTCGAGGTCCCGGAGGCCGCCGAACGGGTCAATCAGTTCGCCGAAGTTTTGGGCTTGCAGGCTGATGGCCAGGGCGTTGATGGTGAAGTCGCGGCGGTTCTGGTCGTCTTCCAGCGTACCGTCCTCCACGATGGGCTTGCGCGAATCCCGCTGGTACGACTCCCGGCGGGCCCCCACGAATTCCACTTCCCATTCACCCAGGCGCAACATGGCCGTGCCGAAGTTCTGGAACACGGCCACTTCCACTTGCCGGCCGCTGTTCCCGGCCACCCGGCGGGCCAGGTCAATGCCGCTGCCCACGCACACCACGTCAATGTCTTTGCTGGGGCGTTTGAGCAGCAGGTCGCGCACGAACCCGCCGATGACGTAGGCTTCCACCCCCTGCTGGGCCGCACTCCGGGCAATGAGTTCAAAAAGCGGGTTCTCCTGTAACGGCTGGGCAAGTTGCATGGGCAATGGCGGTGGTTTGCCCGGCAAATATAGAGAGACGGGAGATATGTGACGGGAGACGGGGGATATGTGACGGAAGACGGGAGGAAGAGCGCAAAGGGCGCAGGGGGAACGGGTATTTATTTGCGCCCTTTGCGCTTTGCGCGAAACGCCTTTTTCTCCGAAAAGGCGCGATCAATCGCGTCTCTACGCGGGCCTTCCGTGGTTGCCCTTTTTCCTGCATAAACTTTCTCGTCAGTAGCTTACTGCCTGCTGCTTATTGCCTACTGCCTGTTGTCTCCTGTCTCACGTCTTCAGGAAGTAAAAGGCGGCGTCAATCCGGGTGAAGCCGGTTTGTTCGTAGAGGCGCTGGGCCGCGTGGTTGTCGGTGGCCGTTTCGAGTTGCAATCCTTTCGCCCCGGTTTCGCGGGCCAGGTTGCGGCACCGTTCGAGCAGCCCCGCGGCCACGCCCCTTTTGCGCGCCCCGGGTTGCACGAACAGGTCGTTCACGATCCAGAGGCGCTGTACCGACACCGACGAAAAAAGGGGGTAGAGCTGGACGAAGCCCAGCGGCTCGTGCGTTTCCCCGTCAGCGGCCAGGTACACGACCGACTCCCGGTTTGCCAGCCGTTCGGCCAGGAAACTGCGGCAGCGGCCGGGTTCGGAGGGCTGCCCGTAAAACACCCGGTACGCGTCGAACAGGGGCACCAGCCCGTCAAGGTGGGAAACGTGAGCTTGGGTGATGGTAAATGACATGGGGCGATGGGAGGAAAGCGGGTGACGAGGCTGTGTTGGATAGGTATTCTTCGCTGTGTGTTGTCCACGCAGGTGGGTTGTCTACGCAATGGGTACCCGGGTAAGTACCCACTAGCTGTCATTCCCGGAGGGAATCTTTTCAAGGATAAGTCATGCTTGACTTTGCCCGGTAAAGATTCCCTCCGGGAATGACTGTACATAAAAGTGCCGGTGATATCCCTGTAAACTTCATCGCGTAAGTCATGGTTGCTTCTCACTACGAAGATTCTTTCAGGATGACGGCGGGAGGGGGCGTTGGCGAAGCAGTTGTAAAGTGTGGTTTACACCGTACCAGCTAAGGGGCTTCGCCGACTAGGGATTGCCCTTTTCCGGGCTTGTTGCTCCTTCGCCGCCGACGGGGCCGTAGAAGAACACCCAGGTCGAAAAATCCGGGGTGAAGTCTTCGAACCGGTGCGCAACGCCGGCGGGAACGAACAGGAAATCACCGGGGTTGAACGGCCAGCTTTTGCCGCCATTGCGGAAAGTACCCGTGCCGGCGATCACGACGTACACCTCGTCGCGGTCGTGCGGCTGCTGGTGATCCACTTTTTCGGGTTTGTACAATTCCACTGCGAGGGTGCCGTGCCGGAAAACGGTGGTAAACACATTGCCGCTTTCCCGCAGGAGCTGGTGGGCTTTTTGGACGGAAATTTCTCGATCGGTCATCGGGTGGGAGTGGTTACGTGGGCAGGATCGTTCTGAGAGCCGTTACCAGCCCATCCGTTCGCGGAGGGAGGTGATGTGCGCCACGTGGTGGGCGCCGTGCCAGGCGTACAGGGCCAGCACCTGCGTGAGGGGCATTTCGCCGTTCTGCGGGTGCAGGAAAGTGCGCCGCCATTCCGCCTCCGTCAACGCCCGCAGCAGGTTCACCCACCGCACGTGCAGGCTTTCGAGCAAGGTCACCGATACCTCGGTGGGCGTGTTGAAGGTGTCGGCCAGTTCTGCCCAGCGGTCCTCCTCGTAGGGCTTGATGACCGGCCGCTCTTCGGTGAGGGCCAGCTTGAAGCGGACGTACGAGTTGAGGTGGCTGTCGGGCAGGTGGTGTACTACTTGCCGCACGGTCCAGCCGCCGGGACGGTAGGGCGTGTCGAGTTGCCCGGGGGAGAGGCCGCGGACGGCTTCCCGCAGCTTTTCGGGCGTTTCGGCCACGATCCGGATGAGTGCTGACCGGCGGTCCGGCGTCAGGTCTGTTTCCGGCTTGAATTTGCCGATGGGAAAGCGAAGGTCAGTCGTGGGTTGCATGGACAGATCAATCTGGGTTGGGTTCAAGGATTTGCTGCAAATGGTGTTTCAGGTGGGCTACGTAGTCCCCGGCCAGTTCCGTCAGGGTGTACCGCTGGCCGCTGCCCGCATGGACGGCCACGAGTTGTAATTTGTCTTCCGGCACGGCTTCGAGGACCCGGACGAGCTGCCGGTGAAGCGCCTCCCACAGCGCCAGGACTTCGGCAGCGGGCAGTTGCTGGTAACGGTTCACCCGCACGAGGTGGTCCTGGCGGTAAGATTCATACACGAACGGTTGCGGGGCAAACTGCACTTCCGCCAGGCGTTGCCAGTTGTGCAGGGCCGAGTCCGCCAAGTGCCCGAGAATCTCCTGCCGGGACCACTTCCCGGAATCGGGTTTGCGGCGCAATGCTTCCTCCGGGTAGGTGCGGATGCGGGGCGGAACGGTTTCCAGCAGTCTTTTCAGTTCGGCGATGATTTCCGGGTGGGTCATATGGGCATTATTGCACTGCAAAATAGCTTTTATGGATTTCACTGACCTCTTTCCTCCCCACCGTCATTCTGAAGGGACCTTCGTGGTGTAGGACGATCACTGCTTTTCACGACGAAGGTCCTTATAGGATGACGGCGGGATGGGGCGTTGGCGAAGTGGTTCAAAACGTGAAGTACAGGACTCTCTCAGAAGTGGTCAGTGGGACACTGACCACGGCAGCAGCGACACTGACCTCAGTACGGAATTACGCTGATCATGTCTCCCCGCCGCCGTCAGTGTCTCACTGACGGCTTTTAGAACGCGATTCAAGCAAGTTTTAAAGTATTTGAGCAAGTCCTAAAGTAGTTAAAAATGTAGTGAACCGCGTAATACGTCCGGGCGTAGCCGGAACTAGTGTTTGTAGCCCTGCGCTTCGTACACCCGCTGCATGGCTTCGGTGATGCCGGTGGGGTTGCCGGTTTTGCCGAGTTCGGCCACGATGTTGCGGTAGTTTTTTTCATCGCGGTTCTGGCTCAGCTTGAAGTTGCCTTCCCAACGGTCCACGGCAATTTCCAGGGCCACCAGGCCGCGCATTTCGCCGGCCAGGAATGTAGAGGGCAGCGTGCCGATGTTGTAGGCATCGGGTTCCGCCTCGAACTGTTCGATCTGGCTTTTGAGCAACGCGTACACTTCCTGGCCGTCTTCGATGAGGCGGGGCTTGCCGTAGGCGTGCACGGCCACGTAGTTCATGGTGGGCACGTTCACGTGGTCGTACCAGCGGGGCGAAATGTAGGCGTGCGGACCGCCGAAGGCCACCAGCACGTCGGTTTGCCCGTCGAGGCCCTTCCACTGCGGGTTGGCCCGGGAGAGGTGGGTGCGCAAGAGGGTTTTGTCGCCTTCGGCAGCGGGCAGAAAGGGCAGGTGCGTGGCTACCGGTACGTTTTCCCGGGCACTGACCAGCATGCCGAAGGGGTGCAGGCGGACGAATTCCAGCAGTTTGGCCTCGTCTTTTTCGCGGTTGTACGGGTTGATGTACATGGGAGTAGGTGAAAATGGAAAATGGACAATGGAAAATGGGGCTGCTCATCGGATGCAGGCACTGGGACCCTCGGGCACCCGGGAAAATGGAGCTTGTAAGGGGCCGGGATAAATGGAAAATCAGCGACCTGCTCATTTTCCATTTATCATTTTCCATTTTTAACTTTCCATTTGCCCAATGTGGCGGTTCAGTTCGGCAAGGACCAGGTCCAGGTCTTCGGCAGTGGTGTTGTAGTTGGTGAGGCAGGCCCGGAAGGCTTTCTGCCCGTCCTTCAGCGTGACGGCCGAAATCCAGAGGTTGCCTTCGGCGTACAGCCGTTGCAGCACCCGGTCGGTGGCGGTCCGGTCGTGCGCAATGGCCGGGTGGGTGAAGCAGAACACCGGCAGTTCGGTAGGGTTGAGCAGTTGCCAGCCCGCTCCGGCCAGCCGTCCCCGGAAGTACCGGCCCAGTTCCATCTGCCCGTCGAGCAACGCCCCGAAGCCCGCTTCGCCTTTTTCCACCAGGGTCATGAACAGTTTGAGGCCCATGAACCGGCGGGTCCATTGCAGCGTCGTATGGTACGGGTCCTGGGTATCGTCCTGCGGCTTGGGCATGTAGTCGGCCCGCACCCGGAAGGTTTCCCCCACCACGTCGCGGTGGCGGCAGAAGAGCATGCCCGCCCCGAACGGCACGAAAAACCACTTGTGCGCATCAATGGTCACCGAGTCGGCCCGTTCGATGCCGGCCACCAGCCCTTTCCACTTTTCGGACAGCGCAATGGCCCCGCCCCAGGCCGCGTCCACGTGGAACCAGCAGCCGTGCGTTTGGCACAGGCCGGCCAGTGCGGGCAGCGGGTCAATGACGCCCGCCGACGTGGTACCGGCCGTGCCTACCACCAGGAAAGGCGTACAGCCGTCCGCCAGGTCCGCTTCCAGTTGCCGGCGCAGGGCTTCCGGGTCCATTTGCAACGCGTCGTTGGTGGGGATGATGCGCAGGGCGTCGGTGCCCAGGCCCACGTGCTTCACGATCTTGTCGAACGAGTTGTGGGCGTATTCGGAGACGTACGCGGTGGGCTGCGTGCCCAGGCCCACGAGTCCCTTTTGCAGGTACGCCGGGAAACGTTTTGCCAGGGCCAGCAGGGCCGCCGTCAGGTTGGCTTCCGAGCCGCCGCTGGTGAAGTGGGCGGCAACGTTGCCTTCCGGGAAGCCGAGCTTCCGGCCGATAAATTGCAGCACGTGCCGTTCCATCTCGTTGGCGGCCGGGGCGTGCGACCAGGCGGCCAGTTGCGGGTTGTAGACGGCCACCAGCGCATCGGCCACCACCGACGCCAACGTGGTGTTGGGGTTGAACAAACCCAGGTACCGCGGGTGGTTCATCTGCACGTTCCATGCGCGCAGCATCCGGGCCACGTCTTCAAACAACACGTCCAGCGGAACGGGGGCCGCAAAATCGTAGCGGCGCAGGTGGTCGCGCACCTCCGCGGCGGTCACCGCCTTGCCGGTGGTCGTGACGGCCTGCCCCGTCTGCACCCGTTCAATCTCCCGGGCCAGGGCATCGAGTATGTCAAATTGGGTTTCGGTGTGGGTCATGGTCGTTGGTCGGTAGAGACGCGATTCATCGCGTCTTGGTCACATCATCCGCGATTACTGGCCCCAGACGCAATGAATCGCGTCTCTACAGGGTCCGCTTGATCACGAACGTATCCACGTAGCGGTCCATGCCGGTTTTGGGATAGTAGTCCTTGGCGGCGGGGGCGGCCAGCAGCAGCAGGGTGGTCTGTTCGCCCACCTGCGCCTTGGTCAGTTGGATCAGCTTTTTGCCGATGCCCCGGCGCTGGAAATCACCGCGGACGGCAAGGTCAGAAAGATAGCAACAAAAACAGTAATCGGTCAGCGAACGGGCAAAGCCCACCAGTTGACCCCCGTGCCAGGCCGTAATGGTGAGGTTGCCGTACCGGAGCATCTGGGCAATGCGGGCCTCGTCGTCCACGGGCCGGTTGATGCCCGAACTGCGGAACACTTCAATCACCTGCCCGGTGCTCACCGGGGCGTTGATGCGGTAAGTAAGA
>CADCTQ010000661.1 GCA_902805615.1 uncultured Cytophagales bacterium
GAAGTAGCCCGGCTGCGCCCCCAGCACGCCCGACGCATCCCGGCCGAAGCGCACCACGTTGCCGTACACGGGCAGGGCGGCTTTTTCGGCCGAATAGTAGTCGTTGTAGTCATCCCAGCCCCAGCCGGGACCGAAGTGCGGCACGGGTTGCCGTTCCTGCACGTACACGAGGGTTTCGGGCCGGTTCGCCAGCAGCCGGGTCACGGCCGGGTTGGGCAGGTCGGGGTGCAGCAGCGACGGGTCGCCGGTGCCGCGGAAAAACAGCGTGTCGCCCACCACGGCGTACCGCAGGGCGGGCACCGAGTCGCCGAGCACGTTGAGGGACGTGTACAGCGTAAACAGCTTGGTGTTGGAGGCGGGGGTAAAGTACTTGTCGGCGTTCCGCTGCGCCAGCATTTTGCCGGCAACCGGGTCGTAGAGGGCGAAGCCGGAAAAGTGCCCGTCCAGCACGGGTGACTGCCGGAGGGCTTTCCGGACGCGGCCGGCGGGACTACAGGCAACGGACAGCAACAGGAGGGCTAACCAGCAAAGCACGGGGGGGAAGCGCATGGAGCGAACGCGGGGAGGAGTGAACCGGCAAGAAAGCGACTTCCGCCCACTGCCGCAACCCCCCGCGCAAATCTATTTCCCGGGTCCCTGCCCCAATCCACCGGCCTACCAGCCGCCGGCCTCTACCGGTTCTTCCTGCAAGGTGCGCAGCAAGTCCACGATTTCCTGGATGCGTTCCATGAGTTCGGGACGCTCAGCCAGCAGGCACTCGGTTTCGTAGGGGTTCTCTTCGAACAGTTGGATAAGCTTTTCCAGGCTCTGGTTGATGCAAGCCATGTCGGCGGCGATGGAAGACATAATGTAGTGGTAAGTGGAAAGGGGATACGGCTGACTCGTTCTGCGCGGCGGCCGGGGCCGGCGGGTTTGGACAAAGTATCGCAATCGGATGCAAAATTGCAAATTTAAATGCACATCCGGTCACCAAAAACAGGAACGTCTTTAACGCCCCGGCAATTTTTTATTTACACCCGGGTACTACAGTTCCACGTCCGCCCACAGGCGCATGTACAACCGGTAGTTTTCCTCGTCGAAGCACACGAAATAAAGGGCGTCGAAGGCACCGGCGTGTTCGTCCAGGTACCGGCTCACGGTTGCGTGCACGAGCCGCGCCGCCCGGTCGAGGGGGAACCCGTAGACGCCCGTGCTGATGTTGGGAAAAGCCACCGTGCGGCACTCGTGGGCCACGGCCAGCGCCAGGCTGTTGCGGTACGCCTTCGCCAGCAGCTCGTCTTCCCCGTGGCCGCCCCCCTGCCACACCGGCCCCACCGTGTGGATTACGTGCCGGGCCAGCAGCCGGCCGCCCGTCGTGATCACGGCTTCGCCCGTGGCGCAACCGCCCTGCCGGTTCCTGATCTTCCGGCATTCCTCCAGGATCTGCGGACCGCCGGCCCGGTGAATGGCGCCGTCCACGCCCCCGCCGCCCAGCAGCGACGAATTGGCCGCGTTCACAATCGCGTCCACCATCATTTTCGTAATGTCATCCTTGATAACGCTGACTTTAGAAGTCATAAGTCCAGAGTCGTAAGTGGATTGGGAAGGAGTCGTTGCCGTGCAAACTGACGAGCCGCACGTTCCGGAAAGAGTTGTAAGTCGCTTGAAAGTGGTAAGTCGTAAGCGGAAACGGTTCCTTCCCGATCCCACTTACGACTTACGACGCTGGACTTATGACTTTCAATCAAGCGCTTTGGTAGTTGGAGGCGACCCGTTGCTGTTCGCTGAGCACGTGCAGGGTGCGGAGCACTTCGCGGTTGGTACTCAGGTTGTACCGGGCGGCCGTGGCGTTGTTGCCGACTTTCAGCGTGAAGGCGTGCGGGTACGAAGCCAGCGCCTTGAAGATGTCCTCGTCGGTGTAGTCGTCGCCGGCGGCCAGGGCAAAGCAGCCGGGCAGCTTTTCGATGATGCGCGTGGCGGCGTGGCCCTTGTTGATGCCGGCGTTCTTGAGTTCGATCACCTTATTGCCCTCCATGATCTGGAGGCGCATGGTGGACGTGTACTGGGCCAGCGTGTCAATCAGTTCGTGCACCCGCATTTCGGCCAGGCCCTGGTCGGCCTTGCGGTAGTGCCACACCAGCGAAAAG
Source organism: uncultured Cytophagales bacterium (assembly GCA_902805615.1). GTDB lineage: Bacteria > Bacteroidota > Bacteroidia > Cytophagales > 172606-1 > CADCTQ01. The sequence continues at coordinate 2,127 of CADCTQ010000661.1, forward strand.
TCCTTGATCTCGATGAAGGAGCCCGGCGTGCGGTCCACGAAAAATTCGAAGATGGGCATGAGTTCGTCCTTCCAGTCCTGGTCGAGGAAGTCGGCCTGCGTCCACTCGTCGTCGCCCGAGTCCTTCGACCACACGCCGTGTTCGGCCACGATGCCGATGTTGAGGTGGCCGAGCCACTTCTGGAGAGTGTCCTTGTCGCGGCCGCTGATCACCACCACGTGGTTGTCGGGGTGGGTGGAGAGCTTGCGCAGCAGGTTGAGCAGGTACTCGTCGGGGGCCACCTTCTGCGGGTCGTCCTGGAAATCCACCAGCGTGCCGTCGTAGTCGAGCAGGAAGAGTCGCTTGTCGGCGTCGTTGTAGGCTTGCACGATGCCGGCCAGGATGTCTTCGCTGTACTTCTTACGCTTGATCTTGTCGGTGGCCTGGCGGGCCTCCTGGAGGCGCGTCATGAACACCTCCGACCAGCGGTGCACGTTGTAGCGTTTGAGCGTCTGCTGCATGGCCGCGTTGCGCGTAATCTGCTCCTGCGGGGGCATGGTGAGGGCCTTGTGGATGGCCCGCACGATGTCGTGCACGTCGTCGGGGTTCACCAGCACGGCTTCCATGAGTTCCTTGGCCGCCCCGGCCATTTCGCTCAGGATGAGCACGCCCGTCTGGTCGGTCTTGGAGGCGATGTACTCCTTGGCGATCAGGTTCATGCCGTCGCGGAAGGGCGTGATGAGGGCAATGTCGGACATGTAGTACACGGCCGCCAGCGTGTGGAAGGGGAGGGCCCGGTAGAAGTAGTGGATGGGCGTCCAGCGCAGCGTGTTGTACTTGCCGTTGATGCGGCCCACGGCCTCGTCAATCTGCTGCTTGAGCTGGTTGTACTGGTCCACGGTGGCGCGGGAGGGCACCACGATGGCCAGCAGGGTCACCTGGCCCTGGTACTCGGGGAAGCGTTCCAGGAACCGCTCGAACGCCAGGATGCGCTGCAAAATGCCCTTCGAGTAGTCGAGGCGGTCCACCGACAGGATGATCTTGTCCTTGCCCAACTGCTGGCGCAGTTCGATGATCTCGCGGATGGTTTCTTTTTCGAACACCGCCTTGGCGAACTTGTCGTAGTCAATGCCCATCGGGAAGGAGTCCACTTCGGCCACGCGGCCCGCCATGGTGATGCGGCCCAGGTAGTGGTCGTGGCCCAGGATGCGGGAGGTGGCGCTGAGGAAGTGCCGCACGTAGTCGTAGGTGTGGAAGCCCACCAGGTCGGCGCCCAGGATGCCCTGCAGGATTTCCTTGCGCCAGGGGCAGGAGCGGAACAGTTCGTACGACGGGAACGGGATGTGCAGGAAAAAGCCGATGGTGGCGTCGGGAAAAACTTCGCGCAGCATGCCCGGCAGGAGCATGAGCTGGTAGTCGTGCACCCAGAAAATGTCGTCGGGCTGGGCGATCTTCACGATCTCGTCGCGGAAGCACTGGTTCACCTTTTTGTAGGCTTCCCAGTAGGTTTTCTTGTAGACCGTGTATTGCTTGAAGTAGTGGAAGAGCGGCCAGATGGTCTTGTTGCTGAACCCTTCGTAGAAGTTTTCGTAGTCGCGGTCGGTGAGGAACACCGGCTGGAGGTTGTCGTTGTTCATGCGTTCCTTGAGCGCATCCTGGTCCTCGGTGCGGATGGTCATGCCCGGCCAGCCCACCCAGTAGTTCTCGCTGGTATTGGTCGAACTCAGCCCCGTAGCCAGGCCCCCCACGCTTTGCTCATAAATGAAATTGCCGTCTTTCACTTTGACGGAAATGGGAAGTCGGTTCGATATGGTGATTAATCGTGGCATAGGTAGGTCGAAGGGTTTAGCGGTAGCGGTGCGGGGTTGCCGGGTGCAGTGGCCTCTGCAAAATCAATTTTATTATTTAATCTGTACAATATACGGAAAGCCCCCTGATTCGGTGCAAAAATGGGTTCTTTTGGTGGTTTTTACCTACTTGCCGGCAACTTTTCGTTTGTTTATCAGCGGGTTACCTATTTTTGCTAACCAACGCTTCTCCCTCGTCGGCGCGGGCCTGGCCGTTGGATTTGGGCAGGCTCACCACTTCCATCCGGGTGCGGGGCAGGCATTCGGGGTAATTTTTTTGCAAAAAAGTGATCATGCTTTCGCGGATGTCGCACCGCAGCGTGAACGTATTGCCGCTGTTGGTGGAACTGACGAGCACCCGCACTTCGATGCTGCTTTCCTTCACGTCGGTCACTTGTAATTCCTTGGCCTTGCCGTCCCACAGCGGGTTGTCGTGCAGGAGACGGTCCAGTTCCCCGCGCATGGCTTCCAGCGGGGCGTTGTAGTTGAGGTAGAAAAACACCGTGCCCAGCAGGTCGGTGGACACCCGGGTCCAGTTCTGGAAGGGCTTGTCGAGGAAGTAGTTGATGGGCACGATCAGCCGGCGTTCGTCCCAGATTTTGAGCACCACGTACGTGAGGTTGATTTCCTCCACCCGCCCGAATTCGCCCTCCACGATCACGGCGTCGTCAATGCGGATGGGCTGGGCCACGGCAATCTGGATGCCGGCCAGCAGGCTGCCCAGGGTTTTCTGCGCGGCAAAGCCGACGATGATGCCGATGACGCCCGCCGAAGCCAGGAGGCTCACGCCCACCTGGCGCACTTGCTCGAAGGTGAGCAGGGCAATGGCAATGGCAAACAGCACGATCACGAACACCAGGATGCGCTCAATGATCCGGAACTGGGTGTAGATCTTGCGGGCCTGGAGGTTGTTTTCGGCCTTTACGTCGTAGTGGTTCACGATCAGTTCCCGGGCAAACGAAATCACCCGGATGGCCAGGAAGGCGCCGGCCGCCACCAGCGCGATGGTGAGGGTGTGCAGGATAGGGTCGCGGTACGAGAAAGTGAGGCTGTAGCCGGTAAACAGGACCATCAGCAGCACGATCAGGTACTTGAGCGGCGACTCCAGGTACACGTCGAGCAGGTGCGCCACGGACAACTGGGAGTTGCGGCCCCAGCGCCGCAGGATGCCGAACACGATCTTGTGCACGGCGTACCCGGCCAGCGCCGCTACCAGCATGGCGCCCAGGGCCCCCACGATTCCCCAGGTCTCTCCGAACCGGGGCAGGAATTCTTCTATTTGCATTGGGTCTGAAGGTTCGTCTTGGTCTTATACCGGATGTACGGAATCGTGGAAGGGAAGTTCCTTTTCCGCGAAAAGGTATTCCCGCTACAGAAGGACCCGGAATGGCGGAAGTTCGGGCAGATTGGGGTAATTTTACGGGGAAGGCGTGGCCGGTGCGCAGCGCGAGGAGGGCGGAAAGAAGAGCATGCCCACCCGGTCACGTATACCCATTTAAACCCAAAAAGAACGGCGCGGAGCCGGAATGACCATGAGTAAGTTTCATCAACCTGAAAAGACGATATACGTGTGCGTGGGCAGCAAGTGCGGCAAACGCGGCGGCAAGGAAATGTGCAAGGAACTCAAGCACCAGCTGCGCGAGGCCGGCCTGCGCGACACCGTGGAGATCGTCAAAACCGAATGCACGGACCGGTGCAAGTTCGCCCCCGTGCTGTCGGTGCAGCCGGCCAACGTGTGGCTCAAAGAGTACGGCGAAGGGGACGCCCGCCGGATTCTGCAGATTGCCCTGGTCGGAGGCGAATCCTAGGAAAACCATCCCAAAAAAGAACATTCGCAAAGAAAAGAATGGCTACCCGCCGTCGAAGCGGGCCGCTCACTGAGTCAAGCGTCCACGCTTGACTCAGCCATTTAGTGGCTGACTACTCAGTACTTTTGGATCTCCGCGCCAAACACGGCGTTTGGCGGCAAGACAGGGAGATTCCGTGGCATATTGGCTTCCTCCAAATAAACATCACGACTTTCTCTGAAGTGGTCACTGGGACACTGAGTATGTGATGAGCGCAGGTGGGGATTAGAGGGGGGTAGGGTTAGTGAGGGTTAGGTTGTGAGGAGTTGGTTGTGAGGGGATGGTGAATGGTTGATGAAGCGTAAGTGGGGTTTGTTCTTTTTGGCATTGCCCCAAAAAGAACCAAAAAGGGCTAGGCCCAATGATGCTTCCCCCCGCCAGGCAACCCG
>CADCTQ010000662.1 GCA_902805615.1 uncultured Cytophagales bacterium
CAGGTGGAACTGAAAAATTCTGCGAAAAAACAGGAAAAAAATGAGAGAGACCTCCATTTCCATTTACGGCAGGAGCGTCCATAAAGATTCAGGTTTCGGAAAATACGTAGAAAAAAAGTTCGTCTGAACCTTGATTCGCCTGATGGAATGATGACCTTGATTTGAATCGGGATCATCTTCATCATGTTCATCATTTCATCAGGTAAATCAAGGTTCAGACCATCAGGCAAATCAAGGTTCAGACTGAAGCGCCATTGCGCAAACATATCGGCCGGGTTGCCCGTAAAGGGCGAATAACAGGTTTACCAGACCATTTTTCGTTCCCAACCGCCATGAACGCACAAGCCGCCCCCAACCCCCCCGACGAAAGGCAGAAGCAGGAAGCCCTCCGCCTCACCGACACCCTGACCAACGCCCTCGGGCAACCAAACCCACTGGCTCCCGGGCAGCAACAGGCCGCCACTGAATGCCTGGCCGCCATCCGGGAGCGGCTTGCGGGCAACGGCGCCCCCCACAAAACGCAGCTCGACGACCTGATGAAGGCCGTGGGCGAAGACGAACCCCTTACCACGCAGGCCATGCAGCTGGCCGAACTCTTCGGCTACCTGCCGTCCTTGTAAGCGAATATGATTGGTTGATTGGTCATTGGACATTGGTCATTGGGTGGGCGTAAGTCATCGCATCCGGTTGACCTACGTACCCCCTGACCACTGACCACTGACCACTGACCAATGACCAATGCACTACTGACCAGTCACCATTACCCAACAACCACTTGCCATGAACCAACAGAACGGAGAATTGCGGGGAAAAGTAGCCCTCATCACGGGGGCCGGCTCGGGCATCGGTGAAGCCACGGCGCGGCTGTTTGCCCGGGAAGGCGCCAAAGTGGCGGCCCTCGGACGCACCGCCGATGAACTGGAAGCCGTCGTGGCCCGCATTACGGGGGAAGGGGGCGAAGCCATCTCCGTGCTGGCCGACATTTCGCAGGCCGACCAGATGGAACGGGCCATCGGCGAAGTGCAGGCCAGGTGGGGCCGCCTCGACGTGGTGTTTGCCAACGCGGGCATCAACGGCGTGTGGGCGCCGCTCGAAGAACTGTCGCCCGAGGAGTGGGACCGCACCATCAACATCAACCTCCGCGGTACGTTCCTCACGGTGAAGTACGCCATTCCCCTCCTCAAAAAGCAGGGCGGCTCGGTAATCGTTACCTCGTCGGTGAACGGCACGCGCATTTTCAGCAACACCGGCGCCACGGCCTATTCCTGCACGAAGGCCGCCCAGGTGGCCTTTACCCAAATGGCGGCCCTCGAACTCGCCAAGCACCGCATCCGGGTCAACGTGGTGTGCCCCGGCGCCATCACCACCGACATTGACGACAATACGCAGCACCGCAACATCGAAAAGGAGAAAGAACCCGTGGAGTTTCCCGCCGGCGAAATCCCGCTGACCCGCGGCAAGCCCGGCACCAGCGAACAGGTGGCCCAATTGGTGCTCTTCCTGGCCTCCGACCGGTCGGGCCACGTCACCGGCACCCCCATCTGGATTGACGGCGCCGAATCCCTGCTCATGGGGTAAAATAAATTTTCAATTAACAATGGAAAACTGAAAATGAGGCGCGTACGGAAACTTCTCCGGGGCCATTGGGGCTGCTTGCCATTTTCCATTGCCAATTTTTCATTTTCAATTCATGTTATCTCCTATGGAAACGCTTGCCTTGATTGCGCACGACCAGAAGAAAAATGAACTCCTGGAGTGGGTAAAAGACCACCGGGAAGCCCTCCGCAAGTACCGGCTGATCGGGACGGGCAGCACGGCCGAACTGGTCAACAGCATTCTCGACCTCCGGGTCGAATCGTTCGGGCACGGCCCCCAGGGCGGCGACATCCTGCTGGCGGCCAAAATCCTGATGGACGAAGTACACCGGGTCGTTTTTTTCATGGACCCGCACACGCCCCACAGCCACGAACACGACATCCAGACGCTCATCCGCACGGCCGTCAGCAACAACATCCCCATCGCCCTCAACCGCTCCACCGCCGACTTCATGGTGCAGCCGGAGCCGAAAGGGAAAGTGGGGGAGGCGGGGGAGTAGGAAGGTGGATGGGTATAGCGTTTGGGCTTTGGGAGTGAAAAGGGCGCGATCAGGGGCGGGAGGAACGTTCAGCGCCCTGTCAACCGGTAATTCAGCAGGAAACTGAACGTTCGCGTTGCCGAACTGACGGCGGAGAAAGGCGAAGTACCGTTTCCCCGCTCGAACCGGACTTCTGCCGAAAGCCTTTTCATGGTCGCCCCAATGCCTCCGATCAGGCTTTGCTCGTACTTCCTGGCTCCGTCCATGGCGTTTGTTTCGAGCCGTAGGGCGTAAGCATTGGCAATCCCGGCATTGACGTAGGGCTTTACCTTGGCGCCCGGATGCTGGTAGCGCACCATGCTGATGAGTTTGAGATAAGCAAGGTCAAAATAGTACTGGTTGCGGGTGGCAATCGGCGTTTCCCGGTTGCGTCCCGCGAACCTCTTCCAGGTCATTTCGTTGTAGAACGACCATTTGCTCAGGTTACGGGGCATGACCAGGTTGAACGATACGCCGGCCGCCGGAAACGTCGTGGACCCGAAATTCATTTGCCCGTAGTAGCCGCCCTTGATCCGCATGCCACTGGTGGTTATGCCCCCGGTTATTCCTACTTCCAGCTTTATTTTCTCCATCCGCTCAACCCCTTCTACGTACTCCGGGCGGCTGCCGGTACATTGGTAGTAGTCCGACACCAGCCGGAAAAAAGCGGCGCCCTTGAATGGAGCCGCGGCAATCTGCTTTTGCAGGGACGGACAATCCCCCAGGTAATAGGCCAGCAGGCCCCGGTAGCGTTCAGTGACCACCAGTTCACGCTGGTCATTCATCCCTCTTTTGAGCACCAGTTCCTCGGGCTGGGCTTCTTTCTGAAGGTAATAGTGCGTTTTAAAAGCTTCGTCCCGGTAGTAATAAAGGCTTACTTTTCCCCGGGTGAGGGTTTTCAGAAAAACCGTATCCTGCACCACCACGGGCGGGGCATTGGGAATCATTTTGCTGAGCTGGGTGGGCGACTTGTCCATTGAAACCTTTTTGGCTTCGAACAACTCTCCCGTGGGTTGAATGTAGAAAGACGCCGCCTGGTGGGGGTCGTAGGGTTGGGCTGCTTCCCCGGCGCTCCGCCTGAAATCCACCCGGGAAGGGGTTCTGGCCCAGTCCTGGTTGTCAATGTACCCTTTGAGGGTGTCTCCGGTGGTGGTGACGACGTAACCCTCCACGAAATTGGACTGCGCCGGGGCGGGAAGCCCGTGCGTGAGGAGCGCCGTAAGGAGTAGGTACGGGCTGTACTTTTTAAGCATCAAAAAGGTCAATAACCCCGAAATTAGGCAAAATCAGCGGATATTTGCTACCTTCCAAGCCAACAAAGACGAATAACCCATAACCTCAGATGGACTTACAACTGCGCGATAAAGTAATCATTGTGACCGGCGGCGCCAAGGGCATCGGCGAAGGAATCGTAAAAGTACTGGCTGCCGAAGGCGCGATCCCCGCCATTGTCGGACGCAACGAAGAAGACAACCGGCAGGCCGTGGCCGAAGTCGAAAAGGCCGGCGGCCGGGCGTTCCAGGTCGCGGCCGAACTCACCCGGCCCGAAGCTTCCGCGGCGGCCGTGCGGGCCGTGCTCGACCGGTTCGGGCGCCTCGATGGCCTGGTCAACAACGCCGGCGTGAACGACGGGGTGGGACTGGAAAGCGGCAACTACGAAGCATTCATCACTTCGCTGCACCGCAACGTGGTGCATTACTACCTGATGGCGCACCACGCGTTGCCCGCCCTCAAAGCCTCCAAAGGCGCCATTGTCAACATCAGTTCCAAAACCGCCGATACCGGCCAGGGGGGTACCTCGGCCTACGCCGCGGCCAACGGGGGCCGCAACGCCCTCACCCGCGAATGGGCCGTGGAACTGCTCAAGTACGGCATCCGCGTCAACGCCATCATCGTGGCCGAATGCTGGACGCCCCTCTACGAGAAGTGGCTCAACTCGCTGCCCAACCCCGAAGAGAAACTCAAGTCCATTACCGACAACATTCCATTGGGAAAACGCATGACCACGGCCGAAGAGATTGCCAGCACGGCCGCCTTCCTGCTTTCGGAACGGTCGAGCCACACCACCGGGCAGCTCCTGTACGTGGACGGTGGTTATGTGCACCTGGACCGGGCCCTGGCCAACGCATGACCATGACCCGGTCCTTGCCGGACTGCCGGTAAGGCCGCGGAAATACTGCGGACAGTTGAAAAAAATGGGGAAAACAGGCGGGAAATACGCGGGAAAAAGAAGGAAGGCCCTCGGCAATACCAAGGGCATTCCAAGTTTCACTAGTACTTGACTAGTTAAATAGTTAAGTACCAGCAGCTATCATGTATTGCTGTATACGGAATAATCCGCGTTGGGTTGCTTTTCGGTAAAAGGATCAATCTCCAAATGAAACTCTGGCCGCATAAAATTCTGTAAAAGTCTTTCTGCGCAACGCTATCCGGCGGTTTTCTTCGGCGGCCGGGCGGTCTTGCGGCCCGGGCCGGCGCCGGCGGCCGGGTGGCTGGTGCGCCACTGCTTTTCGAGCGGCTGGTAATCCTCCTCGGCCACCTCCTGCCACTGCCGGCCGGCGTATTCCCGCTTACGCAGGAAAGCCTCCACCACGTAGCGGTCGGTGGTTATGGTTTCTTCCAGGTTGAATTCGTCGGGGTTGTACAGCTCCAGGCGGCGGTGCACCAGGATGCGGTCGTCGAGCAGCAGCACCACCCGGAAGCTGGAAGGCGTATGTTGCTTGCCCAGCGCAGTAAAGTATCGCGTCATGTTATGTTACGTACGGCTAATGCTGAAATGAATCGGAGACCACGCATTTGATTGTATACAGACATCTGATCATCAGATAGATATCCTCCGCTTCATCCGTTTCATCATGTTCATCTTGGTATAATTATTCACCTGTAACGCCTGGCTGACCATTCCCGTTCGGAATGCGCACGGTAAAGGCAGTGCCTTGTTCCGGTACGGATTCCACCCGGATGGCGCCGCCCAGCGTCTGCACGATTTCCTGCACGATGTAGAGCCCCAGCCCCGACCCGGGACTCGATTCGGTGGCCCGGTAAAACATGCCGAAGATTTTGGGCAGGTGTTCCGGGCCGATGCCCACGCCGTTGTCGGCCACCGTGATGTGCGATTCGTCCGGGGCCGTGCGGATGGCGACGCGGACCCACGAGGCGTCGCGGCGGCGGCTGGCGTAGCGGATGGCGTTCGAAACCAGGTTGTGCAGGATCACCGACAGGCGTTTGGCGTCCGAGTGGAAGGGCACCGGTTCGTCGGCGGCCACGGTGATTTCCACGGGAAAGGTTTTCATGAACTGGAGGTTTTCGATCACCTCCCCGGCCAGTTGCCGGAAGTCAACCGGCTCCCGCTTGACTTCGGTGCGCACGTTGCGCGAGTAGTGGATGATGTCCTGGATGAACGTGTCGAGTTTCTGCACGCTGCGCTGCATGAGGCCCATGTACGCGTCCTTCTGGCCGGCGTCGGGCTCCATCTGGGCAATCTGGATGAGGCCCAGGATCGAAACCAGCGGCGCCCGCAGGTCGTGGCCGGCGCGGTACACGAAGTTGTCGAGTTGGTGGTTGATCTTCTGCAACTCTTCGTTGCGGAGCTGGAGCGTATTTTCGGCCCGTTTGCGGTCGGTAATGTCCATCACCGTTCCGTACACCTTGTCCACGTGGCCGTCGGGGTTGCGCACGGGCCGGGCAATGATGTTGACGTACTTGGTGTCGCCGGCGGGGGTAATGATGCGCACGTCGGTATCGTAGGGTTCGCCGTGGGTAAACGCCCGGATGGCGATCCGTTCGTAAGGCGGGTAATCCTCCGGGTGGTAGACGGTTGCCAGCCGTTCGGGCGGCGGCAGGGGTTCGGTGGGCGAAAAGCCGTAAATCCGGAACACTTCGTCGGACCAGTACACCCGGCGGGTCGCCACCGTGTACTCCCAGTTGCCGATCTTGGCGACCCGCTGGGCTTCCCGCAGTTGCGCGTTGCGCGTTTCGAGGGCCGCGTTCAGGCTTTTCAGTTCGGCTTCGGCCTGTTTGTGGCGCGTAATGTCGTTGAAGAAAATGACCAGGCCGTCGGGCAGCG
>CADCTQ010000663.1 GCA_902805615.1 uncultured Cytophagales bacterium
GACCACCTCCAGGTTGGAGCCCACGCCCTGCTGGTACTTGATGCGGGTCACGCGTTCCACTTCGCGGGCCAGCTCCATGTTGCGCTGCTGCGACTTGAGCGTTTCCAGGGCGTTGGTCAGGTTGGTCACCGACTGCCTGATCTGGAGGTCAATGGAGTTTTCGAGCAGTTTCTGGCTCTGCTCGGTTTTCTGGTACGTCAGCCGGGCCTGCTGCACTTTGTAGTACTTCTGAAAGCCGTCGAAAATGGGAACGTTCAGTTGCAGGCCCACGAGGCTGTAATCCAGCCAGCGTTCCTTCTGGAGAATGTTGCCCAGACGGGATGCTGCCGGGTTGTAACCAAAAGTACCGAAAGCAGCCAGTTGCGGCAGGTAGCCGGCCCGGCTGTTCTTGACGTCCAGGTTCGCCAGTTCCCGCTGCGTCTGTAATAAAGAGTACTCAATGCGCTGGTTGTAGTTGAAGTCGCCCACCACCGGCGCGGCAAAGTTGTCGAGGGCGTTGCGGCCGATGCTGTCGGTCAGCGCAACCCGTTCGGTCATGGCCAGGCCCATTTGAAACTTAAGCAGGTAGTCGCCCAGTTCGGCCAGCCGCTCCACCTTCTGCTTTTCGGTGTTCAGGTTGTTGAGCTGCACTTCGAGACGGTCCAGGTCAATCTTTTCCACGAAGCCGTTTTCGTACATGGCCCGCGTCTCGCGCAGAATCGTGTCGAGGCGGCCCACGTTGATGTCGAGCAGTTTGAGCCGGTCGCGGTTGACCAGCACCGAGTAGTAGGCTTTGGTAACGGCTTCGGTCACGTCAATCTTGCTGGCCGCCAGGCTCTTGCTGGAGAGTTCCTTGTAGGTTTTGGCGGCTTTCAGGCCCACGAAGTACGAGCCGTCAAACAGGAGTTGGTTGGCATTGAGGGTAACACCGCCCAGGTTCTTCAACTGAAACGGAAAAGTGATGACGGTACCCTCCGGAGGCGGTGGCTGGTTGGGATCACCGAAGGACGGCCCTTTACCGGCTTCCAGGATTACATTTTGGATCACAATATTGTGAATGAGTTGCGCCTGGGCGTTAACCTGCGGCAGACCGATGGCCCGGATCTCACCCACCCGGGCGTTGGCGCTGGCGGCGTCAATCTGGGCGTTCTTTACGGTTACGTTGTTCTGCAGGGCGAAGTCAATGGCCTGGTCCAGCGAGAAGCGCCGGGTGCCGGTGGTGTCCTGGGCAAGCAGGTGGGGGGGCAGCGCATAGAGGCTCAGCCCGGCGGCCAGCAGGAGAAGCTTTTTTTTCATGATGGGAGGGTCGTAAAGTATTTCGTTTTGTATTGGTCAAGTACTTCCAATCCTTCGCGGGTGGCAACACCCCGGATGAACAGGTCCATGATCTGGATCTGCAGGTCTACCAGGCTGAACTGGGCGGGCGGAAACAACCGGGCGTCGAACGCCAGCTGGATCATTTCCAGGCGCAGGCGCGTCAAAATCTCCACGTCAATCGAATCGCGGTAGAGCCCCTCGCGGATGCCCCGCTGGAGGTTGCCCCGGATGTGGTCCGACACGGTGCTCTGCCGGTAGTCGGCGTACACCTGCCACGCTTCGCTGTGGTATTTCTGCATCTCGTAGAGCAGCGCCGGGTTCATCTTCGAAAATGTCTGCCGGATGTGCCGGGAGATGCGCATCACCTCGTCAACGGCGTTTTCGGCTTCTCCCGCAATTTCTTTCATGCAGTCTTTTTCGCACTCAAATTCACTGCGGGCAAACGTGGTGATGATTTCATCCTTGTCCTTGTAAAACTGGTAGAGGGTTTTTTTGGACACGGCCAGGTGCCGGGCAATGTCGTCCATCGTTACGCTTTTACAGCCGTAACGCATGAACAATTCAGCCGCACCGGCCAATATTCGTTCTTTGGCTTCCAATTAAATGTAGGGAAAGAGTGAGGTCGTAAAACTCCGGAAACTTTAGGCGATTTCAAAGTTTCCAGTGTTAGTTTTGTGTTAAACCGCAAATATTCCGCTTGAAGCGGCGTAAACGCGGGTTAAAAGGGATCGGGATTCGCAGGATGAAAGGATGACCGGGATGGAGGGTCTGAACCTTGATGTAAATGATGAAAGGATGGGCTTGATGGTCTGAGCCTTGATTTACTTGCTGAAAAGATGAACAGGATTGGGGCGGGGAGGTGAGTGTTCGGGGGAGGAGGGGGGATGTTCGTATACGGACACCGGGCCGGCGGGCAAAAGGCAAAAAGGGGCTTATCCGGGGCGGAGGAGCCCCCGTGATTGTTTGGCCGGTCGTTTGTGCGCCTGCATCCCGGGTGGTCGCCGCGGCAGTGGGCCATCACCCCGCCCCGCAGCCCACCAACCCGTTCCCTCCGCCATGCTACGCAACTACTTCAAGATCGCCTTTCGAAACCTGCTCAAACACCAGGGCTACTCTTTCATCAACATTTTCGGCCTGGCCATCGGCATGGGGGTAGCCGTGCTCATCGGCTTGTGGATACAGGACGAACTGTCCTTCAACCAGTACCACCCCAACTACGACCGCATCGCCCAGGTGATGCAGCACAACGAGTACAACGGCAAAAAGGAAACCCAGTCCTCCAACCCGGCCGTGATGGGTGCCGAACTCCGCCAGCTGCACGGGGGAGATTTTACGTACGTGGTGCAATCTTCCTGGACGGAAGACCACATCCTGGGGGTCGGCGACAAACGGCTGATCAAAAGAGGCAATCACTTCGAGCCGGAGATTGCCGACCTGCTGAGCCTGAAGATGCTCCGGGGCACCCGGGGAGGCCTCAAAGACCCGTATTCGATCCTGCTGTCGCAATCGGTGGCGGAGGCATTTTTCGGCAAGGAAGACCCGCTGGGCAAAACCATGCGGCTCGACAACCGGTACGACCTGAAGGTGACGGGCATTTACGAGGATTTGCCCTACAACACCTCCCTGCGCGACGTTGCGTACATGCTGCCCTGGCAACTGCTCCTGGTCAGCAACCCCTGGATCGAAGAGATGAAAGACCCCTGGGGGAGCAATTTCACCCAGACCTTTGTCCAGATCGCCGAAAATGCGAATATGGAAAAGGTGTCGGCCAAAATCAGGAACGTAAAAATGAACCGGGTCAACAATGACGAAGACGAGGCCCGCTACAAGCCGGAGGTGTTTCTGCATCCCATGCGCAACTGGCACCTGTATTCTGATTTCAAAAACGGCGTCAACGTCGGCGGACGCATCCAGTTCGTGTGGCTGTTCGGCGTCATCGGCGTGTTTGTGCTCCTGCTGGCCTGCATCAACTTCATGAACCTGGCCACGGCCCGTTCCGAAAAAAGGGCCAAGGAGGTCGGCGTCCGCAAAGCAATGGGTTCGCTCCGCAAGCAACTGATTGCCCAGTTCTTTATGGAATCCATGCTGGTCGTTTTCCTGGCATTCCTGGTTTCCCTGGGATTGGTAATGCTCAGTTTGCCGTTTTTCAACGAAGTAGCCGACAAAAAAACGGCCATTCCCTGGCGCAGTCCCGTCTTCTGGGGGGTGGGCATTGCGTTCAGCCTGGTTACCGGGCTGCTGGCCGGCAGTTACCCGGCCTTGTACTTATCGGCTTTCAGCCCGGTGAAAGTGCTCAAAGGCACGTTCCGGGTGGGACGGCTGGCCGGCCTGCCCCGCAAAGTGCTGGTGGTGATGCAATTTACCGTCTCCATCACCCTCATCATCGGTACCCTCGTGGTGTTCAAGCAGGTCGAGCACGCCAAGAACCGCCCCATCGGCTACAACCAGGCGGGTTTGGTCCGCATCAACTACGAAGAAGCGGTGAGCAAGCATTACGAAGCGGTACGGGCCGAGTTGAAAAGCGTGTCGGCCATCGAAGAAATGACCGCCGCCCGCAGCCCGCTTACGGGCAGCAACAACACCAATGGCGGGTTTGACTGGGAAGGCAAAGACCCGAACCTGGCGGTTGAGTTTCCCAACAACGCCGTGTCGCACGAATACGGCAAAACCGTGGGCTGGACCCTCAAAGCGGGCCGCGATTTTTCAAAAGCGTTTGCGACGGACTCTGCCACCTTCATCATCAACGAGGCGGCGGCCGAATTCTTTGGCTTCCGCGAGCCGGTGGGCCAGATTCTCCGGTGGAGGGACAAGCCGTACCGGATCATCGGCGTGGTGCAGAACCTGCTGGCCGACTCCCCGTACGAACCCGTGCGGCCCTCCCTGTTTCACCTCGCCAAGGAACGCGAAAACTTCCTGATTCTGCGGCTGAACCGCCACCTGAGCCCGCAAGACGCTTTGGCAAAGGCGCAACGCGTGTTTAAAAAGTATACGCCCGACGTGCCGTTTGAATACAGTTTCGTGGACGAGGAATACGCCCGCAAATTCGGCGACGAGGAACGCATCGGCAAGCTGGCCACTGCTTTTGCCGTGCTGGCCATTTTCATCTCCTGCCTGGGGCTGTTCGGGCTGGCCTCTTTCGTGGCCGAGCAGCGCACCAAAGAGATTGGCATCCGCAAAGTGCTGGGGGCCTCCGTGCCCAACCTGTGGGGCCTGCTGTCGAAGGATTTCGTGGGGCTGGTGCTCCTGTCGTGCCTCATTGCCGGCCCCCTGGCCTGGTACGGCATGAGCCGCTGGATCGGCAAGTACGAGTACCGGACCGACATGCCGTGGTGGGTGTTTGCCGCATCGGCCGCGGGGGCGCTGCTCATCACGCTGCTGACGGTCAGCTACCAGGCCATCCGGGCCGCCCTCGCCAACCCGGTACGTTCGCTGCGCAATGAATGAGGGTATTGGGTATTGGGTATTGGGTATTGAGTATTGGGTACGCGCTGCCCCTGCCGTCCGGGTAAGTTCAGGTACGCAGTACTCAATACCCAATACTCACTACTCAACTGAATATCCGGTCCACGGAGCGTCTTTCGTCCCACTCTTTGGTGGGGGCAAAAAAGCTTTTGTCCCGCGGGTGCAGGTGCTCTTTCACCACGTCCTCGTTGAGTTCGATGCCCAGGCCCGGCGCCGTGAGCGGCACGTTGGCGTAGCCCTTGGTGATCAGCTTGCGGCCGTCGGTGGTTTTGACCAGGCTTTCCCACCAGGGCAGGTCCACCGAATGGTGTTCGAGCGACAGGAAGTTCTGGGTAGCCGCCGCGCAGTGCACGCAGGCCATGAACGAAACCGGCGTGCCGGCCTGGTGCATCGCCATGGCAATGCCGTTCTCCTCGGCGTAGTCGCCGATCTTCTTCGTCTCCAGCAGGCCGCCCGAACTGGCGAGGTCCGGGTGGATGATGTCCACGGCGCGGGCGTCAATGAGGGGTTTGAAGTATTTGAGCAGGTAAATGTCCTCTCCGGTCAGGGTGGGCGTCTCCAGGGCATCCGAAATGGTTTTCCACTGGCTGGTGTATTCCCACGACACAATGTCTTCGAGCCAGGCCAGCCGGTACTTGTCCAGCGCCCTCCCCAGCCGGATGCCGTTGTTGAGGTCAAAGTGGCCGTAGTGGTCCGTGGAAAGCGGAATGTCGTAGCCGATCAGCTTGCGGGTGTGCTCCACGATGTTGCTCAGTTCCTCCAGGCCCTTTTCCGTGATCTGGATCTGCGTGAAGGGGTGCACCGC
Organism: uncultured Cytophagales bacterium; assembly: GCA_902805615.1. Classification (GTDB taxonomy): domain Bacteria; phylum Bacteroidota; class Bacteroidia; order Cytophagales; family 172606-1; genus CADCTQ01. The sequence continues at coordinate 5,564 of CADCTQ010000663.1, forward strand.
GTTGGCGTACGACATCGGGTTGGCCTGGTCGCCCCACTGGGCCAGGTTGCCTTTGGCGTCTTCCCACACCTTGGCGTTGACCAGCGTGTCGGGCTTGCCCTTCAGCTCGCCGATTGAAACGTCCATTTTGAGCCAGGTGTAGCCCTGGTCGTTCACCCGGTAGTTGATCAGTTTGGTCTGCTCCTCCACCGAACCCGCTTCCGGCGTATCGGCGTACAGCCGCACCTTGTCGCGGTACCGGCCGCCGAGCAGCTGCCAGGCGGGCACGTTGTAGGCTTTGCCGCACAGGTCCCACAGGGCCATTTCCACCGCGCACACGCCCCCGGCCTGGCGGCTTTGCCCGCCGAACTGCCGGATCTTCTTGAAGATCATTTCCACGTTGCACGGGTTTTCGCCCAGGATGCGGCTTTTGAGGAACAGGGCGTAACGCACGTCGGCGGCGTCGCGCACTTCGCCGAGCCCGTAGATGCCCTGGTTGGTATCAATCCGGATGATGGCCGTGCCCCCCATCACCCGGGTCAGGGCGTAACGCATGTCCGTGATTTTCAATTCCGAGGGGTTGGAGGCCCGGTTCACCCGCGAAGTCGTCCGGGCAACCGTATCCTCGACGGAGGC
>CADCTQ010000664.1 GCA_902805615.1 uncultured Cytophagales bacterium
CGATGCGCGCCAGCACGCCACTGCGATGCGCGCCAGCACGCCACTGCGATGCGCGCCAGCACGCCACTGCGATGCGCGCCAGCACGCCACTGCGATGCGCGCCAGCACGCCACTGCGATGTGCGGCAGTACCTGTCGCTTGCCTCACCAGGAACGCTAATCACATACTCAGTGACCACTTCTCAGAAAGCCCCGTTACCGATAGGTCAGCCAGGCCGTGGCGACCGTCGGTGCATCGGCCACGAACCGGACCCACCGCGCCTGGAACGTGTCGGGAAACGCAAAGTCAACGGTTTGCCCGGGGGCCACGGTGATTTCCCGGTACAGCATCCAGGGGCCGTGCCCGACCGGCTCGGCCTCCACGCGGAACGTGACGGGCTGCTTGCCGGCGTGGGACAGGGCCAGGGTCCGCTCCTCGTAGAAGCCGATCAGGTACGGGTCGGAGGGCTCATTGGCCTTCACGGCCGTATTCTTCCAGGGGCCGCCGCGGCCGGTGGGCTTGCCCAGCTTCCACAGATCGTCAATGACCCCGGCCCACACGGCGGCTTTGCCGTCTTCCGACACGATCACGTGCGGGTTGCCCGCGGCGGCGGCCGGGTCAATGCCCGTCATCACCAGCAGGCCCCGGTAGCTGGCGTAGTCGTGGATGCGGAAGCCGTGCGACGACACCGGCCGGATCTTGGCGAAGCCGTCGGCATTTTCGGCGGGCAATTCGTAGAACGTGCCCATGCAGTGGAACAGGTCCCGTTCGGTCGCCACTTCGCGGGCCACGCGGGCCATGCCCGACTGCACCTGGCCGGCAAACGCCTCCGGCCCCAGGGGCAGCCGCCACCGCCGGCCCCGGTCGTCCACCACCAGCACCGACGAGGCATCCACCGTAACTACGTTCTGCGGAATGGCGAACTTCCCGTTGATGAACGCCAGGGTTTCGGGGTCGTTTTTCGGCGCCAGGCGCAGGTTGGCGTCCAGCTCGTAGTACCCGACCGGCGCCGCTCCGGTGCCGTCGAGGTGCTGCACCGCAATGCCCAGCGCCCGGCGGTTGTCGCCCAGGCCGTAGAGGAGCCCGCCGACCGCCCGCGGGTCGGTAACCTCCGCCAGTCCGCGGAACATCCCATCGGCGGCGGGGCGCTTTTCTTCCCCGGCGTAGGAGAAATGCACGGTGGCAACGGTGGGCGCCCCGGCAACCACGCGCACCCATTCGCCAATCTCAGCAGGGGAAAAAGCCACCTGCACGGCCCCGCCCGGCTCCACGGACACGGTGCGGAGGGCCTGCCAGTTTCCCGTACCGCGGGCGTCGGCCTGGAAGGAGAAGTCAACCTTCGCGCGGCCGTCGTTTTTGATCCAGGCTGAGCGGCGGGGCCAGCCGGCAAACAGGAACGGCTCGGAAGTGCCCCCGGCCGGCACGGGTTCCGCCAGCCACACGGCGCCTTCGGCCGTGGTGGGGCCCAACTGGTCGGGCAACCCGGCGGGCGTAAACCAGAGGTTGGAGTTGGACTGGCCCGGCCCCTCAATGTCGCCTTTCACCTTGCGCTTGTTGAGAAATTCCTTCTGGGCCGAATCATCGCACCCGAACACCAGCCCGTCGTTCCAGCGGGCAAAGTCGCCGATCACTTTCAGGTACGCCGACCGCGGCCGGATGCCGCCGGAGCGGGCCGCCGAAAACGTGCCCGGGAACCGCCAGAACATCCCGTGCATGGTCATCAGGTAGTCGGGTTTGCCGGCCGGGCCCACGTCGCGGATGCGGGGCCATTCGGTGTTCCAGCCGTGCGCCCCGTCGTAGGAATGGCTGGCCTTGGGCAACCGGTAAAAAGACCACGTTCCGCCGTCCCGCACGCCCACCACCACCGACTTGTGGTCCCAGCCCGTGGCCCAGATGGGATCGGTCGCCGGGTTGGGGTTGCCGTAGAGGCCGCCCGGGCCGGTCACTTCCACGAACTGGCTGCGGCGCACCACCTTCCAGTCTTTGCCGTTCCACTCGGCCAGCGCCCCCGACTCGATGTCGAACTGCCGGAGGGCTTCCGGGGAAGCTTCGCCGTTGTTGGAATACACCAGCGCGCCCTGCCCGGCGTACACGCCCTTGCCGTGCGCCCCGGGCAGCAGGGAGCCGGGCTGGCTGACGGAGATTTCTTCGTCCGGGTGCCGGCCGTTGGCATCGGGGTACAGCGTGCGGGTGCCCAGCGTCTTTACGTCCACTTCGTAAAAGCCTTCTTCCATCGTGGCCACGTAGACTTTGCCGGCCGGGTCGGTCAGGTGCCGGGCCACGCCCGTGTAGCGGCCCGGCGCCGCCCGGTAAGGAATGACCCGCACGTTCCGCTGCGCATCCACCGCGTACGGGCCGATGAACAACTGGTTGCTTTCCCGGTGGATCATCCGGTTGGCGGGCGTGCCGCCGGTGCTTTCCGGCCGCACGACCGGTTGCAGGTCCGGGGTGATCTCGTAGAGTTTGTCGGAGGACCCGTTGGGCAGGTGCGGCCCGTAGGTGACCACCCACAGGCGGCCGGCCCAGGGCACCACGGCCCCCGTGCCGCATTCCCCTTCGTCGTTGTAGTACGCCAGGTGCGGGTACACGCCGCTGAGGCTGACGGGCCGCCCGGCCTGCTGCGGTTCGTGGGGGGCGCAGGAGAGGGTGAGCCACAGGGCGGCCGGGCCGAGGAGGCGGCGGAGGCGCGCAAAGTCAGAATGGGTGGGCATGGGCGGGAGGAAGTAGGGTTTGGATGAAGAAGGCAATGATAAATTATAATCCGTACATTATGCGCCGGGCGTTGGAACCACCGCGAGGCGAAACGGTTGGGTTTGCCGAAAGCGGGTTGCCGGCAGTTGTCCGAATGGCGATACAGGCGATGCGTTGACTTTCCGGGGTTTGGCTACAACAACCCGCAATCCGGCTACTTTTGCTCCGGCCGGTCTTTGCACCTTTGCCCGGGGAACAAACGTCCCGCTTTCAAAAAGAAAACCATGAACAGTATTCAACAAAAGGAGTTAGGCCGCCAGGGACTGGTCGTACCCGTGATCGGGCTGGGTTGCATGGGCATGACCAAGATCGCCCACATGGACATTTACGGGCCGGCCGACGAAGCCCAGTCCATCGCCACCATTCACCGCTCCCTGGAGCTGGGCGGCAACTTCCTCGACACGGCCGACCTGTACGGCCCGCTGCACAACGAACGCCTGGTGGGCAAAGCCATCCGGGGAAACCGCCACCGGTACGTGGTTGCCACCAAGTTTGGCTTTGAGATCAACGACGGGGAGCAACTGACCTGGCAGTTCAACGGCAAGCCGGCGTACGTGAAAAAAGCGGCCGAACGTTCACTGGCCAACCTGGGCACCGATTACATTGACCTGTATTACCTGCACCGGCTCGACCCGGGTACGCCCATTGAAGACACGGTGGGGGCCATGGCCGAACTGGTGCAAGCAGGAAAAGTCCGCTACATTGGTCTTTCGGAAGTTTCTGCGCAAACCATCCGGAAGGCGCACGGGGTCCATCCGCTGACGGCCGTGCAAACCGAGTATTCGTTGTTTGAGCGGACGGCCGAAGAAGCGGGCATTCCCGACACGCTGGCCGAACTCGGCATCGGGTTCGTGGCCTATTCGCCCCTCGGCCGGGGCTTCCTGTCGGGCGACATCAAAAGTCCCGCCGATTTCCCGGAGGGCGATTTCCGGTTGAGCATTCCCCGCTTCCAGGGCGAACAGTTCGAAAAAAACATCGAACTGGTGAAGGCCATCAAAGGGCTGGCCGAGGCAAAAGGCGTTACCCCCTCGCAGCTGGCCCTGGCCTGGGTGCTTTCGAAGGGAATGGTGCCCATTCCGGGGACCAAACGCGTTAAATACCTGGAGGAGAACCTGGCGGCGGCCGACATTGCGCTGAGCAGCCGCGAACTGGCCGCGCTGGAAGCCATTGTGCCCCTGGGCACCTCCACCGGGGCCCGTTACGACGCGGCCGGCATGACCGCCATTGACCAGTAAACCGATGTTAAACCAGTAGCCAAACAATGAAAAAGCAAACCACCCCGCCGCTGCTCATAAACTCCGTATCGGAGTTGCACCGCCTGATGGCCCTGCCCAAGCCGGAGCACCCCCTGGTGAGCCTCATTCATTACGCGGACCTGCCGGAAAACGCCCGGTCCGCGTCGCAGGCATTTGTCCTTAATTTCTACATGATCTGCATCAAGAAGGATTTTAAGGGCAAACTGAAATACGGGCAGCAATACTACGATTTCGACGAAGGGGTGGTGTCGTTCATCTCTCCCGGGCAGCTCATTGCCGAACCCGACCCCGGCGACGGGCCCCGGGCGGGCTGGTTGCTGATGGTTCACCCGGATTTTATCCGCAACTACCCGCTGGCGAAAAAGATGGCCGCGTACGGATTTTTCTCGTACGCCGTTCACGAAGCGTTGTGCCTTTCCGCCCGGGAGGAAGCCCTGATCGAGGGCATCCTCGGGAACATCGCGCAGGAATACCGCTCCGCCATTGACCCCTACAGCCAGGACGTGATCGTATCCTACCTGGAGGTGCTGCTCAACTATTCCAACCGGTTCTACAACCGGCAGTTCCTCACCCGCAAAAGCGCCAGCCACGACCTGCTGGCGCGACTGGAAGCCTTGCTGGCGGCGTATTTTGCGGGCGAGCAGGTGCGGGAACGGGGCCTGCCCACCGTGCAGTACGTCTCCGACCAGCTCAACGTGTCGCCCAGCTACCTGAGTGACCTGCTTAGGACGCTGACCGGGCAAAGCACCCAGCAGCACATTCACAACGCCCTCATCCGCAAAGCCAAAGAGACGCTGACGACCACCTCCCTGTCGGTGGGCGAAATTGCCTACGGGCTCGGGTTTGAACACCCGCAATCCTTCAGCAAACTATTTAAAAGCAAGACGAACGTCTCCCCGCTGGCGTTCCGGCTGTCTTTCAACTAACCTTCCTGCTGCCCGTGACGCGGGCCGGTCACCTTAGCCCGGCCCGCGTCACGGGCGGTTTATCCATTGGTGAAAACCGTCAGGCCCCGACCGCCACTTCCGCCCGCGGGGCGGGTACCGACTGCGGCCGGCCGGCTTGCAACTTGTGGTACGCCAGGTACGAAACGGCCAGCAGCCCCAGGAACGCCACCGGCCACGCGCGGTTCGTCACCGGGTCGCCGGAGGCCGCGTGGGCCACAAAGGCCGATACGAAGGGAATGGCAAACCCCGCGTAGGCCCATTCTTTGACCCGGGGACCCACCGGGGCCAGCAGGGCCACCGCGCCCAGCAGTTTGGCAACCGCCAGTTCTGCCCGGAAGTAGTCCGGAAAACCCAGGTGCCCGAAAGCCGCCTTCATTTCAGCCTGCGTCAGGTACCCGTACGCCGAAAAGGCCATGAACAGCGCCAGCAGCGCCGTGGTGAGCCAGTAGGTGATTTTGATCTTTTTCATGTTCTTTTGGGCAAAGCTACCTACCTTTGCTATCCGTTGGATACTACTATCCCGAAGGATACCAGTATCCTTCGGGATACCCCTTCGTTCACCCACCAAAAGAGATTATTCATGGAAACCCCAACCGAACGGCCGGCGCACCGCAGCGAAGCGTGCGAAGCCAGCGTAAAGGCCGTCAAAGATGCATTGTACGTGTTGAGCGGCAAGTGGAAACTGCCGTTGATCCTGGCCCTCTCCAACGGTCCGCTGCGCTTCAAGGAGATTGAGCGGTCCCTGGGAGAGATCACCCCGAAAATTTTGTCGAAAGAACTGAAAGAGTTGGAGTTGAATGCGTTCGTGGAACGCAAGGTGTTCCCGACCACGCCGGTGACGGTGCTCTACGAACTCACGCCCTACAGCCGGTCGCTGGACAAAGTGCTGGAGGAGTTGAGGAACTGGGGAATGCAGCACCGGCAACGCATCATGCACCCCGCGCCGGCAGTCCTCGAGGCATAGGGCGGCCGAAGACTGTAACCTTCTCCCGGCGGAATGCAGTTTAATACCAAGATGAACCTGATCAAACCTATCAATTGGAGGGTATTTCCTTGACTATCAGATGCTTGCATCTGATTGGATAAGCAGTCTCCGATTCATGCCGGTTTAAGCGTAATTGTCCGCCGGGCTGGCGCATCAGGACCCGAATCTTTAAAGGAACGCATATGTGGATTGTCTTTTCGCTGCTCGCGGCCCTGTCGGCCGCCATCGTGGTCACGCTGTCGAAGGCCGGCGTCAAGAACATGGATTCGAGTCTGGCCTTTGCCGTGCAGTCGGTGCTGATCCTGATCGTATCGTGGAGCGTGGTGGCGTTTCAGGGCAACCTGGGCGACGTGGCCCGCATTGACCGCCGCACCTGGATCTACCTGTTGGTGGCCGGGGTGATCACGTGCCTGTCGTCGCTGTTCACGTTCCGGGCGCTCAAGCTGGGCGATGCCTCCCGGGTGTCGCCGCTGGAACGCATCTCGCTGGTGTTCGCCATCGTGTTTGCCGTCATTTTCCTCAAAGAACGGGTAAACTGGCAGGTGATCGCGGGAGCGGTGCTGATGGCGGTGGGTGCGTTGCTCATTGCCATTGCCGCCCCGTCGCCCAAGTAGGCACCCCGCCCGGACCGATTGCCCCACGGCTGCGCGTGCAGCCCCAGCCCCAAACCACCCGTCCCCCCGATGCTTGCCAGTGAAATCATCACCCAAAACCTCGATGCCCTGCTCCGGGAGGCGCCCCGCCACCCGCTGACGGCAACCGACAAATGGGTCATTTTCAGCGACCTTCACCTGGGCGACGGCGGCCCCAACGACGACTTTCTGCCCAACGCGGACCTGTTTCACTACGTGCTGGAACACCAGTACCTGCGGCAAGGCTATTCGCTGGTGCTCAACGGCGACGTGGAGGAGTTGCAACGCTATACCTACGCCCAGGTGGCCCGCCGGTGGGGGAGCGTGTACGCCCTGTTCGACGCGTTTGCCGGGACGGGGCGGCTGGTCAAGATCGTGGGCAACCACGACTACGACCTCATCCTCAAAACCAGCAAAGCCTCGCCCTACCCGCACCACAACGCGTTCGTGTTCACGTACGGCGCGCACCAGTTGCTGCTCTTTCACGGCCACCAGGCGTCGTTGGCCTACACGCGGCACAACGCCCTGATCGGTTTTTTCCTGCGGTACTTCGCCCAGCCGCTGGGCATCAACAACTACTCGGTGGCCTACGACAGCCGCAAGCAGTTCAAGATCGAGAAGCGGGTGTACCAGTACGCCAGCCGCCGCAAGATCGCCGCGCTGATCGGCCACACGCACCGGCCGCTGTTCGAGTCCATGTCCAAAATTGATTCGCTCAAGTTCCAGATCGAGACGCTGCTGCGGCAATACCCGGGACTCCCGGCCGAAGCGGCCCGGGTGGTCGAAAAGAAGGTGGTGGCTTTCCGCAACCAGCTCCTCCAGGCCAACGCCAGCCGGAAGGCGAGCCTGGCCGGGAGCAGCCGCTACAGCACCGACATCCTGATTCCGTGCCTGTTCAACTCGGGCTGCGTGATCAGCCCCGGCGGCATGACCTGCCTGGAGATCAGCGGGGAGTCGCTGGCGCTGGTTCATTACTTCGACGGGCGGGTGAAAGTGGCCCGGCCCGGGGAGAGCACCGGCCCGGGCGTAGTGCTGGGCGACTCGCCCTACCACCGCGTGGTGATTCACCAGGAGCCGCTGTCCTACATCTTCTCCCGCATTTCCCTGCTGGCTTAGCTTTATTTATGAGCTAACTTTCCGTTTGTCAAGGCATAACAACCGGTTGAATGCTCCACTTCCCGAATAAGCACTAAATGCTTATATTGCTAGTATGGATAGTATGGATAGTATGGATAGTATGGATAGTATGGATAGTATGGATAGTAGATCGTAAAAAGAACGCAACGGGTCCTGACTGCTGTTTTGCTGCGTGTGTTGTATCTAAATATTCTATGACAAGAAAAATTTTCTTTAGTTATCATCATTCGAGAGATGCCTGGCGGGTTGCGCAAGTCCGAAACAGCAACGTAGTGATGAGGTCTTTTGAAAGCAATGAGCTGTTGGACCAGGCCAACTGGCAATCACTAACGGAAAGCGGCGAATCAGCAATTAAAGCCTTCATTGCTTCACGGCTTGCGGGATGCACGGTTACCTGCGTTCTGATCGGCAGAATGACCAACGAGCGCAAGTGGGTGCATTATGAAATAGAGGAAAGCATAAAAAGGAAGAACGCAATTTTAGGAGTATACATGCACTACTTGGTGGACCAGTATGAGCATGTTGATCTGCCGGGGTTTAATCCGCTTGCAAAACATAAAGTCAAGGGAAAAGACCTGGACTTGATTGCGCCTCTCTATGATTGGGATTTGAACCGGGGCTACGTACACTTTGGGAGTTGGGTTGAGAAGGCCGTGCAAAAGTTTAAAACCATCAATCACTTCGGAGTACATCAATACTGACAACATGGATTATGAGTATGACATATTTATAAGTTACCTCCGCTCGAATCCATTAAGCCTTCAATGGGTTAATGATATATTTTATCCGCTGTTTGAACCGCTTGTCTCGGAGGCGGCCAATGCGAATGTCAGGATTTTTAAAGACACGGAGTCAATCATGAGCGGGATGAACTGGAAAAATAGAATAAAACAGGCGTTGGCTCATTCCAAAATCATGGTTCCCGTTTTTAGCCCGCTGTACTTTCAATCTGAGTGGTGTTTGAGAGAATTTACTGTAATGCTACACCGGCAGTCCCAGCTCAATCTAGCGTCCCCGGTTAACCCCAACGGATTGATCCTTCCCGTAAAGATCTTTGATGGACAGCACTTTCCGCAACAGGCAGCCGACATACACACATTGGATTGTAACAACTATTTCAGAGTAGGAGAAGCGGTAAAGGCATCCCTGATCTACCTCGAATTGCAAGGCAAACTCATCGGCTGGGTAGACCAAGTGGCGGCCGCCATCCAGGCTGCTCCCGCATGGAATGCTGCCTGGACGTCTGATTCATGGTTGGAAGACCCTTATAAAAATTGGGCCCCTATTCCTCCCGCTCGGTTTAACGCGCCAAAACTATGAATAAGATTATAACTTTTTACTCTTACAAAGGTGGGGTTGGCCGGACGATGTGTCTGGCCAACACGGGCACTTTGCTTGCGCAATGGGGTTATAAAGTTTTGATGATTGATTGGGACCTGGAAGCGCCCGGACTGGAATTCTATTTTAAGGCTTACACGGATGTAAAGAGAATAAGGGACAACGCAGGCATCATGGAAATACTGGAGGCGAAGCCGGAACCTTATGATTTGAATTCATTTATTACCCTCATTGACATCGGAAAGAATGCCCAGCCATTGAGCTTGATTACCGCCGGAAAAAGAGACGGTAATTACTTTAAAAGCGTACAGGATTTTGACATTGATGAATATTACGCGAAAGGGGGAGGGGAATACATTGAGAAGCTCAGAAACAGTTGGCTGGAAACGTACGATTTTGTGCTCATTGACAGCAGAACCGGCGTGACGGAAACCAATGGAATAGGCACCATCCAAATGCCGGACATTGTGGTGTTGCTTTTCTCGGCAAACGAACAGGGTTTTGTTGGAACGTTAGATATTTCCAATCGGATACTGGAAGCCCAACAGAAATTACCGTACGAACGTCAGACCCTCGTGTTTCTGCCAATCATCGCAAAATTTGATACCCAGACTGAATTTAAGCTAGCTGATGAGTGGTTAAATGATTTTTCAACCAGGCTGGATTCAATATACAAGTATTGGTTGCCGCAGCATGTCTCAATAAAAGATTTTCTGGTCTCTACGAAGATCCCTTACATTACCTACTTTAGTTTTGGTGAAAAGTTGCCCGTCATTGAACAGGGTGTAACAGACCCGGCCGGGGCAGGCTTTGCCTATGAGAATATAACGGCGTTGCTGGCGAATGATTTAAACAGGGCAGACGTATTCCTGAGCAACAGGGATGCCTACATCCAAAGTGCCAGAAGCAACTCTTCTACTGCCAAGCAGCAGGTATTCATCTCTTATTCGGCAGAAGACAGAGCTTTAAAAGATGCAATTGCCAATTATATCAAAAGAAGTGCAACGGGAATCGCTATTGTGGATGACAATGACCTTTCGGCGGGGCGGAAATGGGCAAATGATATTACTGATTTTATCACCAGCTCTGATGGGATCATCCTGCTGCTCAGTGATGAATACTACAGTTCCAGAAAGTTAATGAATGAATTTTTTATTTTGCAGAATTTAATTGCTGACAGCCCTAAACCCATCAGTGAAATACGACTGAAAAAGATGCTGCCGGAAGAGTATGAAATACTGGACAAAAAGGAACTGGAAATCATTGAAGCAGAACATAACGATGAAAAAAGTTATGTGATCGTTTCTGATGAGCTGAAGTCTTTCCTGAATCAGTATAGATCGTAGTTTTAGAAACCAAAGTATGGGAATTTAAGTGAATGCTGGTTCACCGCACCGGATAAGCTTCACGCAGGTGCTCACCGCGTGGTGATTCACCAGGAACCGCTATCCTGCATCTTCTCCCGCATTTCCCTGCTGGCTTAGCCGTGGCATCAAGGCCCCCTCCCCGCAACGCGACAACCGGCCGGCTGTAACCGCTGAACAGTTGTAGCCGGGTTTAACGCACCAACGATCCATTTTAATGCGTGGCTGGTGCGGGCTGGCCGCGACCCGGAGCCCCGGCACGCCGTACCGGGCATATAGGACTTTAAGAAGAGAATTTAAAAATTAGGCAAAAATATTGCAATTCATTACCCGATTCTTCAAATTTAGCCCGCGGGGCTTTCATTCCTGCTAACCTGCTCACTTACTACCCCGATGGAACCTTTCTTCAGCCCGACCCGCAAGCCTGCTCCCGTTCCGGCGGCGCAAGTTTTTTACCAGTGCGTTGTCAACCAGATGCCGTGACGGCTGCGGCGATCCGTTTTATCCAACCCCGGGCCGGCAGAAAATATTTTTTACGCATTGCGTGATGGGAACCGGGGGCTTTCCTTACTTTTCCGACGATCTCCCTGCCGGTCACCCCGGAAGAACCAGAGAAGACATCATTTCCCCGTCCGCCCCTAAGTCGTTGCAATTCCAACATGTAAAAACAACCGGGAGGCATTCCACTCCTCAGCGTATGGCACCATCAACCAATACCAAAAAAACCTGCTTCGTCGTCATGGGATTCGGCAAAAAGACGGACTTTGAAACCGGCCGAACCCTCGACCTGGATAAGTCTTACAAGAACATCATCAAACCTGCCGTCGAAGACGCGGGGCTCACGTGCGTCCGGGCGGATGAGATCGTGCATTCGGGGCTTATCGACATACCCATGTATGAGCAGCTGCTGAACGCGGACGTCGTCATTGCCGACCTTTCCACCTCCAACAAGAACGCTTATTACGAACTCGGCGTGCGCCACGCCCTCCGGCCTTTCACCACCATCATCATTGCCGAGGATGGGATCAAAAGCTTTCCTTTCGACGTGAACCACGTGGTGGTCCGGCAGTACCACCACATGGGAGACGGGATTGATTTTGATGAGGTAATGCGCTTTCGCAAACTGCTCAAGGACGCCATTGTGGAAATATTGGAGAAGGACCCCCGGGACAAAGACAGCCCGGTGTACGCTTATTTGCACGACCTGAGCCCACCGGCTTTGGACGCCGCCATTCGGGCTGCCGTGCAGCAGGCTGCCACCATCCAGAATCCGGCCGACCTGGTCGAAAACCAGGTGCACAGCGTCCTGATGCAGCAGGTTGACGACGCCCAGGCAAGGAAAGAATGGGGAACGGCAAAAACGCTGCTGAATACGGTGGTCCAAATGGCAAAAGCCGCCAAAAAGGAAGTGGACCCCTACATCATCCAGCGCCTGGCGCTGCTCACCTACAAGAGTGAGCAGCCGACCAAAACCGAAAGCTTTCAGGAAGCCCGGGCGCTGCTGTCCACGCTCAACCCGCAGACGTCCAACGATACGGAAACGCTGGGGCTGTGGGGCGCCGTGCATAAGCGCCTGTACGCGGAAACGAAAGACCCGGAAACGCTTTCCGAAGCCGTGCGGGCCTACGAAAGAGGGTTTTACCTGCGCAACGATTATTACAATGGCATCAACCTGGCCTTCCTGCTGAACGTGCGGGCGAGTTCGGCAGCCGACAAGGCCGAAGCGATTGCCGATTTTGTGCAGGCCCGGCGGGTCCGGCAAGAAGTGCTCTCCATCTGTGCGCAATGGCTGAGCGATAACGCTGCCGTGCAGCAAGACAACATGAGCCCGCAAGCCCTCAAAGACTACCGGGAAAGCCGCTACTGGGTACTGGCAACGGTGGCGGAAGCTTACCTGGGCACCGGGGAAACCGAAAAAGGCGAGCAGCAACTGCAAGAGGCCTATGCAGCAGCCCCCGAGACCTGGATGAAGGACTCTACGGAGGAACAGATCGGGAAACTGCGGCCCTTGCTGGAGAGTTCCCCGCTGGTGCACATCCAATGAGCCGGGAAAACCCTCCCGGTCACGCAACGGCCGTGTTGGCCGGTCCTTTTTTGTGAATCACCTGATCGTTACCGTACGCACCTGCACCCGAATCACCCAAAACCACAACGCATCATGCCACTACTCGACAGATTGAAAGCACCCGGCCCGAAGCGGATTTTAGCCCTGGACGGCGGGGGAATCCGGGGCGCCCTCACCATCGGCTACCTGCAAAAGATCGAAGCGATTCTGCGCGCCCAACACGGCGGCGACGCTGCCTTCCGGTTAAGCCATTATTTCGATCTCATTGGGGGCACCAGCACGGGGGCCATCATTGCCGCCTGCCTGGCTACGGGCATGTCCGTGGCAGAAATCAAGGAGAAGTACTTCGAACTGGGCGGCCGGATCTTCGGCAAGAAATACAAATGGTGGAATGTCTTCCAACTGGATGATGTGATCAAAGCGGGTTACAACGAAAAGCCCCTGGAAGAAGAACTGCAAAAGGTGTTCGGCTCCCTCCAACTGGGGAGCAGCGAGATAAAAACCGGCCTGTGCATTGTTGCCAAACGCGCCGACACCAACAGCGTGTGGCCCCTGCACAACCACCCGGAAGGAAGATTCTACAACAGCGCGGACGGCACCAACAAGGACATTCTGCTGTGGAAGGCCATCCGCGCCAGTACGGCCGCCCCCACCTATTTTCTGCCGCAGGTCATCGAAGTGGGCGGCGGGTTGCCGGATGCCGCCTTCGTGGATGGCGGGGTCAGCATGGCCAACAACCCGGCGCTGCAATTGCTGATGGTGGCGACCCTCAAGGGATTCCCCTTCCGCTGGCAAATGGGCGCCGACGACATCCTGGTGGTTTCCGTCGGTACGGGCATGAGCCGGCTGCAAAGCATCCCGGCCAAGATTACGGGCAATACGTTGCTGGACTGGGCCAAAGACATCCCCGACATGCTCATGCAGGATGCCAGCTGGCACAACCAGATCATTCTGCAATGGCTTTCCGCTTCGCCGACCCGCTGGGAGATTGACACCGAGATCGGCAAAATGGAACAGGACTTGCTGGTGTCTGGTCCCGGCGGCAAAGGGATGATTTCGTATTTAAGGTACAATTTCTGGCTGGCCAAGGAGGAACTCGACCGCCTGATGAACAAGCCTTACTCTCAAAAGCAGGTGGATGACCTGGTGGAAATGAGCAATGCCGACAGCCGGTTCGAGTTGTTCGACATTGGGCAGAAGGCAGCCGAAAGTGAGGTGGCTGCGGCGCATTTTCCCGATTCGTTCAAAGTACCGAAAACAATCGCCTGACCGCTCTTTGCGGGGATGGCCTGCTCGGAAGGCGGGCCGCAATCCCGCGCTAGCCCGGCCCATCCGGGAGAAAGGCGGGCACCCGTACACCGGTTTTCCAATCCCGGTCGTGCACGGGTGCCCGCCGTTGCGTTACGGGCCGTACGGGCGGCCGATTCCGGCTATTCCCCGCCGGTGGGCTGGGCCGTCGGCACCGGCAACTGCCGCAAGCCGCCCGCGAAGGAGAGGGCCGTCACCACGGCGCCGGCCCCCGCCAGCCCCGCCACCCCGCCGGCCTTCCCCCATTGCTTGGCCGCAATGCCCGTAAAGGCGGCCACGAACGGCAACAGGTAATACGGGTCGTTCAGCCGGCGGGCGGTCACCAGGCCCAGGGCGGCCGTAACGGGCAACACGCCGGAAGCCCAGCGGGCCGCCCCCGCCGGGCCCGGCCGCAGACCCGCTTCAATGAGCAGGTTGCCGGTGCTCACCACCGTAGCCGCCGTGAGCCAGCCCGCGTACAGGCTCGCCGACCGGCGCAGGGTCCGCTCGGGCTGCGGCACATCCGACCGGCCGATCCGCAACGCGTGGTGCAGGCCGAGGGCCAGGGGCAGCGTGGCGATGGTCGTGACGCCGGCGCCCACGCGGCTCGCCTGGTCGGGACGCGAAAAGAAGTAGCCGAACGCCAGGTTCAGCGCGTAGCACGCCAGCAGCCAGGGCCGGGCCTGGGCGTAACGCCCGTTGTCACGCTGGGCGGGCAGGGCCTGGTGCAGGGCCAGCCCGATGGTACCGCTGTAGATCACGGGCCACACGAGGGCGAAAGTCGCGTTGGCGGGGGTGGTCAGGTTCTGGTCCAGGGGGCGCTGCTGTTCCTCGAACAACTTCGTGCTGCTGCCCCGCCGCCGGGGACCCGATAGGAAATAGGTGCTCAGGATGCTCCCGATCACGAAGGCAGCCGTTCCCCACCGGGCGACGTTGCTGGTTTTCATGCTGATTGGTTTTTGGTGGTTTGTCAGAAATGCTTACGCTATTTATAACGACATCGTTGTAAATATGTTTAAAAAACACGGAGTTGTTGCAAGTAGTACCCCGTGGGGCTGTCCCGGCAACCCGGGCTACGATTAGGACACTTTTGTGAAATTGTGCGAAAAGTGGTCAGTGAGACACTGACCACGGCAGCAAAAGACGCCAACAACGGCACGGAACAACCTCCGTCAAGATCCGCACGCCGCCGTCAGTGTCTGCCGCCGTCAGTGTCTCACTGACGGCTCGGGATGGTTTTTCAGGCAGGTTCCACAAAAGTGTCCTAATCGTAGGGTCATTGGGGAGGGGAGAAGCATTGGTGCGTTACCGGGCCACGCCTCGCCAGAAGACGCCCCAGGCTTGTTCCACGCCACCGCGGGCCGCGGCCGGGTCCCGGTGTTCCTGCAAGTGGGTCACGGTTGCCGTGACGGCGCCGTCCAGCAGGGCCAGCAGCAAGTCCGGGGGGATGGGTTGCAGGACGCCCGTGTCCAGTCCTTCCTGCACCAACTGCCGGGCAAAGGCCGCCGCCGAAGCCGCCTCCGCCCGGGTCACCTGCCAGATGTAGGGCGAAGAGCGGAACATGGTCATGAACCGGAAGGCATCGGGGTTTGCCAGGCCCCAGCGGCAGGCCGCAAACCACAGGTGCCGGAAGCGGTCACCCACCCCCGGGGGGCCGGGGTAGCCGGCCTGGAGGTGCGCCGTAAGCCCCGCCTTGGCTTCCTGGTAGAGGGCGTTGATGAGCACGGCCTTGCTCGAAAAGTAGAGAAACAAGGTTCCCGTAGCCACCCCGGCTTCTTTGGCGATCAGGGCGGTGGAGGTCGCCTGGAAACCCTGCTGGCAGAACAGCCGGAACGCGGCCCCGATGATCTTTTCCCTTTTGTCGCCTTTATCTGCTTTTCCCTCCATGCGGCATTTGGTCAAAAAAATGTCCTCCCGTTCTCCTGCTAATCCTTTTCATCCAGGTCAAGCCACCACTCCGTTGCCGGGTACACCCGGTCGAGCACCACGGGCTCGCCGATGCGCGGGGTGGTCAACCGGACGTTCTTTACGCGGGCCTCGGCAACCACCCTTTTGATTGGCTCATCCCAGGTGTGGTAGGCCAGCAGGAACTTGCCCCAGTGCACCGGCAAGAGCACTTCCGCCCGCAGGTCGAGGGCCGCCTGCACGGTCTCCTCGGGCAGCATGTGGATGTAGGGCCATTCGGCCCCGTACTGCCCGGCCTCCAGCAGGGCCACGTCGAAGGGGCCGTACTGTTGCCCGATCTTCTTGAACGTGTCGTCGTAGCCCGAATCGCCGCCCAGGAACAGCCGGTAGCCCGGCAGTTGGAGCACGAACGAACTCCACTGGGTTTTGCCCCGGCTCAGGCTCCGGCCCGAAAAATGCCGGGCGGGCGTGGCCCGGATGCCGATGCCGCCGGGGGTGGTATGCGCCTCCCACCAGTCGAGTTCGGTGATCTTTGCCGCCGGCACGCCCCAGTGTTCCAGGTGCGCCCCGACGCCCAGGGGCGTGTAAAAATGTTTCACCTTCGGGGCCAGTTCCCGGATCGTCTGGTAGTCCAGGTGGTCGTAGTGGTCGTGGGAGAGAATGAGCAGGTCAATGGCGTCGAAGTCCGTGGCCCCGTACACGTCGGAGCCCGGAAACGATTTGCCGAAAAAGGAGACCGGGGAAGCGCTGCCGCTGAAGACGGGGTCCATCAGGATGCGCACGCCCCGGTGTTTGATCAGGTAGGAGGAATGACCGAACCAGACCAGCGTGGGCGTATCGTCGGCCAGGGCCCGCAGGTCCGTCTTCACCGAAGGCAGGGGCCGCGGTGGGGTCGCCAGGGCCGGTTTGTTCAGAAAGTCGGTGAGCATTTTCCAGGTGGAGGCGTTTTTGAGGGTTACTTCCGTGGGATGGATGTTCTGGAAGGAACCGTCTTGGTAGTGGGGGGAACGCAGGATGCGCGCCTGCCGGTCACCGGCCGGGTGCTTGCCAAAGGTCTTGTGTTGCATAAACAGTACGGTTGCCAGGCCCAGCAGCCCGACGAAGGCCAGCAGCCCGAGCAGCGTCTTTTTCAACAGGCGAAACAGGGTGGATTTTCCGGGCATCTGGATTACGAATAAATAAACTGACTAATCAGTCAGTAAAGGTGCGCCGAATATTTCTTTTCCCCTAACATCCGCCGGAAATAAAAAAATGAGGCAGGGGTTGGAGGCCGCTGGCGTGGTGCAGGCGTACGCATCACCCGGCAATGAGAAAAGAGACTGAATGCCACTTCGAGCCACCAAGGCGCCAGGACACGAAGGAGCACAAAGACTTCCGTTCCCGCACCGGCCTCGGTGCCCCTTGGTGTCTTCTTGTCTTTGTGGCTTGTGGTGGCTTAAAACGACTACCAATGCCCGTACAATGCCCTTTTGCAAGTAAGGCTATCCCTCAACTATTCATTAAAAAGTAACGCCTTTAATTTGAGTTGCTTACCGGAATTCCATTTTATGTTTGATTGTGAACGGATTCCTGCATTGACGGCGTGAATATTTTTACAATCAGACACTGCCGGCCTGTTCATAATATTGCTTACCTTATCGTCCATTCACCCGTGCGAGGTCTTTCCACCATTTACCCTAACCCCCAGCCGTATGCGTGTCCAGCCAGCCTTTCTCCTTTCCATCCCGGTGTTCCTGTGCCTGACGGGTTGCCAGTACCTGTCGGAGATCGCAGACGAAGTGAAGCCCCGCCAACCGCAGGTCAGCACCTTGGCCCGGGAACTGGCGGCTCCGCTGGGGATGGAAACCGACGCCCACGGGCAGCTCTGGATTACCGAGGCGGGTACGGGCCGCACCAACGACGGGCAACTTTCCCTGGTTACGCCGCAGGGGCAGGTCTACCCGGTGGTGCGGGGCTTTGCTTCGGCAGTCAGCCCGGAGGGCGCCATTTTCGGGCTCAACCACCTGCTGTTGCAGGATGGCACGCTGTACATGCTGCACGGCACGGAAGGAAGGCTCTACAAGTTTGACGCAGCCTCCTTTAAGCCCGGCGATGCGCCCCGGCAGGCAACCGACCTGCCGTACGAAGACGTAGGTTCCTTCGTAAAGGCATATGACTTTGCGGAGGATACCGGGGAAACCGATCTTTTCAACCTTACCGCCGGGCCGGAAGGCGACCTGTACATCCTGGATGCGGGGGCCAACGCCATCATCCGGCGGAAAAGTACCACCGGCGCGCTGAGCGTATTTGCGACGGTTCCCGCCGTAAAAACCACGCTTCCCGGCTTTCCGGTCGTGGAAGCCGTGCCCACGGGCATCGTCTACGACGGGCGGCAGTTTTTAGTCGCTACTTTTACCGGTTTTCCCTTCCCGAAGGAGCAAGCCGTGATTTACGCCGTGGATGTACAGGGCAACTTTTCCGTGTTCCAAACCGGTTTGTCAACGCTTACCGACATTGAACTGGCCATTGACCGCCGGCCCGTGGTGGTAGAATACGGCACCTGGACCGGCGAGACGTTTGCCGAAAATTCCGGGCGGGTGGTACGCTCCACCCGGCAACGGAACACGCCCCTGCTCACGGGCCTCAATTTTCCCAACTCAATCGAAAGAGGCGGCCTGAACACCTACTACGTCGCGCAAACCTTCGCGGGCACAATTCAGAAAGTCAGCTTCTGACGAACCGGTAGCCGGCAACGCCGCGCCGCACCCGTTGATCTCCACCCACACCCTCTTCTAAATGGGCCTGTATTCCAGATTCATCTTTCCCCGGTTGATGGACCTGGGAATGTCGGGCAAAGCGGCCGTCCCTTACCGGCGGGAAGTGCTGCAACAAGCCCGGGGCGAAGTGCTCGAAATCGGTTTCGGCTCGGGCCTCAACCTGCCTTACTACCCGGCCCACGTCCGGAAGCTGCACACCGTGGACGTAAACGCCGGGATGAACCCGCTGGCCCGCAAGAACCTGGCCCGTTCGCCCATTGCCGTGTCCTACCACATCCTCGATGCTGAGCAACTGCCGTTCCCGGATGCTTCCTTCGACACGGTGGTGAGCAGCTGGACGCTTTGCAGCATTCCGCGGGTGGACCAGGCCCTGGCGGAAGTGTACCGGGTACTCCGGCCGCAGGGACGGTTTTTGTTCGTGGAGCACGGGCTCAGCCCCGACGCCGGCGTGCAGAAGTGGCAACACCGGCTCACGCCCTTGCAAAAAGTAATGGCCGACGGCTGCCACTTCAACCGGGACATTGCAGCACTCGTCGGGGAAGCCGGGTTCCGGATCGAACGCCTCCGCCGCGAATACGCCCCCGGAATCCCCAAGATCGGCGGCTACTTCTACATTGGCGCGGCCACCCGGTAGCCGCCTCATCGCCCCGGGGACTTACTCCGTTTGCCGTGAATGAATGGAACGGCATGAATCAGTGAACCGCGATAGTGAGTGAATCACGTTAAGCATTGAATCGCATGCGTGCGTGAACTACACTAGTCAGGGGCGTCGGGGCAGCCCCGTAAGGACGAAATATGGGTAGAAAACTCTTTTTTAACAGTCCGGTAGGGACGAAATGCGCCAACCGGACCCGCTCATCTCATGCCCACGTCCTCCCCACGCCGCCTGACGGCGCGGGGAGGACGTGGTTCATGATCGGGGGTGGTCCGGACCGCGGAAGGCCGGATCAGTTGCCCCCGTTGCTCGACTTGCCTTCACCGGCATTGGCACCCAGCATTTTGCGGCCGTAGATCACGCCCAGGCCGTAGGTGCCGCCGTGCTGCATGACGATCTGGTTCACCCCTTCGTAAGTAGGCTTGCGGGCCCAGTCGCGCTGCCATTCGAGCATCACCTGCAACCAGTTCACGGGTACGGTGCCCGCCTGCACCATGCGCTGCACGGCGCTGTCGTGGATTTCCCGGCTCACGTCCCCGGAGGCATCGGTGACGAAGTACACTTCGAAGCCTTCATCAATGGCCGACAGCGCCACGAACGCCCCGCAGACCTGCGTCCACAACCCGGCCAGGACGATCTTTTTGCGGCCCGTTTTCCGGATGGCTTCCACCACGCGGGGGTCTTCCCAGGAATTCATCGTGGTGCGTTCGATGATGGGGTTGTTGGGGAACACGCTTTTGATCTCGGGCCAGATGGCGCCGGCAAAGCTTTCGGCAACGGTGGTGAGCACCACGGGCACCTTGAACAACTGGGTGGCTTTCGACAGGCCGGCCAGGTTGTTGCGGAGCAGGGTCATTTCAATGTTTTTGGTGCTGAATCCCATCTGGGGCTGGTGGTCAATGAGCAGCACCACGCAGTTGTCGGGGGTGAGCAGTTTGGGGCTCGGCTTCTGGGCCCGGGCGGGCAGTGCTCCGGCAAAAACGGCGAGCAGGAGCAGGCAGGTCAGCTTTTTCATGGAAAGAGGGGGTTTGGGTGATGAGAAAAGAATGGATTAGGGTTTCGTTTCGGTTCGGGACGTGCCAAGCCCGTGCCACCCGCCGGGGAGTGGGCGGCCGGCAGTGCCGAATGGGCCTTTTTTCAATGGAATGAGGCTTTTTGCTGCCCGCCGGGCGTCCGGAAGGGGAGGGGGAGACGGCGGCGCAACATCCGAGTGATCGGAAGTTCGGAGGCGCGGGTGCGGTACGTTCGGAGTTTGCCGTAACCCGGGGCTTTATGTACTGCGGAGGTACGAAGGGTATTCGTAGCAAGTAAGAGAACTGAACCGCAAGGGGCGCAAAGGCCGCAAAGAAATACGCGTACGCCTTGCGCCCCTTGCGTCTCCTTTGCGATCCTTGCGGTTCAGCTCCTCCCGTTTCGCTCTAAAAAAGTTTTCGCCCGGCTCCTTGCCAAAAGGCCGTTTTTGCTAGATTGATCGCATGACGCACAAAGGCACCTTCCTCCGGAACCTCCTCCTGCTGCTGGTCCCGTTCTTCCTTTTCGCTTCCCTGGCGCCCCGCCCGCTCACCTGGGTCGCCATCGGCGACTCGATCACGTACCTCAACGACCACCCCGACGAGACGGGCGGACGCATCACCAAAGGCTACCTGACCCGGGTCACCGGAAAGCTGCCGCACATCCACGTCACCAACCAGGGCCACAACGGCTGGACCTCCGGCGGCATCGCCGACGCCGCAGAGAAGCTGGGCCTGGCCAAAGCCGACGTGTACTCGATCTTCCTGGGCACCAACGACTGGTGGCAGGGCCGCCCGCTGGGCCGGCTGGCCGACTACCGGAACGGCACCGGCAACGGCACGGTGTACGGCTCGTTCCGCCTCATCGTGGACAAACTGCGCCGCCTCAACCCGGGGGCGAAAATCGTGCTCATCACGCCCATGCAGCGCACCGACTTCGTGTACATCAACGACCCGAAAAACAACGCGTACGGTTCCTACCAGGAAAAAAACGGGCAAACGCTGGAGCAGTTCGCCCTTGCCATTGACAGCATCGGCCGCGCGGAGGGATTCGCCGTGGTGGACCTGTACCACCAGAAGGGCATGGACGTGCCGCACCTGGTGAAGTTCAAGCGCCTCAAAGACCCCCAAACCGGCCAGTACAAAAACTACCCTTATCCCGATTACATTGACATTCCGTTTGCGCCCGGCACCGACGAATATCCCTACCCCGAGGCGGCCATTGACGTGACGTACGACGGCCTGCACCCTTCCGACAAGGGCTACGAGATGATCAGCAACCTGCTCATTCCGGTCATGAAGCGGTACTAGGTGCGTCCGGCGCCTGGTCCCCGGGCGGGGTCTCGGTCCTGGGGTAGGCAATGTCCACCACTTCCACCGTTTCCACGCCGCGGCCCACCGGCAGCGAGACGGTTTGCCCCCGGCGGGCACCCTGCAACGCCCGGGCAATGGGAGCAACGAAAGCCACGCGTCCCTCCGCCACCGAGGCTTCGTCCACGCCCACAATGGTGAACTGCCGCCGGCCGGACCCCTGCCCGCTGCGGGTTTGCAGCGTCACGGTGGCCCCGAACCGCACCTGGTCAGTCGGCTGGTCGCGCGGGTCTACCACTTTGGCAGTGCCGATGCGTTCGGTAAGGGCCTTCAGCCGGCCGTTGAGCACGGTCAGTTGCCGGGTGCGGTCGGCCTCGTCGCTGTGGTTGGCTTCCACCTGGGCCCGCTGGCCCTGCAACTCGGCCAGTTCGGCCCGCAGCAGCGACAATCCCCGCGGCGTCACGTAGTTGGGCGTCCCCGGGGGCAGCGCGGCCCGCGGCGGAATGATGGGTGCGGATTCCGCCAGGTCTTCTTTGATAAAAGCTCGGCTCATGCGGGTGTTAACGCAGGGGAGGAGCAGGGGTTACCCGGAGGGTTCACGCAAACCCGCCTTACACGTTGATGCCACCCGACACCTCGATGCGCTGGCCGTTGATCCAGGCGCCCTCATCGGTGCAGAGGAATGCGACCACGCCGCCGATGTCCTCGGGCCGGCCCACCCGGTTCAGCGGGGACATCGAAGCCAGCCGTTCCTTCAACTGCGGATTGTTGCGGATGGCGGCATCGTTGAAGTCCGTTTCCACCGGGCCCGGCGCCACGATGTTGCAACGGATGCCTTTGGCGCCCAGCTCCTTGGCCCAGTACTTGGTGAGGACTTCCATTGCCCCTTTCATGGAGGCGTACACCGAATAGCCCGGGTTGACGAACCGGGTGGTGCCGCTGCTGATGTTGACGATGCCGCCCCCGGGGCGCAGGTGGGGCAGCAGCTTCTGCGTGAGGAAGAAAACGCCCTTGTAATGCACGTTCAGGAACTCATCGAAGCCCGCTTCCGTCACCTTGTCGAACGGCACCGAGGCCCCGATGCCGGCGTTGTTGACCAGGTAGTCGAAGCCGGAAGCCT